>NZ_VFOX01000001.1:613317-919976 GCF_006716345.1 Microbacterium saperdae
CCGTCAGCGACTCGATCAACGAGGAGACCGGTGCGATCAGCTTCGGAACGGGAGAAGACCAGGTCGACACGTTCGTCGACTTCATGTGCCCGATCTGCGGTCAGTTCGAGGACAGCTACGGCGAGCAGCTGCAGGCCGCGGCCGCCGATGACAAGATCACGCTGAACATCCACCCCGTCTCGATCCTCGACCGCTATTCGCAGGGAACCGAGTTCTCGACTCGCGCGGCCAACGCGATGTACTGCGTCGCCGCCGAGGCGCCGGAATCGAGCATCGACTTCTTCAACCTCCTGTTCGAGAACCGCCCGGAGGAGAACTCCGCGGGCCTGACCGACGCCGAGCTCTCCGCGCTGGCTGAGCAGGTCGGCGCCGGTGCCGCCGCGGACTGCATCGCCGACGGCACTTACAAGGACTTCGTAGGCGACCAGACGAAGGCTCACGACATCAAGGGCACACCGACCGTGGAGGTCAACGGCAAGCGCCTCGACCTGCAGGCCGGCGAGATCACCGTGATGGAGAAGCTGCTCGGTTGATCCGAGGGTTTTCCGCCCCCGGCTCTCAAGTTGCCGGATGGCTCCGGAGCGTCTAACATAGATCTTTGGTGCTTTGTGCCTAGATTCGGCGTGTCCGGCGGCGCAGCACCACAATCCAATCACCCACCGCAGATCGACCGGTCTGCAGAAGCGTCAGCGAGGCTATGGCTAAGAAAGACGGTGTCATCGAGATCGAGGGCGTGATCTCCGAAGCACTGCCCAACGCGATGTTCCGCGTTGAGCTCAGCAACGGACACAAGGTCCTGGCAACGATCTCCGGCAAGATGCGGCAGAACTACATCCGCATCATCCCCGAGGACCGCGTGGTCGTGGAGCTCAGCCCCTACGACCTCACCCGCGGCCGTATCGTCTACCGCTACCGCTAGCCGGTCGAGAAGTAACGGCCTGCCTCGGTATCGGGGCGGTACGAAGACAGCGAACAGGAAACATCATGAAGGTCAACCCCAGCGTCAAGCCCATCTGCGATCACTGCAAGGTGATCCGCCGTCACGGCCGCGTCATGGTGATCTGCAAGAGCAACCCGCGTCACAAGCAGCGCCAGGGCTAAGCACCTGCGCTGTGCGGCACCGCTCGCGCACATCTCATAACTGAATACACATACGGCAGGATCAGAACCCGCGGAAGCGGGGGACACCTCGGGCGGAGGCCCGGGCACCGATCCTGTTCCACACCTCCACAACACCCAGGAGAACCGCATGGCACGTCTTGCCGGCGTTGACATCCCGCGCGATAAGCGCGTGGTGATCGCCCTTACCTACATCTACGGCGTCGGCCGTACCCGCTCGGTCGAGATCCTCAAGGCAACGGAGATCGACGAGAGCATCCGCGTGAAGGACCTCAGCGATGACCAGCTGATCGCCCTCCGCGACTACATCGAAGGCAACTACAAGGTGGAGGGTGACCTGCGCCGCGAGGTCGCCGCAGACATCCGCCGCAAGGTCGAGATCGGCTCCTACGAGGGCATCCGCCACCGTCGTGGTCTCCCGGTCCGTGGTCAGCGCACCAAGACCAACGCCCGTACCCGCAAGGGCCCGAAGCGCACCGTCGCAGGCAAGAAGAAGGCCCGCTAAGCAGCGGCCCCAGGGACTAGGAGAACACTTTCATGGCTGCACCCAAGGCCGCCGCGCGCAAGCCGCGCCGCAAGGAAAAGAAGAACATCGCGCTGGGCCAGGCCCACATCAAGTCGACGTTCAACAACACGATCGTCTCGATTACCGACCCGTCCGGCGCTGTCATCGCCTGGGCATCGTCGGGTGGCGTGGGCTTCAAGGGCTCCCGCAAGTCGACCCCGTACGCCGCCGGTATGGCTGCCGAGTCCGCCGCCCGTCAGGCTGCGGAGCACGGCGTCAAGAAGGTCGACGTCCTCGTGAAGGGTCCGGGCTCCGGCCGCGAGACCGCGATCCGTTCGCTCCAGGCCGCTGGCCTCGAGGTGGGCTCGATCCAGGACGTCACCCCGCAGGCGCACAACGGTTGCCGCCCGCCGAAGCGTCGCCGCGTCTGATCCGGCTGGTTGAGCCGCTCGTGCCTTCGACACACTGAAGCGCCGAGCGGCTCTCCGCCCGCGTGCGGGCATCGACTTCCACAACTCAAGACCTCACCCACCACATGTCATATAGCGGGCATGTGATCGAAAGGAACACAGAGTGCTTATTGCACAGCGTCCCACACTGACCGAGGAAAAGATCGTCGAGAACCGTAGCCGGTTCATCATCGAGCCTCTGGAGCCCGGCTTCGGTTACACGATCGGCAACGCGCTGCGCCGCAGCCTGCTGTCGTCGATCCCCGGCGCCGCAGTCACCAGCGTTCGCATCGACGGTGTGCTGCACGAGTTCAGCACCATCCCCGGCGTGAAGGAGGATGTCACCGAGATCATCCTCAACATCAAGCAGCTCGTCGTCTCCTCGGAGCGCGACGAGCCGATCACGGCGTACCTGCGTAAGACCGGTGCGGGCGAAGTGACCGCCGCCGACATCTCGGCTCCGGCCGGTGTCGAGGTCCACAACCCCGAGCTCGTCATCGCGACGCTGAACGACACCGCGAAGTTCGAGCTCGAGCTGACGATCGAGCGTGGCCGTGGCTACGTCTCGGCGACGCAGAACCGCAACGAGTACGCCGAGGCCGGCCAGGTGCCGATCGACTCGATCTACTCGCCCGTCCTGAAGGTCAGCTACCGCGTCGAGGCGACTCGTGCCGGTGAGCGTACCGACTTCGACAAGCTCGTCCTCGATGTCGAGACCAAGTCGTCGATCAGCCCCCGCGACGCCGTCGCTTCGGCTGCGAAGACGCTGACCGAGCTGTTCGGTCTCGCTCGCGAGCTGAACGTCGAGGCCGAGGGCATCGAGATCGGCCCGGCGCCGGTGGAGGCAGTGAACTCCAGCGAGCTGTCGATGCCGATCGAGGACCTCGACCTGTCGGTCCGCTCGTACAACTGCCTGAAGCGTGAGGGCATCAACACCGTTTCTGAGCTCGTCGCCCTGTCGGAGACGCAGCTCATGAACATCCGCAATTTCGGCCAGAAGTCGGTCGACGAGGTGCGCGACAAGCTCATCTCGCTCGGTCTGTCGCTCAAGGATTCGGTGCCCGGTTTCGACGGCGCCCACTTCTACGGCGGCAGCGAAGACGAGTCCTTCTGATACCCGACCTTTCTGACCAGGAGCTAGACGATTATGCCCAAGCCCACTAAGGGTCCCCGCCTCGGAGGCGGCCCCGCACACGAGCGCCTCATGCTTGCGAACCTCGCAGCGGCGCTCTACACCCACAAGTCGATCAAGACGACCGAGACGAAGGCCAAGCGCCTCCGTCCGCTCGCTGAGCGTCTGATCACCTTCGCCAAGCGTGGCGACCTGCACGCGCGTCGTCGCGTGCTCGCCGTCATCGGCGACAAGAGCGTCGTGCACACGCTCTTCGCCGAGATCGCTCCGCTCGTCGCGGACCGCGAGGGTGGCTACACCCGTATCACCAAGGTCGGGAACCGCAAGGGCGACAACGCCCCCATGGCCGTGATCGAGCTCGTCCTCGAGCCCGTGAACCCGAAGCCGAAGTCGGCCAAGAAGACCGCTGCCAAGGCTGAGAAGCCGGCTGAGGTCGTCGAGGAGGCTCCCGTCGAGGAGGCTCCCGAGGCTGCCGCAGAGGAGGCTCCCGCTGAGGAGACCACCGAGGCTCCCGCCGAGGAGAAGTCCGAGTAATCACTCGGTTTCACGACGAAGCCCGCTGCCCCTTCCCGGGGTGGCGGGCTTCGTCGTTTCCGGCGTCCTGGGCCGATCAGCGGGCGCGCAGGTCCTTGCGCAGGATCTTGCCGGAGCTGGACTTCGGGATGGCGTCGATGAACTCGACCTGGCGCACCTTCTCGTGCGGGGCCACGCGGCCCGCGACGTGCGCGATCACGGCATCCGCGTCGAGCTCCGCGCCCTGCTGCACGACGACGAAGGCCTTCGGCACCTCTTGGCCGTCTTCGTCGAGTGCGCCGATCACGGCGGCATCCGCGATCGACGGATGCTCCAGCAGCACCGCCTCCAGCACGGCCGGTGCGACCTGGTAGCCCTTGTACTTGATCAGTTCCTTGAGCCGGTCGACGATGCGGAAGATGCCGTCGTGCGTGACCGTGGCGACGTCGCCGGTGTGCAGCCAGCCGTCGGCGTCGAGCATCTCGGTCGTGGCATCCGGACGGTTCAAGTACCCGTTCATCACCTGCGGACCGCGGATGAGGAGCTCACCGGGCTCGCTCGAGCCTTCCGCGGGCACGTCGACGTCTGCGCCGGTCTCGGCGTCCAGCAGGCGCGCTTCCGTGCCGGCGAGGAGCAGTCCGACGGAGGAGCGGTCGATGTCGTCGCGGTCGTAGGGGATCGCGTGGGTCACCGGGCTCGTCTCGGTCATGCCGTACCCCTGGCAGACCGTGCACCCCAGGCGCGCGGCGACGGCCGAGGCGAGAGCGCCGTCCAGCGGTGCCGCGCCGGAGAAGATCACCTTGATCGCCGAGAGATCGTACTGATCGACGAGCGGATGCTTCGCGAGGGCCACGGCGATCGGCGGGGCGATGAACACCCAGCTCGTGCGATGGTCGGCGACCACGCGCAGGAACTCCACGAGGTCGAACTTCGGCATGGTCACGAGCGCAGCGCGCTGCCGGAGCGCGAAGTTGAGCAGCACCGTCATGCCGTAGATGTGGAAGAACGGCAGGACGGCGAGCACCCGGTCGTCGTCGCCGAGCGAGATCGTGGAGCGGCACTGCGTGACGTTCGCGACCAGGTTGCGGTGGGTCAGCATCACGCCCTTGGGGCGACCGGTCGTGCCGGAGGAGTAGGGGAGCACGGCGAGATGCGTCGCGGGGTCGAAGGAGATCTCGGGGGCCGTGCGGCCTTCACCGAGCAACGCGGGCAGGGAAGGGTGTCCCTCGGCGCCGTCGAGCACGATCAGATGGTCGGCGTCGATACCGACCTGTGCGGCCGCGGCCAGCGCGCCGGGGAGCAGGGGAGAGACGGTGACCAGCCACTCGGCACCGGCATCGGTGAGCTGGTTCGCGATCTCCTCGGCAGTGTAGAGGGAGTTGATGGTGGTCGCGGTCGCGCCGGCCCGCAGGATGCCGTGGAAGACCGTGGCGAACGCGGGGATGTTCGGGCACAGGACGCCGATGCGGGTGCCGACGCCGACACCCCGTGCCGCGAGAGCGCCGGCGAACAGGCCGATCTGCCCGACGAGCTGGCGATAGGTCGTGGTCGCGCCGCTCATGCCGTCGATCAGTGCGACGGAGTCCAGCCGTGCGTCGTCGAGGTCGCCGAACAGGAAGTCGTACACGGAGACGTCAGGGATCTCCAGGTCGGGGAACGTGCTGCGAACCATCAGATCTCCTTCGATCCGGTCGATGCCGGCATCATCGCCGGTGTTGCGATCCAGTCTCGCATAAGATGGCACTGCGTCCCAGGGGTTCGCGGATCACGGCCTCGCGTGTTCGGACGCCGCGGCGATCCCCGCAACTGGGGGATCGCGCCGAGGAGACGTGACGCGTGGGGGCGGTTGTGTTCTCCTGGGAGCGAGAGGCGCGCACATCTCCCCTTCCCCACAGTGCGCAGCCCCTCGTGAACTGATCGCGGATGTCGCGTGGGTCCCACTGCGCGACGATGCACAGGCACACCGGAAGACCCGGTCACGGCTCCCCCCGCGATCGGGTCTTCTGCTCGTCGCGGACGTCCGGCGAGGCGGAGGGGCGGGAGTAGGCTGGTCGCGGTGCGGCCGTCGTGCGTCGCGGGGGAGGAACACAGCGTGAACGACGTCGCGGCGGAGCTGCATCGAGGGCCGCGGGCATACGCCGCCTTCATCGGAATCGGCCTCCTCGCCGGATTGCTCTCCGGACTCTTCGGCGTCGGTGGCGGCACGGTCATCGTGCCGTTGCTCGTGCTGCTGCTCCAGTTCGACCAGCGCCTCGCGGCCGGTACCTCGCTCGCCGCGATCGTGCCCACGGCCAGCGTCGGAGTGATCTCCTATGCCGTCTCGGGGTCCGTGGCCTGGATCCCCGCGCTCATCCTGGCGGCCGGGGCCGTGGTCGGCGCGCAGATCGGTACGCGGCTTCTCCCGCGCATCTCGCAGACGGCCCTGCGCTGGGGCTTCGTCGGCTTCCTGGTGCTCGTCATCGTCACGCTCTTCCTCGTGATCCCTTCGCGTGATGCGACCTTCGATCTGACTCTGCTCTCCGGGCTCGCACTGGTGGGTGTGGGCCTCGGCACCGGCGTCCTCGCCGGTCTCATCGGTGTCGGCGGCGGCGTGATCGTGGTTCCCGTCCTGATGCTGGCGTTCGGCACGAGCGACCTGGTGGCCAAGGGCACCTCGCTGCTCATGATGATCCCCACCGCGGTCTCCGGCACGATCGGCAACCTGCGCACCCGCAACGTCGACCTGCGGGCGGCCGTGCTCATCGGCGTCTCCGCATGCACCACGACCGCACTCGGCGCATGGATCGCGACCCTGATCGACCCGACGGCCGGGAACATTCTCTTCGCGGCATATCTCGTGGTGATCGCCGTCCAGATGGCGCTGAAAGCCATTCGCGGCCGTCGCAAGGCGTGAGCGCGGAACCGCCCGACCGCCATGCTCGGTAGGATCGAGGGGTGGCAGTGAACACAGATCTGATCGGCCGGGAGTTCCCGCCGACCGCCCCGTACCTCGTCGGCCGGGAGAAGGTGCGCGAGTTCGCTCGCGCCGTCTTCGCCGATGCTCCTCAGCACACCGACGACGAGGCCGCTCGCGCAGCCGGCTATGCCGACGTCGTCGCGCCGCCGACCTTCGCGATGGTCATCCAGGACCTCACGCTGCAGCAGCTCCTCGCGCTGCCGGATTCCGGCATCGTCCTGGCACGCACGATCCACGCCGAGCAGCGATTCACCTACTCGCGTCCGATCGTGGCCGGCGACGAACTCGTCGGGCAGCTGCGCGTCACCGGCATCCGCACGATGGCGGGAAACGCGCTGATCACGAGCGAAGCCGAGATCACCGATGTCGACGGCGCCCACGTGGTGACCGCGACCAGCGTGCTGCTGGTCGGAGAGGGCGAATGATGTCGTATTCCGTCGGAGACGTCCTCGCGGAGCGCACCGTGCACCTGACTCGCGAGTCGCTCGTGCGTTACGCCGGAGCATCCGGGGACTTCAACCCCATCCACTACCGTGACGACATCGCGGCCTCCGTAGGGCTGCCGGGCGTTCTCGCGCACGGCATGCTCACGATGGGGATCGCCTCGTCGGTGCTCCTCTCCGCTCTCGAGCCCGACGTTCGCATCCTCGACTACGGGGTGCGTTTCACCAAGCCCGTCGTGGTCGACCCCGTGGACGGCGCTGATGTGCACATCACCGCCACCGTCGGGGCCGTCGACGACGATGCCGCGCGCGTCGACCTGAAGGTCACGTTCGGCGAGGCCACCGTGCTCGTCAAGGCGCAGCTGCGCATCGCGGCCTGACATGCGAGAGATCGATCCGATCCGCCTCGCCGACCTCACGACGCTCCGTACGGGGGCAGCCCCGGAGCGGATGCAGGAGGCGACGACGACCTCAGGACTCATCGAGGCCCTGCGCGACACCTGGGCGCGCGGAGACGAATGGTTCGTGCTGGGCGGCGGATCCAACCTCTTCGTCGGCGATGAGCCTTTCGAGGGGACGGTCATCCGCGTCCTCACGACCGGGATCGAAGAACTCCCTTCGCCTCATGCCGGTCGCATCCGTCTGCGGGCGCAGGCCGGACACGGCTGGGACGACCTCGTCGCGTATGCCGTGGAGCATGGCTATGCGGGGCTGGAGGCCATGTCGGGCATCCCCGGCACGGTCGGTGCAGCTCCGGTGCAGAACATCGGCGCCTACGGCCAGGAGGTCCAGGAGACGCTCGTCGAGGTCGAACTGATCGACGAGGGAACGGGTGAGATCTCCACCGTTCCCGCCGCGGCGCTGGGACTCGGCTTCCGTACCTCGGTGCTCAAGCATCACTACGGCAGCGTGCCGCAGCGCCGCGCCGTCATCCTGTCGGTGACCGTCGACCTGGTCGTGACGCCGGAGCGCATCGTGCGCGGAGAGCAGCTGCGCCGCGCGCTCGGCCTCGACGGCGATGCCCCGGTGTCGTTGACCTGGGTGCGGGAGCGCATCCTCGCGACGCGGGCGTCCAAGGGGATGCTGCTCGACGAGAACGATCCCGACACGCACGGCGTCGGCTCCTTCTTCCAGAACGCGATCGTGCCGGAGTCCGTGGCCCGCGCGCTGCCACCGGAGTGCCCGCGGTGGCCCGTCGCGCCGGACCTCGACGCGGTCACGGTGATCCCGCTCGCGAGCTACGACGGTCTGGTACCCGCTCCTCGACGCGGTCCCACCGATGTCAAGGTGAGCGCTGCCTGGCTCATCGAACAGGCCGGTATCCGCAAGGGGTTCAAGCTTCCGCGCTCGCGCGCCTCGGTCTCGACCAAGCACGCCCTCGCCCTCACGAACCGTGGGGGAGCCAACGCGGCAGAGGTCGCCGAGCTGGCGCGCTTCATCCAGAGCCGGGTGCACGCGGAGTTCGGCCTGGTGCTCCAGCCCGAACCGGTGCTGGTCGGCGTCGACCTCTGACCGTCGGACGCCTGTCCTCGACCGGGGCTACACTCGCCGCATGAGCGGACTGATCCCCTACCTCCTGTTCCCTGGCAATGCCGCCGAGGCGATGCGGTACTACCAGTCCGTGTTCGGCGGCGTGCTGCAGCTGTTCGACTACGACCAGCTCGACAGGCATGACGGTCCGAGCGATGCGATCGGGCACGCGATGCTGCAGGGCACGGTCGAGCTGTCGGGCGCGGATGCCGGGATCGACGATGACGCGGTGCAGATGAACGGGATGTTCCTGTCGCTCCTCGGCACGGCCGATGCGTCGACCCTCACGGGGTGGTTCGCAGATCTCTCGGTCGGCGGTCGCGTCATCGACCCGCTGCAGCGACGCGCCTGGGGCGACTGGGACGGAACGCTCGTCGACCGCTACGGCATCCGCTGGCTGATCGGGTATCACCCGGAGGAGTGAGCCGCACCGCCGCGGCGTCGAGATTCCCTCACCACGACAAGACCCCCTCCTGCACACGTCGGCAGGAGGGGGTCTCGGCGTCACGGCGGGGTCTCGGCGTGGTCTCCGAGCCCGAGCACCTCAGGAGAACAGGCGCTGCAGGCGCTGCACGCCGGCGAGGAGGGCCTCGTCGCCGAGGGCGTACGACATGCGGATGTAGCCGCTGGGGCCGAATGCCTCACCCGGGACGACAGCGACCTCCGCCTGTTCCAGGATCAGGTCGGCCAGCTCCAGCGAGGTCGTCGGGGTCACGCCGCCCCAGGTGCGGCCGAGCAGGCCCTGCACATCGGGGTACACGTAGAACGCGCCGAGCGGGTTGGGCACGACCAGCCCTTCGATCTTCGACAGCTCCGAGACGATGAGGCGGCGTCGGCGGTCGAAGGCCTCGCGCATCTGCTCCGCCTCTGTCTGAGGGCCGTTGAGCGCGGCGATCGCAGCCTTCTGGGCGACGTTGTTCACGTTGCTCGAGAGGTGCGACTGCAGATTGCCGGCGATCTTGATCGCATCGGCCGGTCCCACCATCCAGCCCACGCGCCATCCGGTCATGGCGTAGGTCTTCGCGACACCGTTGACCAGGATCGTCTGGCCGGCGACGGCGGGCACGGCCTCGACGATCGAGGTCGCCTTGACGCCCTCGTAGGTGAGGTTCTGGTAGATCTCGTCGCTGATGATCCAGATGCCGTGCTCGAGTGCCCACTCGCCGATGGCCGCCGTCTCTTCCGCGGTGTACACCGAGCCGGTCGGGTTCGAGGGGGACACGAACACGAGCACAGTGGTGCGTGCGGTCCGGGCGGCTTCGAGCTGCTCGACCGTCACCTTGTAGTCCTGGTCGGCGCCGGCGAAGACCTCGACGGGGATGCCGTCGGCGAGACGGATCGCCTCGGGATACGTGGTCCAGTACGGCGCCGGGAGCAGCACCTCGTCGCCCGGGTTCACCACGGCCTGGAACGCCTGGTAGACGGACTGCTTGCCGCCGTTGGTCACGATGACTTGGCTCGGGGCGACCTCGAGGCCGGAGTCGCGCAGGGTCTTGGCGGCGACCGCCTCGCGCAGCGCCGGGAGCCCTGCGGCGGGGGTGTACCGGTAGTTCGCGGGGTCGGCGAGAGCCTCGGCTGCGGCATCCACGATGAACTGCGGCGTCGCGAAGTCGGGCTCGCCGGCGGCATAGGAGATGATGTCCTTGCCTTCCGCCTTGAGGGCCTTCGCCTTGGCGTCGACCTTGAGGGTCGCAGACTCGGCGATCGCGGACAGTTTGCGGGAGAGGGGAGCGCGTTCAGTCACGGTTACGAGCGTACTCGGGTCGCCCGCACCGGCGAGGGGCGAGTCGTCATGAAGATCCTGTGTTCTTTCGGTTTCGGGTCGGCTGACGGCCTCAGAGACCGTGCGCCTGCGCGACCGCGTCCAGGACGATGCGGCCGCCCTGCACGTTCAGGCCCTTCGCCAACGCGGCATCCTCGGCGGCGGCCCGCTCCCAGCCCTTGCCGGCGATCGCCGAGACATAGGGGAGGGTCGCGTTGGTCAGTGCGCGGGTCGCGGTCTCGGGGACGGCTCCCGGCATGTTCGCGACGCAGTAGTAGATCGAATCGTGCACCGGGAAAGTGGGAGCGTCGTGCGTGGTCGGGCGCGAACCCTCGAAGCACCCGCCCTGGTCGATCGCGATGTCGACCAGCACCGAGCCGGGCTTCATGGTCGCGACCATGTCGTCGGTGACGAGCTTGGGGGCGGCCGCTCCGGGGATGAGCACGGATCCGATCACCAGGTCGGCGGTCGCGAGCTCCTCCGCGATGTCGTAGCGGCTGGACGCACGGGTCTCCAGTGCGCCGCCGTAGCGGTGCTCGAGTTCGCGCAGGCGCGGCAGCGAGATGTCGATCACGGTGACCTTGGAGCCGAGGCCGAGCGCATTGGCGGCGGCGTGCTCACCGGCGACACCGCCGCCGATCACGACGGTCTTGGCCCGCGGGGTTCCGGCGATGCCGCCGAGCAGGGTGCCGCGGCCGCCGTTGGAGCGCAGCAGGGCGTAGGACCCCATGGTCACGGACAGCCGCCCGGCGATCTCGCTCATCGGCACCAGCAACGGCAGACTGCGGTCCGGCAGCTGCACCGTCTCGTAGGCCACCGCGGTCGTCCCGGCGCCCACGAGAGCCGAGGTCAGCGCGCGATCGGCGGCGAGATGCAGGTACGTGAAGAGGGTGAGGTCGGGCCGCAGGAAGCCGTACTCCTGGGCGATCGGCTCCTTCACCTTGATGAGCAGGTCGGCATCGCCCCAGACCTCGGCGGCGGATCCGAGGATCTCGGCACCGGCCGCGCGGTAGGCGTCATCCGAGATGCTCGACCCGAGTCCCGCGCCCGACTGCACGAGCACACGGTGCCCTTCATGCACCAGGCGGTCGGTGCCGGCGGGCGTCAGTGCGACGCGGTTCTCGTTGTTCTTGACCTCAGTGGGTACGCCGATCTTCATCGATCCTCCAAGTGTGGGCGCGGATGAACACAGAATCGCAGAAACGGCGGCTTCTCAACAGATTTCTTTCATAACCTTCGGCAGATGAGGGAATCCTGAATAATGCTTCGTATGGAACAGTCAGATGCGGCAGCTTCACCGAACAGTCTTCGGGCGCCGGCCCTCGACGCGATCGATGCGCAGATCGTACGCCTGCTCGGTGCGGACGGCAGGATGACCAACGCCGAGCTCGCCGGCACGCTCGGCGTCGCGCCGTCCACGGCGCACGCGCGCCTGCGCTCGCTGATCGAGCGAGGGGTCATCACCGGCTTCCACGCGAGCGTCGACGAGCGGATGCTGGGCGCAGGGCTGCAGGCGATCATCGGGGTGAGCCTGCGACCGAGCGCCCGGCGCGAGAGCATCGTCGCGTTCGCGGACCGGGTGCGGGCTCTCCCGCAGGTGATCCAGGTGTTCTTCCTCGGAGGAGAGGATGACTTCCTGCTGCATATCGCCGTAGCCGACTCATCGCAGATGCGCGAGTTCGTGCTCGAGCATCTCTCGGCACAGAGCAGCGTCGCCTCGACGCGGACCAGCATCGTCTTCGACTACCACCGCAACTCGATCGCGGCCACCTTCAGCTAGTCCGCGCCGGGCGGTCCGGGGCTCCGATGGCCCGGTCGGGATGGGGCTGCGGAGTGCGCCGTATCGTATATTGCACGCGCAGGAAGCGGCTCGTTAGTGTGTGTCCGGGGATGGGGTGCGCGCGTCGCGGATGCGGCGCGTGCCTGACAGGCGGGACCGCGATGGTGCAATCTCTGGGGAATTCCGACGTGCTCGGCGCGCGCGCGTCACAGCGCTCCGCCGCGGCCGAGCGTCGCGCATGACGGCGATCACCGCCGGACAGGCTGCCGCCTGGGTGCACCGCCTGTCGGGCGCTCCCGGACGCGACGGAGGAGGCGACGACCGTGACCGCCGGCCGCCCGACTGGTACAGCTCCGCGGTCATCCGGCTCGACGGGCCCCTCGGCATGATGCAGCTGTCGAACTTCGGCACCATGTCCGCCGCAGATCCGCTCGCCTTCGAGGCCGCGCTGCTGCGGCGCTCCATTGGCGCGACGATGCTGTTCAGCACCCTCGAGACCGCGCACACCGTCACCTACGATCGTGGCGCTCCGCAGGATGAGGACATCATCATCGTCGGGCTCTCGAACTTCGGAGGGCAGCGACTGCACACCGCGCAGGGCATCCACCACCTGAGCGTCGGTCGCATGGGCTTCATGTCGAGCGTGGGGCACTCCGCCGTGGAGCATCTCAGCGTGAGCGAGACGACCGGCGTCGTGGTCCCGGTCGCAGCGGTCCCCGGATACCGGCACGTGCTGGCCGCAGGTGCCGGCCTGTTCCCGGACACCCCGCTGACGCGGGCGGCAGGGGTGGCGGTGGGTCGCATGCTCTACGAGTGGGTGCAGGATCCCGATCAGGGAGCGGGAGCGCTCGCCGGAGCGGAGGTGACGCTGGTGGCGCTCGTGCGAGGGCTGTTCCGCCAGTTCCCGGGCGACGGCGAGACCGATCGTGTCAGTCGGATCAGAGGGGAGGCGGCACAGATCATCGAACGCC
This sequence comes from Microbacterium saperdae, assembly GCF_006716345.1. NCBI lineage: Bacteria > Bacillati > Actinomycetota > Actinomycetes > Micrococcales > Microbacteriaceae > Microbacterium > Microbacterium saperdae. The sequence goes on from NZ_VFOX01000001.1 coordinate 626,478, forward strand.
GGCACCGCGAGGCGGACTTCGGGATCGATCAGCTCGCCGCCGAGCTGCACATGAGTCGTCGCCAGCTGTTCCGGTTCTTCGCCGGGGCGGACGAGAGCCTCTCGGCGCAGTTGCTGCGTCGACGGCTCACGACCGCGCGGGAGGAGCTCCTCGTGCTCCCGGCGCAGGAGCTCGCGGTGGTGGCGAGGCGGGCGGGATTCGTCGACGCGGCGGCTCTGCGCGCGCAGTTCTCGCGACACGTGGGCGGCAGTCCCAGCGCCTTCCGCCTCGCGGCGCGCTCCCAACCAGTGCAGCTCGCCGAGGCGATGCTGCTGCGCGACGAGCAGACCGATTCCGCACGGTGAGCGACGCGGTGATCTGCGACACGAGAACGCGCAAACGGTGCCAGGTGAGGGATTCCGTGCCCGGTTTCCGCGCACGGGGTGACAGACCTCTCCTGGCTCTTTCCGCGCCGGTGGGGCGTGCCTACGCTGAAGCTGCCCGAGCCCCCAGCCGGGCCTGACGGCAGGCTCCTGCGAGCCGCGGCTGCTTCCCGGCACCCCGTCACGACTTCCGGGTGCGGTTCGGCGCCCCGCCCGGAAGCTCGGGGCCCTCGCCTCAGGAGCCGAAGGACGCCGGCAGTGCACAGTAGTCCGCCGTGCGACGGCTGGGATGCGCGGGGTCGGTCATGTCGACGAGGGCGGAGGCCACGCTGTGCGGCGGTTCGTCTCCCGCGAGCTGCCACAGGGTGAAGTTCCACATGCCGCGGGCGGTCGGACCGAGCAGGGCGGCGGGGCCGGAGACGATCAGCACGCGGTCGGCCTTCGGGCCGTTCCGGAAGGGTGCGACGACGTCAGCGCGCAGCATCCGCTCGTCACCGTCCTCACTGTGCGTGCGTTCGACCTCGTGACCGGCCTCGACGAGTGCCGTACCCAGCAGGTCGGCGGCGGCGCGGGAACGCTCGGCGTCCTCGCCCACCACGGCGAGCAGACGTCGTCCTGCGGGGTAGAGGTGGAGGAACTCCTCGGCGATGCCGTTCCAGACGTCGGTCATGGATCCAGGCTACGCCCGCGGGAACACGGTGGCGCGGACACACGGAGCCCCTCGCCCGCGGGGGAACGGGCGAGGGGCTCCGCGGCGGCGACTCAGGCCTCGTCGACCAGGAATCGGCTGTAGGCGCCGAGCGTCAGGAACGTCGGGAACTCCTCCTGCAGGGCGACCTCGCGGAAGATCTCGGCGGCATCCTCGAATCGGTCTCCCGCGCTGCGCGTCGCCTGGGCGAGCACCTGGGTGATCAGTCCTTCGACGTACTCGGCCGTGATGGGCGTCCCCTCCTGGGTGCTGCGATCCTGGTGGATCCACTGCCACACCTGCGAGCGGCTGATCTCGGCCGTCGCGGCATCCTCCATCAGGTTGTCGATCGCCACGGCGCCGAGCCCGCGCAGCCACGCTTCGAGGTAGCGGATCGCGACGGACACGTTGTCGCGCACGCCCTGTGCGGTGATCGGGCGCCCGATGTGCAGATCGAGCAGGTCGCGCGCCTCCACGTGCACGTCGTCGCGCTGACGATCGACCTGGTTCGGGCGGTCGCCCAGCACGGCGTCGAATTCGGCCAGCGCCGTCGGGATCAGGTCGGGGTGGGCCACCCAGGTGCCGTCGAACCCGTCGCCGGCCTCGCGGTTCTTGTCGGCCGCGACCTTCTCGATCGCACGCGCCGTCGCCTCGGGATCACGCCGGTTCGGGATCGACGCGCTCATGCCGCCGATCGCGAAGGCGCCCCGCTTGTGGCAGGTCTGCACGAGCAGCTCGGTGTACGCCCGCATGAACGGCACCGTCATCGTCACCTCGCTGCGGTCGGGGAGCACGAAGCGTGCGCCGCGGCCGCGGTAGTTCTTGATGATCGAGAAGATGTAGTCCCAGCGCCCGGCGTTGAGCCCGGCGCAGTGATCGCGCAGCTCGAACAGGATCTCGTCCATCTCGAACGCGGCGGGAAGCGTCTCGATCAGCACGGTCGCGCGGATGGTGCCGTGCGGGATGCCGATGTACTCCTCGCTGAACGAGAAGACGTCATCCCACAGCTTCGCCTCCTCGCTCGACTCGATCTTGGCGATGTAGAAGTACGGGCCGCGACCGTTGTCGATCAGAGACTGCGCGTTGTGCAGGAAGTAGAGGCCGAAGTCGACCAGTGAACCGGAGGCCGAGGTGCGGCGCCCGGCCCGGTCGACGAAAGAGATGTGCTTCTCGGGCAGGTGCCAGCCGCGAGGGCGCATCACGATCGTGGGGGTGCGCTCCGCCGTGACGCGGTACTCCTTGCCCTCCGGAGACGTGAAGGACAGCTCTCCACGGATCGCATCGCGCAGCGAGAGCTGACCCTCGATCACGTTCTTCCAGGTGGGGCTCGTGGCATCCTCCTGGTCGGCGAGCCAGACGCGTGCGCCGGAGTTCAGCGCGTTGATCGTCATCTTCGGGTCGGTGGGGCCGGTGATCTCCACGCGGCGGTCCTCGAGACCGGGCCCGGCGCCGGCGACCTGCCACTCGGCATCCTCTCGGATGTGCGCGGTGTCCTCGCGGAAACGGGGGTCATGGCCGTTGCCGATCTCGAAGCGACGGCGCATGCGGTCGGCGAGCCGATCGTGGCGGCGCGAAGCGAAACGGTGGTGCAGCTCGGTGAGGAAGGCGATCGCCTCCGGCGTGAGGATCTCGTCGTAGCGGTCGCGCAGGGGGCCGGTGACCTCGATCGCCGGACCCTGCTGGGTCGTCTGGATCGGAGCCGTGGTCGGGGGAGCGGTGGGAGTGGTCATGATCGTGAGTCCTTTCGAAGGGGGTCCCTCGTCTGCGGTGCCGACAGGGGCGAGGGCGAATCAGTGGAACTGCGCGGCTTCGGTGGAGCCGGCGAGGGCGAGGGTCGCGCTGTCGGGGTTGAGCGCGGTGGAGATGACGTCGAAGTAGCCGGTGCCCGCCTCGCGCTGGTGCTTGGTGGCGGTGTAGCCGTCGGCCTCGGCGGCGAACTCGGCTTCCTGCAGCTCGACGTAGGCGCTCATGGCGCGATCGGCGTAGCCGCGGGCGAGGTCGAACATGGAGTAGTTCAGGGCGTGGAATCCGGCCAGCGTGATGAACTGGAACTTGTAGCCCAGGTCGGCCAGCTCCTGCTGGAACGTCGCGATCTCGGCGTCCGACAGGTGCTTCTTCCAGTTGAAGCTCGGCGAGCAGTTGTAGGCCAGGAGCTTGCCGGGGAACTGTGCGTGGATGGCTGCGGCGAAGGAACGGGCGAGCTCGATGTCGGGCTCTCCCGTCTCGACCCAGAGCAGATCGGCGTAGGGGGCGAAGGCGAGGCCGCGGCTGATGACCGATTCGATACCGGGCTGGATGCGGTAGAAGCCCTCGGTCGTGCGCTCGCCGGTGGTGAACGCCTGGTCGCGCTCGTCGACGTCGCTGGTGAGCAGGTCGGCGGCGAGGGCGTCCGTGCGGGCGATGATGACGGTCGGCACGCCGGCGACGTCCGCGGCGAGACGGGCCGCGTTCAGGGTGCGGATGTGCTGCTGGGTGGGCACGAGCACCTTGCCGCCGAGGTGGCCGCACTTCTTCTCGCTCGCGAGCTGGTCCTCCCAGTGGATGCCGGCGGCTCCCGACTGGATGAGGGACTGCGCGAGTTCGTAGGCGTTCAGCGGTCCGCCGAAGCCGGCCTCGGCGTCGGCGACGATCGGTGCGAGCCAGTCCTGGGTGGTCTCGCCCTCGGCGTGCTCGAGCTGGTCCTGGCGGATCAGCGCGTTGTTGATGCGGCGTACGACGGCCGGCACCGAGTTCGCGGGGTAGAGCGACTGGTCGGGGTATGTCTGGCCGGCGAGGTTGCCGTCGGCCGCGACCTGCCATCCCGACAGGTAGATCGCCTTGAGGCCGGCCCGGACCTGCTGCACGGCCTGGCCTCCGGTGTACGCGCCGAGTGCACGGACGTAGTCCTCGGTGTGCAGGAGGTTCCACAGGTTCTCGGCGCCGCGGTGGGCGAGCGTCGACTCCTCACGGACCGAACCACGGATGCGGATGACGTCCTCGGCCGAGTAGGTGCGCTCGACGCCGTCCCACCGAGGGTCGGTGTCCCAGATCTCCTGGAGCTCCGCGGCGGTCTGGACCTGGTCTCCGGCGCGCAGACCGGCGGGACGGGGCTGGGGGTGAGAGGTGTGCGTCATGGTGTCTCCTCGGTGGATCCGGCTGCGGTGCCGGAGTGGCGTGGTTCCACTGTGTGTGAAGTTCCGGCATCCAGATGACCGAATCCGGGGAGAAGTTCTGCTGAATTTCTGTTTCTGTGACAGAATCACCGCCATGAACACCATCGACGCGGCAGAAGAGACCGACGCTCTCACGATCGGGCGCCGCATCCGGCAGCTCCGGACGGCCAGGGGGATGACGCTCGAGGAGCTCGCGTCTGCTGTCGATCGCGCGCCGAGTCAGATGTCGATGATCGAGACCGGCAAGCGCGAGCCGAAGCTCACGCAGCTGCAGGCGATCGCGCGTGCCCTCGGCGTGACGATCGATGCGCTGCTGGAGGGGGAACCGTTGGATGAGCGCAGCGCCGTGGAGATCGCCCTCGAACGCGCGATGAAGGGGCAGACGTTCCAGGCGCTCGGCATCGAGCCGTTCCGCATCGCCAAGAGCCTGCCCACGGATGCGCTGAAGGCGCTGCTGGCCCTGCACGGAGAGATCGATCGCCTCAAGGACGAACGGGCCGCCACCCCCGAGGAGGCTCGGCGGGCGAACGTCGAGCTGCGCCACCTGATGCGCCGGCAGGACAACCACTTCGCCGATCTCGAGACCACGGCATCGGAGATCCTCACGGCGGTCGGACATTCGGGCGGACCGCTGACCCAGCGCGCGGCATCCGAGATCGCCGCCTACCTGGGATTCACCCTGCACTACGCCCCCGATCTGCCGCAGACCACGCGCAGTGTCGCCGACCTGGCGAACGGGCGGCTGTACCTGTCGAGCCAGGTGCAGGCCAAGGGCGACGCGCGCACGGCCGTGCTGCAGGCGCTGTCGAGCCGCATGCTCGGGCACTCCGAGCCGCGCAGCTACGCGGAGTTCCTGCGCCAGCGGGTCGAGACGAACTATCTCACCGGCGCGCTGCTGATCCCCGAGGCCCATGTCGTGCCGGCGCTGAAGGAGGCCAAGGCGCGGCGGGCGATCTCGATCGAAGACCTGCGTGACGCCTACTCGGTCTCCTACGAGACCGCAGCGCATCGGTTCACCAACCTCGCGACCAGGCACCTCGACATCCCGGTGCACTTCCTCAAGGTGCACGAGTCGGGCACGATCACGAAGGCGTACGAGAACGACGACGTGAACTTCCCCACGGACCGTCTGGGTGCGATCGAGGGGCAGATGTGCTGCCGCAAGTGGACCAGCCGTGTCGTGTTCGATGAGGACGACCGCTTCAACCCGTACTACCAGTACACCGACACCGGCAACGGCACGTACTGGTGCACCGCGCGCGTGGAGGCCTCGAGCGAAGGTCTGCACTCCCTCAGCGTGGGGGTGCGCTTCGATGACACGAAGTGGTTCGTGGGGCGGGACACCCCCAACCGCGGAGTCTCGAAGCACTCGGTCGAGGTGTGCTGCCGTCGTGCACCGGCCGAGCTCGAGGAGCGGTGGCGCGAGCACTCCTGGCCGAACGTGAAGACCCCGCGCACGCTGCTCGCGACCCTGCCGACCGGTGCGTTCCCCGGCGTGGACACGACCGATGTCTACGAGTTCCTGGAGGCGCACGCTCCGCAGTCCTGACGTCGACCTGTCGTCCCGTCGCCGCATTTCGTCAAAAAGTAGTTTGTTGTTGCTTAGTCAATCTTGACTATGTTACTTTCAACGAGCCATCAACGACGAACGGCCGAGAAGGGACCCCCATGGCTACTTCCTCTGCGGAAACCCGATTCCGCATCACTGCCACCCTGACGTGCGTTCTCGCTGCCACGCTGACGCTCGGAGCCTGCTCCGCGCAACCAGCCGGCAGCGATACCGCCCCCACGGATGCAGCATCCGACACCTGCCAGCGCAATCAGGATGCCGGCAAGATCACCTACATCTCCGGCTACGGCTACTCCGCCAGCGCCGGACAGCTCGATGTGTTCCTCGCCGAGGAGCTGGGCTACTTCGACGAGCTCTGCCTCGACGTCGAGATCAACGCATCGGGCGCGAACGGCCAGCAGCTCGTGGCCTCGGGTCAGGCGCAGTTCACCGCGCTGGGCTCGGCATCCGATGTGATGCTCGCGGCGGCGAACAGCAAGAACCTCACCGCGGTCGCCACCTACGGCACCACCCCGCCGTTCTCCATCTTCGGCAACGAGAAGCTGAAGAGCCTCAAGGGCCTCGAGGGCGGATCTCTCGGCTACTTCATCAACCTCACCCCGATCGCCTCCGCCATGCTCGACGAGGCCGGAGTCGACGTCTCGAAGGTCGAGATGGTGAAGATGACGAACTACGACCCGACCGTGGTCGTGCGCGAGCAGGTCGACGCGATCGTCGGCTACGCCTCCAACCAGCCGCAGTCGCTCAAGGCGCAGGATCTGCCGTTCAGCGAGTTCCTCCCGGCCGACCTCGGCGTGGAGGGCACGTACAACGTGATGGAGGTCAACTCCCGCTTCCTCGACGAGCACCGCGAGGTCGCCGCCGACTTCATGCGCGCGAGCTTGAAGGCGCTGCAGTACTGCCTCGACGAATCCGACGCCTGCATCGACACGCTCGCGCAGCTCGCGGAGGACAACAATCAGGGCGCGGCCTTCCCGCGCGACCAGCTCGCCCGCACGTGGGAGGTGGAATCCGCCTGGGTCCGCGAGAGCGCCGGAGGCAACCCCGGAGTGCAGACCGCCGAGATGTGGGAGCCCGAGTACGCCCTCGTCGAGAAGTACGGCGACGTCAAGGACCTCCCCGCGATCGAGGACATGATGGACGCCGATCTGGTCGCCGACCTGTACGACGGCGACGCGCTGATCTGGCCGGCGAAGTGATGTCGGCCGCACAGGGCGCCGGCGTCGAGGTCCGGAACGTCACCAAGACGTTCGGTGTCGACGGTGCACGGGTGACCGTGCTCGACGATGTGAGCCTGACGATCGGCATGGGTGAGTTCGTGTCGGTGATCGGACCGAGCGGATGCGGCAAGTCGACCCTGCTCAAGGTCGTCGCCGGACTCATCGACGCCGATTCGGGCAGCGTGACGATCGACGGCGAGAGCGTCGCCGCGGCGTCGAGGGACAAGAAGATCGGCCTGGTGCCGCAATCTCCTGCCCTCCTCCCGTGGAAGACGGTGCAGGAGAACGTCGAACTGCCCGTGCGGCTGAACCGCAGGGCGAACGGGGGCCGCGCCCTGCGCGATCCCCAGGAGCTGCTGTCGACTTTCGGGCTCGGCCAGGCGATGAAGAAGTACCCGGGGCAGCTGTCCGGCGGTATGCAGCAGCGTGCCGCGATCGCCAGGGCATTCGTGTTCGATCCGGCCATCATGCTGATGGACGAGCCGTTCTCGGCGCTGGACGAGATGAACCGCGATCTGCAGCGGATCGCGCTGCTGGAGTTCTGGCAGTCGAACCGCAAGGCGGTCATGTTCGTCACCCACTCGGTGCCGGAGGCGATCATGCTCTCGGACCGCATCGTCGTGATGGCCGCCCACCCCGGGCGCATCGCGGCGGTGATCGATGTGAACCTGCCGCGGCCGCGTACCGAGCAGGCGTACGCGACAGACGAGTTCCGCGAACTGGAAGCAGTCGTGCGCACCACCCTGCGCGCGCAGACGGAGAAGGCCCATGTCTGAGATGACGATCCGCGACACGACGGCGACCCTCGCCACCGCGCGACTGCGTGCGGGTGCGCGACGCGGCGGGATCCCGCCGTGGTTGCGCTGGGGCTCCTGGGTCCCGACCCTGATCACCTTCGTGATCGCCGCGACGCTGTGGCAGGTCGTGGCCTGGACCAACCCGTACGTGCTCCCGACGTTGGAGGCGATCGGCGGCAGCCTGGTCGACGATGCCGGCATGTACTGGTCGAACTTCCTGGTCACGCTGCTCGAGGTCGTGGTCGGCGCCTCCGCCGGCATCCTCGCCGGCTTCGTGCTCGCGGTCGTCATGGCGGAGTTCCAGATCATCGAGCGCGCGGTGATGCCGCTGGTCATCATCGTGATGGTGACGCCGATCGTGGCGATCGCCCCTGCACTCGTCGTGGCGTTCGGCTTCGGCATGGTACCGAAGTTCATCGTCACCGGTCTCGTGGTGTTCTTCCCGATGCTCGTGAACTCCCTGGCGGGACTCCGCGATGTCGACCAGCGCGCGCTCGACGTGTTCAAGACGCTGCACGCCTCGCGCTGGGAGATCTTCCGCGAGCTGCGCTTCCCCGGCAGCATGCCGTACGTCTTCGCGGGTCTCCGCATCGCGCTGCCGCTGGCCGTCGTCGGCGCCGCGGTCGCGGAGTTCGTGGCGGCCGGACAGCAGGCCGGACTCGGCTCGCTCGTGACGACCTCGGCCGCACAGGCCAACCTCCCCGTCACGTGGGCCAGCATCGCCCTGCTGTGCCTGCTCGGCGTGCTCCTGATCATCCTCCTCGCGATCGTGCGCAAGCGCGTGCTGTGGTGGAGCGACGGCGAGGTCACGGCGAAGGGCTGACGAACCCCTGTATCCCGGGGCGGGAACCCCCGCCCGCCCCGGGGTTCCTCCGGCGCGCCCTGCGCCCGTGGAAGACGACAAGATCCACCCACAAGGAAGGCACCGCACATGACCGATCAGAACAGCGTCAAGCAGCTGCGTCTCGGCCTCTTCGAGAACGCCCAGGCGAACGACTCCGGCACCGCGACCTGGCGTCACCCCGACAACAAGCGGTACCTCTTCGACAAGTTCGAGTACTGGCGCGACACCGCCCGCATGGTCGAGGACGCCGGTTTCGACTTCCTCTTCCTCGCGGACGCCTGGGGCTGGGCCGACGTCGCCGGCGAACGCCCCGACATCTGCTCGGTCGAGGGTCTGGATCTGCCACGCCTCGACCCCGCGATCATCCTCGGCGCGCTGATCCCCGAGACCAGCCGCCTCGGTCTGGTCGCGACCGGATCGACCCTGCTCGAGCCGCCGTACGCGTTCGCGCGTCGGATGGCGACCCTCGACATCCTCTCCGGCGGACGCATCGGCTGGAACGTCGTGACCACGGGGACGGCCGACACCGCGGTGCAGGGGTTCGGAGTCCCCATGGTGGGTCACGACGAGCGCTACCTCATGGCCGACGACTTCATGCAGGTCGTCTACAAGCTGTGGGAGCAGGCCTGGGAGGAGGGGGCGCTCGAACGGGACAAGTCCGGGCGCTTCGCGGATCCGTCCAAGGTGCACCGCATCGCCCACGACGGACCGTACTTCCGCTCCCACGGGTACGGCAACACCTCGCGCTCGCCGCAGGGTACCCCGGTGCTCTTCCAGGCCGGAGCGTCACCCGCGGGCCGCGAATTCGGTGGCAAGCACGGCGAGGCGATCTTCGTGGGCAGCGGCTCGGTGGAGCAGCTGCGTGCGCACTCGACCGCGATCCGCGAAGAGGCCGTGAAGAACGGTCGTGCCGCGTCCGACGTCAAGATCATGTCGGCGTTCGCCGCGATCGTCGGCAGCACGGAGGAGGAGGCGCAGCGCAAGTACGCTGAGGTCTCCGACGCGCAGAACCCCGACGTCACGGTCGCCTCCTACGCCTGGTTCACCGGGCTCGACCTGTCGGCGTACGCACCGAGCACCCCGATGGCCGAGCTGAGCACCGAGCTGTCGCAGACGCAGGTCGCCCGTTTCGCCGACAAGACGGTCGGCGACGTGCTCGGCGACTGGCACGCGCACGGTGTCGGCGCCCGGCCGATCGTCGGCACCCCCGAGCAGGTGGCGGACCGGATGATCGAGCTCGCCGATGGCGCCGACCTCGACGGATTCCTGTTCGCCCCCGTCATCCCGCCGGCATCCACGGTCGACTTCATCGAGCACGTGCTGCCGATCCTCAAGCAGCGCGGCGCGATCGTCGACCCGCCGGCCGAGCCGCAGAGCCTTCGGGAGCGGCTGATGGGCACTCCGACCCCGGCGCTGGCCGACACCCACACCGGATCGCAGTACCGCCGGACGATGTCGCGTGTCTGACACCCTCTCGGGCGTCGCCGTGGTGGGGAGCGCGAACCTCGACCTCGTCGTCGAGGTCTCGCGCCCTCCCCACGTCGGCGAGACCCTGCTCGGGCATGCGGGTGGCCGCTACGCCGGAGGCAAGGGTCTCAATCAGGCGGTCGCCGCCGCACGCAGCGGCGCTCCCACCCGGTTCTGCGCCGTGGTCGGTCAGGATGAGGCGGGCGACGAGCTCCAGCGCACGCTGACGGATGCCGGTGTCGCCGGAGTGCTGCGGCGCACCGAGGCCGCGCCCACCGGGATCGCCCACGTGCTGGCGTTGGACGACGGCGACAACAGCATCATCGTCGCCGCCGGAGCGAACGCCGAGCTCGGCGCCCGTGATGCCGTCGACGGTGTCGCGGGCGCCGCGGTCGTGCTGGCGCAGCTGGAGGTGCCGGTTCCCAGCGTCGCTGCGGCCCTGCGTGCCGCACGGGAGTGGGGCGCGCTCACGCTGCTGAATGCGGCACCGGCCGCGGCCGCGGCCCTGGACCTGCTTCCCGACGTCGACATCCTCATCGTGAACGAGACGGAGTGCGCGGAGCTCGGCGGTGTCGAACGCCTGCACGCGGCCGGCGCCGCGCAGATCGTACTGACCCGCGGAGCCGGGGGAGTGACCCTGCACCGCATCGGCGCTGAGCCGCTGTATGTCACGGCGTTCCGCATCGATCCTGTCGACACGACGGGCGCCGGCGATGCCTTCTGCGGGGCGTTCGCCGCGGCGCTCGCCGGCGGGGACGACATCGGCGATGCGCTCGATCGCGCCTGCGCGGCCGGTGCGATCGTCGCGCAGCATCGCGGCGCCAACACCGCAGCGCTCAGCGCTGCGGCGATCACGGAGCTGGTCGCGACGCGCTGACCGGGTGACCGGCGGACCCCATGCCTACTCGGACGATGCGGCGGTTTCCGCGACCGCCTCGCCGGCGAACACGTACTCGCCGTCGCGGAGGCGCCCGAGCAGGTCGAGCAGCCACTGCTTCTCGGCCGTGAGGCGTGCGGTGGAGAGGTCGAAGATCTCGCGGACGTACTTCGGCGTGGTCTCGGAGCGCAGCGTGTCCTGCACATCGAACCCGTTCTGGCTGATGATCGCGTCGCTCTTGATGAGGCGGTGCTCGAGGCCGGCGATCACCTCCTGACGGCTCAGCACGAACATGAACGAGGCCACCGTCATGATGGCCTGCGTGTCGAAGGCGGCGACGTTCCAGAGGTTCTCGCGCAGCATCCGCTGCAATTCGACCTCTCCCGCCGGCGTGATGCTGTAGGTCGTGCGGGCCGGGCGCTTGCCCTCTGTCTCGGTGCCGCTCTCGGCGATATAGCCGTCGACCTCGAGCGCGCGCAGGGCGTTGTAGATGGACCCGGGCTGGATGTGCGCCCACTCGTCGACGTGCCACGTCATCAGCTCGCGGCGGAGGAAGTACCCGTGCACGGGCTGGAACTGCTTCACGGCGCCGAGGACGACGAGGCGGGTGGTCGACATGCCCTCATGCTAACGGCTGGTGTCCTAAGTCGTGGTTGTTTGCATGGTCAAACTTGCCTATGATCAGAACTAGTCAAAGTTGACTAACGAAAGGATGCAGAAATGACGACTGCCGCGACTGAGACCCTGCCCAGGGATCGTGCCCTCCGCCGTGCCTTCTCGGTGTACCCGACCGGTGTCGTCGCCCTCGCCGCCGAGGTCGACGGGCGAGCGGTGGGGATGGCTGTCAACTCCTTCACCTCGATCTCGCTCGAGCCCGCGCTCGTGGCGATCAGCGCCGCGCGCACCTCGAAGACCTGGCCGGTCCTGCGTGCCGTGCCCGAACTGGGCATGAGCGTGCTCGCCGCGCATCACGAACCGCTCAGTCGACTGCTCTCCTCGCGGGAGGACGACCGCTTCGGCACCCACGGCTGGCACCGCAGCGAGCACGGCGCAGTGCTCGTGCAGGACGCGGCACTGTGGCTCACCTGCCGCCTGCACAGCACCTTCGACGGCGGAGACCATGAGGTCGCGCTCTACGAGATCGTCGACATCACGGTGTTCGACGACGTCGAGCCGTTGGTCTTCCAGCAGAGTCGCTACCGCGCGATCGCGGCATCCGAACTTCCGGGGTGAACGCTCCGGTTCCGCGGGTGCTGCGCGGCGAGGTCGTGCCCGGCGACGGTCGCGGCCGCGTCCTGGGCTTTCCGACCGCGAACCTCCGGTGCGGGGACAGCCCGTTGCCGGAGGACGGGATCTACGCCGCGTGGGTGCGGATCGACGATGAGCTGCCCGCCTATCGCGGCACGGTGAGCGTCGGCACGAACCCCACATTCGCCGGTGAGCGCGAGCGTCGTGTCGAGGTGCACCTGCACGCGGTCGACGTCGACCTGTACGGGCGCGCTCTCGAGGTGGAGCTCGTCGCCTATCTGCGTCCGACGCTCTGCTTCGCCGACGCGGATGCGCTCATCGCGCAGTCGGCGCTCGACGTCGCTGACAGCGATGCTGCTCTCGGGCGCTGACGACGACGGTCACTCCCTGGCGGTCTGCAGCAGAGTCCACAGCTCGGCTCGGGCGGGGAACGTCGACAGGTCCGTGCCGAGCAGGCCCCCGGCCTGGGCGATCCGGGCGCGGAGCGTGTGTCGGTGCACGCCGAGCACGGCAGCGGCGGACTCCGCGCGGGCGTCGTGTTCCAGCCAGCACCGCAGCGACCATTCGAGCTCGGCACCGGTGCGGGCATCGTGCTCACGCAGCGGAGCGAGGCGCGACTCGGCGACGAGGCGTGCCTCGTCGGTCGCGAGTGCGGTGAGGATGCTCGACCCCACCGTGTCGGAGTACCGGGCGACCCCGTGCGTGCCGTGCTGTCGAAGCACCGTGAGGGCCTGCGCATGCGCTCGGGCGAACGAGTCGTACGCGTCGGGGTCGGAGACGCCGATGCGCACGCCGAAGCGCGCGGCCACCTCGTCGAGCAGGGCGTCGTCGTCGGCGGAGAGGCACATCGTGACGCCGTCTTCGGATTCGGCGAGGAACACCGAGGTGCCGTGCTCAGCGCGATGCCGTTCCCACCACTCCGCCATCGGGCCGGCCGGAGCATCCGAGGCGACCGCCACGACCACCGGAGCGGGAGGCAGGCTGCCCAGCACCCGTCTGGCGAGGGTGGGGTCGTCGGTGAGCAACGACGCGAGCAGCTGCGTGTGCAGGCGTCGTCGACTGCGGGCGAGTTGCTCGCTCTGTTCCATCGCCAGCCCGGCCATCGCGATCACCGAGGTCACGACGGAGCGTGCCTCCTGATCGAGCGCGTCGATCGCGAGCGCGATCACTCCGCGCAGGTGTCCTCCGCGCCCGATCGTGAACAGCATGAAGGTGTGGTCGTCGATCGTGAGCGACTGGCCCGCTTCGAGTCCGCGGGTCAGGATCTCCATCACGCGCTCACCGAGCCTCTCGCGCACGTCCTGCGCGACTGCGTCCCGGGGGTGGGCGAGGGCGAGAGCTCCGGCGGCGTCGAACATCCCGACCCAGGCGTCGAGGCGGCGCCCGAGCTCGTCCAGGGTCGCGTCGAGCCCGCGGGGGCGGAGAGCAGCGAGCGCGAGGCCGCGTTGGGTGTCGAGGGCCCAGGAGCGGCGGGCATACGCCTGTGCAGCGATCGCCTCGGAGTGTGCGCGCGCCACGGCGATGAACGGCGTGCGGTAGGGGACCTCGAACAGGGGCAGGCCGTGCGAGACGCAGGCGGTCAGGAGCTCCTCGGGGATGCCGGCGCGATGCACCTCCGTGCCGAAGCCGAGACCGAGGACTCCGCGGTCGATCAGGCGGCTCACGTAGAGATCGGCCGTACCGGCTTCATCGAACTGCGTGCCCGTGGTGAGCAGGACGAGGTCCTCCGCCAGGAAGGGCGTGGGATCGGCGAGGTCGGAGCTGTGCACCCACCGCAGGGGGCGGTCGAGTGCGTCGAAGGCGAGCGAGTCATCGGGGGAGACCAGGTGCAGTCCCAGGTCGCGGCGCGACAGCAGGGCTCGCAGGGTCGGCTGATCCGGAATGGCCATGCGTCCTCCGTCACGGCGGCAACGATGTACAGCTCGTACATCAAGATATCCAGATTGTACAAGGCGGCGAATGCGGCTGGTCCCGAGGCCGCCGTACGCTCGCGAACATGGCACTCCTCGACACCGCAGCTGTTGCAGTTCCCCTCGGCGGACCCGAGCTCCCCCAGGAGCGTCGTCTGGTCACTGAACTTCCCGGGCCGCGCTCGGCCGAGATCCTGGCGCGCAAGGCGGATGCCGTCGCTGCCGGCGTCGGCCACACCGTGCCGGTCGCTACCGTCGCCGCCGGCGGCGGAGTCGTCGTCGACGCGGACGGGAACTCGCTCATCGACCTCGGATCCGGCATCGCCGTGACCACGGTGGGCAACGCGCACCCCAAGGTCGCTGCTGCCGTCGCCGCACAGGCCGCGCAGTTCACGCACACCTGTTTCATGATCTCGCCCTACGAGTCGTACATCGAGGTCGCCGAGGCTCTGAACCGCGTCACCCCCGGCGACTTCGCCAAGAAGAGCGCGCTGTTCAACTCGGGCGCAGAGGCCGTCGAGAACGCGATCAAGATCGCCCGCAAGTACACCGGCCGGCAGGCGGTCGTCGCGTTCGACCACGGCTACCACGGCCGCACGAACCTGACCATGGCCCTCACCGCCAAGTCGATGCCGTACAAGAGCGGATTCGGACCGTTCGCCCCCGAGGTGTACCGCGCGCCGATGTCGTACCCGTTCCGCGATGGACTCGAGGGCAACGAGGCCGCGGCTCGCGTCATCCTGCAGCTCGAGAAGCAGATCGGTGCCGACAACCTGGCCGCCGTCATCATCGAGCCGATCCAGGGCGAGGGAGGCTTCATCGTCCCGGCTGACGGCTTCCTGCCCGCGATCGTCGAGTGGTGCCGTGCGAACGGCGTCGTCTTCATCGCCGACGAGGTCCAGACCGGTTTCGCCCGCACGGGCCACATGTTCGCGAGCGAGATCTTCGGCATCGAGCCCGACCTGATCACCACGGCCAAGGGCATCGCCGGTGGGCTGCCGCTCGCCGCCGTCACCGGTCGCTCCGAGATCATGGACGCCTCGCACGCCGGCGGTCTCGGCGGCACCTACGGCGGAAACCCGATCGCCTGCGCCGCAGCGCTCGCCGCGATCGACGTCTTCGAGAACGACGGAGTGATCGAGCGCGCCCGCGAGATCGGCGCGATCCTCACCGAGCGTCTCACCGCGATCCAGCAGAACGACCCGCGCGTCGGCGACGTCCGCGGCCACGGTGCGATGATCGCGGCCGAGTTCGTCGACCCGGAGACCAACGCCCCCGACGCCGCACTCACCGCGGCCGTCGCAAAGGCGTGCATCGCCCAGGGCGTCATCGTCCTCACCTGCGGCACCTACGGCAACGTCATCCGCTTCCTTCCCCCGCTCGCGATCGGCGACGATCTGCTCAACGAGGGAATCGACGTCGTCGCCGCAGCACTCGCCGCGGCCTAGGAGTAGCTTGAGGTCGCGCTCCCGCGCGGCCTCCATCCCACGTCCGGTCGCGACCCCAATCGGGGGATTTCGGGTCGCGACCGGCATTTTCCCAACGAAGGAGTTGCAGATGGCTGAGATCACACGCGACGTGCTCATCGTCGGCGCCGGAGCCGCAGGGCTCACGGCGGCGAACGACCTGCGGAAGGCCGGCCTCTCGGTCGCCGTCCTCGAGGCGAGGGACCGGGTCGGAGGACGGCTGTGGACCGACGTCATCGACGGCGCCATGCTCGAGATCGGCGGACAGTGGGTCTCGCCCGATCAGGATGCGCTGATCGACACGGTCGAGGAGCTGGGGCTGGAGACCTTCAGCCGCTACCGCGAAGGCGACAGCGTCTACGTCGGACCCGACGGCCAGAGCCACCGTTTCACGGGCGAGATGTTCCCCGTCTCCGCCGAGACCGAGCGTGTGATCGCCGAGATCACGGATCGGCTCGACGCGATGGTCGCCGAGATCGACCCGGACCGGCCCTGGGAGCACCCGAACGCCGCCGAGTGGGACTCCGTCACCTGGGACGCCTGGCTGCGTGCCCAGACCGATGACGACGAAGCCGTGCGCAACCTCGCGTTCGCCACCGGATCCGCGATGCTCACCAAGCCGACGCACGCGTTCTCGCTGCTGCAGTCGCTGCTGATGGCTGCGTCCGCCGGCTCCTACTCGCACCTGGTCGATGCGGACTTCATCCTCGACAAGCGCGTCGTCGGCGGACTCCAGCAGGTGCCGATCCTGCTCGCCGAGCGCCTGGGCGACGACGTCTTCCTCAACCAGCCGGTGCGCAGCCTCGAATGGGGCGCCAACGGCGTCACCGCCACGACGGACGACCTCACGGTCAGCGCCCGCTTCGCGATCCTCGCGCACGCGCCCGTGCTGTACGACCGGATCTCGTTCGTCCCGCCGCTGCCGCGACGTCAGCACCAGCTGCACCAGCACCTGTCGATGGGCTTCGTCATCAAGGTGCACGCCGTCTACGACCGTCCCTTCTGGCGTGAACAGGGCCTGAGCGGCACCGCCTTCAGCCCGTACGAGCTCTCGCACGAGGCGTACGACAACACCAATCACGGCGACGAGCGCGGCACCCTGGTCGGCTTCGTCTCCGACCGGAACGCGGACGGCGTCTTCGAGCTCTCCGCGGAGGAGCGCAAGGAGCGCATCCTCGAGTCCCTGTCGCACTACTACGGCCCCGAGGCCAAGAACCCGGTCGTCTACTACGAGAGCGACTGGGGCAGCGAGGAGTGGACCCGCGGCGCCTACGCGGCGAGCTTCGACATGGGTGGTCTGCACCGGTACGGCGCCGACCTGCGCACCCCCGTCGGACCTATCAGCTTCGCCTGCAGCGACATGGCCGGCGCCGGCTACCAGCACGTCGACGGCGCGATCCGCATGGGGCGTCTGGTCGCCTCGCAGATCGTGGATTCGAGCCGTTCCACCAGCGAAGCGGCTGAGAGCAACTGATGTCAGGGGCCATCGTCGTCGGCTACACGGCGACGGACGCGGGCGCGGATGCCGCAGCACTCGGCGCCCGGCTGGCTCGCAGCATCGGGGCGAGGCTGCACCTGGTCCTGGTGCTCCCTGCCGAGGGAACACGCAGCCCCGCTGTCGTGCCCCCGGAGCGCGCCTACGAGGAGCACATCCGCGCCCAGGCGAAGAAGTGGGTCGAAGACGCGATCGTCCGTCTGCCGCAGGCGATCACGCGCACCGGGCACGTCCGCATCGCGGAGTCCTTCGCCGAGGGCCTCATCTCTGCCGGCGAGGAGTTCGGTGCCCGCCTGATCGTGGTGGGCGCGGCCGGTGGCGGGCTGTTCGGCCGTCACCGCCTCGGCAGCGTGGCCTCTGAGCTGCTGCACTCCTCGACCATCCCGGTCGCTCTCGCACCGGCGGGCACGGCAGGTCAGGATGACCACGTCATCCCACGGGTCACGGTCGCCGTCGGCACGCGCCCCGGCGCTGAGAACCTGCTCGACGAGGCGGCATCGATCGCGACGGAGAGCGGTGTCGGACTGCGACTCGTCTCGCTGGTGCCATTCGATGTGCCCCCGGGGCTCGACACGGGCGCGATCCGCCTGGCCGGAAGCACGCACGCGCACGAGGTGCTGGCCGTCGCCAAGGAACTGCTGCCCCTCGACCTGGGCGCCGTGGTCGAGGAGGCACCCGGCGACACCGTCGAGGACGCCGTCGCGAACCTCTCCTGGCTTCCCGGCGAGGTCGTCCTCGTCGGATCGAGCAGACTGGCGCAGCCGCGTCGACTGTTCCTGGGCTCCACGGCAGCGAAGATGCTGCACGAACTGCCCGTCCCGATGATCGTCGTCCCGCGCACCCGCGCCGAAGCAGGAGTCCGCTGATGAGCAGCACCGAACGGGCGACGGAGCCCGAGGCAGTCACCACAGGCATCTCCCGCAAGGGTCTCAGCGTCGGAACCGTGGGCGTGCTGGGTGCACTGGTGATGGGCATCTCGTGCATCGCACCGGCATACACCTTCACCGCCGGCATCGGTGGTGCGGTGGGCGCTGTCGGATTCCAGGTGCCGGCCATCCTGCTGCTCGGATTCATCCCGATGCTGCTCGTCGCCTTCGGGTACCGAGAACTCAACAAGGCGATGCCCGACTCGGGCACCAGCTTCACCTGGGCGACCAGGGCCTTCGGCCCCTACGTCGGCTGGATGGCCGGCTGGGGTCTGATCGTGGCGACGATCCTGGTGCTGTCCAACCTCGCCGGCATCGCCGTGGACTTCCTGTTCCTGTTGATCTCGCAGATCTCCGGCAACGAGGCCATCGCCGAGATCACCCGCAACCCGTTCGTGAACGTGGCGGTGTGCCTGGTCTTCGTCGCGCTCGCCGCCTGGGTGTCCTTCCGCGACGTCTCGACCTCGCAGAAGCTGCAGTACGGCCTCGTGGCATTCCAGATCCTGATCCTCGTGCTGTTCTCCGTGATGGCGATCGTCCAGACCGTCCAGGGCGGCGCCTTCGACCCGCACATGCCGGAGCTCGCGTGGTTCAATCCCTTCGCGATCGAGGGCGGCCTGTCCGTGGTCGTGATGGGGCTGTCGGCCTCGGTCTTCATGTTCTGGGGCTGGGACGTGACCCTCACGATGAACGAGGAGGCCAAGGACCCCGAGCGCACGCCCGGACGCGCGGCCATGCTGACGGTGTTCTCGATCATCGCGATCTACCTGCTGCTCACGGTCAGCAGCCTGATGTACTCCGGAATCGGAGACGAAGGTCTCGGGCTCCTGAACGAGGACATCGGCGGCAACGTGTTCTTCGCCCTGTCCGGTCCGGTGATGGGTGGTCTGGCGTTCCTGCTCTCGCTGGCGGTGCTCACCTCGTCGGCATCGTCGCTGCAGTCGACGTTCATCTCACCGGCCAGAACCCTGCTGGCGATGGGGCACTACGGCGCCGTTCCCCGACGATTCGCCGGTGTCAGCCCGCGATTCTTCACGCCCGGATTCGCGACGATCGCCTCAGCCGTGGTCGCCGGTGGCTTCTACGCCGTGATGCGCTTCCTCAGCGAGGATGCACTGTGGGACACCATCCTCGCGCTGGGGATGATGATCTGCTTCTACTACGGCATCACCGCGCTGTCGTGCGTCTGGTACTTCCGCCACCAGTGGTTCGACTCGGGCAAGGACTTCTTCTTCAAGTTCGCCAGCCCTCTCGTCGGCGGAATCATCCTGCTGGTGCTCTTCGTGATCACCGCGATCGACAGTCTCGCGCCCGACTTCGGGTCGATCGCCATCGGCGCCGACGCGAACGGCGAGGGCGGCATCGGCATCGTGTTCTTCATCGGCGTCGGTCTGCTCGTCTTCGGCGCCGTCCTGATGCTCGTCCAGAGAATCGTCAACCCCGCCTTCTTCCGTGGCAAGACGCTGAGCATGGACGCCCCGCCCAGCAACCGCCGCCGCTGACCCCCACTCCCCACAGAAAGAGAACCCATGAGCACTCAGATCGCACCGGCCGAGCAGGCGCTGCTCGACAGCATCCCCACCGGCCTCTTCATCGGAGGCGCATGGACGGATGGCGAGACCGGCGGCACCTTCGATGTGAAGGACCCCGCGACGGGTGAGGTGATCCGCACGATCGCGGATGCGACGCCGGGCGACGGCATCCGCGCCCTCGACGCGGCCGTGGCCGCACAGGACTCGTGGGCGGCCACCGCGCCGCGCACGCGGAGCGACATCCTGCGCCGCGCGTTCGACCTCGTGCAGGCGCGCAAGGAGGACCTGGCGCTGCTGATGACGCTCGAGATGGGCAAGCCGCTCGCCGAGGCGCGCGGTGAGGTCGGCTACGGTGGCGAGTTCCTCCGCTGGTTCAGCGAGGAGGCCGTGCGCATCAACGGTCGCTACGGGCTCAACCCCGAAGGCACGGGCCACATGGTCGTGTCGCAGCGCCCGGTCGGACCGTCGTTCTTCGTCACTCCGTGGAACTTCCCGTTCGCGATGGCCACGCGCAAGATCGCGCCCGCCCTGGCGGCCGGCTGCACCGTGGTGATCAAGCCCCCGGCCCTCACGCCGCTCACGACCATGTTCTTCGTGTCGCTGCTGGAGGAGGCGGGTCTTCCCGCCGGTGTGGTCAACGTCGTGCAGACCTCGCGTTCGAGCGCTCTGTCGGCACCGATCATCGCCGACTCGCGTCTGCGCAAGCTCTCGTTCACCGGCTCGACCGAGGTGGGCCGCAAGCTCATCGCGCAGGCCGCCGAGGGCGTGCTGCGGGTGTCGATGGAGCTCGGCGGCAACGCCCCGTTCGTGGTGTTCGACGACGCCGATCTCGACAAGGCCGTGGAGGGCGCGCTGGCCGCGAAGTTCCGCAACATCGGTCAGGCGTGCACGGCGGCCAACCGCTTCATCGTGCACAAGGACATCGCGGGCGAGTTCGCCAAGCGCATCACCGAGCGCGTCGACGCCATGAAGATCGGTCGCGGCACCGAGGACGGCGTGTCGATCGGACCGCTCATCGACGATGACGCCGTGGCGAAGGCTGGAGAGCTCGTCGACGAGGCTGTGGGTCGGGGCGCCACGCTGCTCGCCGGAGGCAAGGCGCTCGACGGCGTCGGCAGCTTCTACGAGCCGACCGTGCTCACCGACGTGGTCGCCGGCAGCGCGATCCTCCGCGAGGAGATCTTCGGGCCGGTGCTCGCGATCGCGACCTTCGAGACCGAGGAAGAGGCCGTGCGCCTGGCCAACGACACCGAGTACGGCCTGGTGTCGTACGTGTTCACGGAGAGCCTGCAGCGCGGCCAGCGCATGATCGACGCGCTCGAGACCGGCATGATGGGTCTCAACGTGGGCGTCGTGTCGAACGCGGCAGCACCCTTCGGCGGCGTCAAGCAGTCCGGCGTCGGACGCGAGGGCGGCTTCGAAGGCATCCACGAGTACCTGTCCACCAAGTACACGCTGATCCCGGTCTCCTGACCGGCCCGCCGAGAGGACAAGACATGACCGACTACGCCGTCATCAACCCCGCCACCGGAGAGACGCTGGCGTCCTTCGACACCTTCACGGACGCGCAGATCGAGGAGGCCGTCGCGGCCGCCGACGAGGCCCACCGCGAATGGTCGCGCTCGTCGACCGTGGCCGAGCGCGCCGCGCTCCTGCGCCGCGCCGCCGAGCTGCACCGCGAACGTCGAGAAGCTCTCGCCGACGTGTTCGTGCGCGAGATGGGCAAGCCGCGCGAAGCGGCGCTGGGCGAGGTCGACTTCGCCGCCGACATCGCCGACTACTACGCCGACCAGGCGGAGGCGATCATGGCCGACCAGCCGATCGCGATCCTCGGAGACGGCACGGCGATCATCCGTCGTTCCTCGCTGGGGCCGCTCGTCGGCATCATGCCGTGGAACTTCCCGGCCTACCAGATCGTGCGCTTCGCAGCCCCGAACCTCATCGTCGGCAACACGATCCTGCTCAAGCCCGCCCCGCAGTGCCCCGAGTCGTCGACCGCCCTCGAGGCGATCTACCACGATGCCGGGTTCCCGAAGGGCGCGTACCAGAACGTGCTGGCGACCAACGATCAGATCGCGACGATGATCGCGGATCCTCGTGTGCAGGGTGTCTCGCTCACCGGTTCCGAACGTGCGGGAGCGGCCGTCGCCGAGATCGCCGGTCGCCACCTCAAGAAGGTCGCGCTCGAGCTCGGCGGTTCCGACCCGTTCATCCTGCTGTCCACGGATGACCTCGATGCCACGGTGCAGGCCGGCGTCGACGCACGCCTGGACAACAACGGCCAGGCCTGCAACGGCGCCAAGCGCTTCATCATCGTCGACGGTCTCTACGACTCCTTCGTCGAGAAGTTCACGGCGGCGATGGCGTCCGTCGAGGCGACCGACCCGACGCTCGACGACACCGTGCTCGGACCTGTGGCCTCGGAGACCGCGGCCGAGAACCTGCAGAAGCAGATCGATCAGGCCGTCGAGCAGGGAGCAACCCTTCTGACCGGAGGTACCCGCGACGGTGCGTTCTTCGCGCCCACCGTTCTCGCGGATGTCACACCCGAGATGAACGTCTACCGCGAGGAGCTCTTCGGCCCGGCAGCGGTCGTCTACCGCGTCGCGGACGAGGCGGCTGCGGTCGCGCTCGCGAACGACACGTCGTTCGGCCTCGGCTCCTACGTCTTCACGACGGATGCCGAGCAGGCCGAGCGCGTGGCCGACAAGATCGAGGCGGGCATGGTCTACGTCAACCTCGTGCTGGCCGACAGCCCCGAGCTGCCCTTCGGCGGCGTGAAGCGCAGCGGTACGTCGCGCGAGCTCGGACACCTGGCCGCAGACGAGTTCGTGAACCGGAAGCTCATCCGTATCGGCTGAGTTCGCGCTTCTCTCACCACAGGGGTGGATGCCACGCGGCATCCACCCCTGTGGTGCGTCCGCCGCACGATCTCGGAGTTCTGCCGCATCTCGGAAGGCCGCGCCCGCGCGGATCCGAAGTGCCGCAGAACTCCGAAGCCTCGCGACCCGGCCGGGCGTAGGGTCGAAGCATGGCCAATGTCGCTGAGAACATCGTCAAGACTCTGCACGCCAACGGGATCGACCGTGTCTACGGCCTTCCCGGTGATTCGCTCAACGGGTTCACGGATGCCCTCCGCAAGGACGGCACGATCCGCTGGGTCCATGTGCGGCATGAGGAGGCAGCGGCCTTCGCCGCCGCTGCGGATGCCGCCACCACGGGTGAACTCGCGGTCGTTGCCGGCTCCTGCGGCCCCGGAAACCTGCATCTCATCAACGGCCTGTACGACGCGAACCGCTCGCGCGTGCCGGTGCTCGCGATCGCGGCGCACATCCCGACCACGGAGATCGGCACCGGGTACTTCCAGGAGACGCACCCGCAGGAGCTCTTCCGTGAGTGCAGCGTCTACGTGGAGTACGTCGCCGACCCGAAGCAGATGCCCCGTCTGCTCGAGATCGCGATGCGTGCGGCCATCGAGCAGCGCGGGGTCGCCGTCCTCGTGATCCCCGGTGACGTGGCGCTGGCCGAGATCGCCGACGATCGTGCGGTCGTGATCGAGCGCGCGCGTCCGGTGATCGTGCCCAGCGGACCCGAGCTCGAGCAGGCGGCGACGCTGCTGAACGCGGCCAAGAAGGTCACGATCCTCGCCGGCGCCGGAGTCGAAGGGGCGCACGATGAGGTCCTCGCGCTGGCCGACCGGCTGGGCGCACCGATCGTCCACGCGCTCCGCGGCAAGGAGTTCATCGAGTACGACAACCCCTTCGACGTCGGGATGACGGGGCTGCTCGGCTTCGCCTCGGGGTACCGGGCGATGGAGGCTGCGGATGCGCTGCTGGTGCTGGGCAGCGACTTCCCCTACGAGCAGTTCTACCCGGATCACGCCACGACCATCCAGGTCGACATCCGCGGCTCTCAGCTCGGCAAGCGGCATCCGCTGGATCTCGGGCTGGTCGGAGACGTCCGCGCGACCGCCGAGGCGCTGCTGCCCCGCCTGGCCGAGAGGGCGGACCGCTCGCACCTCGACGACTCCACCGCCCACTACCGCAAGACCAGGGCGAAACTCGACGACCTCGCGGTGCCGACGAAGGCAGGTCGTCCGATCCACCCGCAGTACCTCGCGCGGCTGTTGAACGAGCAGGCGGCGGATGACGCGATCTTCACGGCCGATGTCGGTTCGCCCACGGTCTGGGCGGCGCGTTACCTGAAGATGAGTGAGCACCGGCGCCTGGTCGGCTCGTTCAACCACGGCTCGATGGCGAACGCGCTGCTGCACGGCATCGGCGCGCAGGTCGCGCATCCGGATCGCCAGGTGGTCGCCCTCGCCGGTGACGGCGGACTGGCGATGATGCTCGGCGAGCTCATCACCCTGACGCAGAACGATCTGCCCGTGAAGACGATCGTGGTGAACAACTCCTCGCTCAACTTCGTCGAGCTGGAGATGAAGGCCGCCGGATTCGTCACGTACGGCACCGATCTGAAGAACCCGAGCTTCGCCGCGATCGCCGAGGCCATGGGCATCTTCGCGCGTCGCGTCGAGCGCAGCGAGGATCTGGCGGATGCCGTCCGCGAGGTGCTCGCGCACGACGGCCCCGCCCTGCTCGACGTGGTCACCGAACGGCAGGAGCTGTCGATGCCGCCGGCGATCGAGGCTGCGCAGGTGAAGGGCTTCGCGCTCTACGCCATCCGCACCGTCATGTCGGGCCGCGGCGACGAGCTGCTCGACCTCGCCCGCGCGAACTGGCGTCAGCTGTTCTGACGCTGCGGCGCCGCATCCGCGGGTCCTGAGCGAGCGCCCTTCGTCTCGCTGCGCTCGCTCAGGGTGCGACCTCCGCTCCCTGAGCGACGAGCGCAGCGAGGAGACGAAGGGCGCCGCGCTCAGCTCTCGATGAGTGCGCGCACCTCTGCGGCCTCGCCATGGCGCCCGAGCGCCTCGAGCGTGTTGCCGAGCTCCAACCCGGCGACCTGGCGCAGGGGAGGGTGCTCCGCGCCGTGTTCCAGCGCGCTGCGGTACACGGCCACCGCGTCGCCGGCTCGTTCGTTGCCGGCGAGCAGCCGGGCGGCGAACAGCTCCGAACCGCCGGCTGCCCCGGTGTCGCCGATCTCCGCGAACGCGTCAGCAGCGGTGAGCGCGGCGGCGACCGCTTCGTCGATGCGCCCGATCTCGGCCAGTGCTCGGCCGCGGGAGTCGGTGACGTCGGCGAGGAGCCACTGCGCGTCGTGCTCCTGCGCGAGCGCGGTGACCTCATCGAACAGAGCGAAGGCCCGGTCGTCCTGCCGTCCGCCGTACACCTGACCGAGGTTGTGCAGCACCTCGACCAGAGCGCCGGTGGCGTCCGGCGCGCGGCGCACGATCTCGGCGGCCGACTCCAGCAGGGCGAGGGCGTCGTCGTTCTCGTCGAACCGGGCGAGGATCTTGGCCTGCTCGGTCATCGACACGGCTTGATCGGCGTGCTCCTCGGCTTCGCCGTAGAGGGTCGCCGCGTAGCCGAATGCGCCCACGGCCTGGCCGTACTCGCCTGCGCCGGTCAGTGCACGAGCCAGCATCGAGGCGGTCATGGCGCGGGAGGCGGCGGGCACCTCGGCCTGCTCCTCCTGCTCGAGCACCGTGCCGAACAGCTCGGCGGCCTCCTCGGTGTCCCCCACGGCGAGCATGGCGCGCGCCAGCCGGAAGTTCGCTCCGGCGAGGTCGCCGCCCTCCTGCGCGACCAGTCGAGCGGTCACCCGGTACCGAGCGAGGGACTTCTCCGGCTGCCCTGCGTCCTCCCAGAGCGCGCCGGCGAGCAGGTGGGCCGCGGCGAGGGCCTGCGTGGCTCCGAGTCCGGCGAGCAGGCGGCAGGCCTCATCGGCATCCGTCGCGCCTTCCACGTAGGCGTCCGAGCCGCCGCGCACCCGGGCGCGGGTCTGCAGGGCTTGCGCGCGGTGGCCGATGCTGAGGTCGTCCTGCGCCAGGAAGCGATCGAGCAGCGACGAGGCCGATTCGATGTCGCCCTTGCTCAGCACGGCGTGGATCGCGACGAGCGTCGTCGTGTTCGACAGCCGCGTGTCCTCAGCTTCGGCGAAGGCCCGCGCGGCGTGCTCCGCCAGGTCCAGCGCCGCATCCGCCTCGTCGGACTGCAGGTGCAGCGACGCACGGCTGATCGCGAGGTCGCCACGCGACCAGGCGGGCAGCGATGCGGCATCGGCCAAGGCGTCCTCGAGATCCGCGGTGGTCTCCGGAGTGTTGAGTCCGAACGTCGCGAGGCCCAGACGCTCCTCGAGCGCGGCCTGCACGTCCTTCCCGGCGTCGCGCAGCGCGGCCACGCGCTCGGGGAGCAGTGCGGCGGCCTCTGCGGCACGGTCGAGGGCGACCAGGATGCCGATGCGCATGGACAGCAGCTGCGCGCGCTTGTACGGGTCCTCCACGCCGCTCGCACGGGGCAGGGCCTCGAGCGTCTCGTGCTCGGCGCCGTACTGTGCGAGTTCCATCGCGCGGTCGAACCAGCCGTCGGCGTCGACCGGGCTCGCGGCCGCCGGTGCTGCCACGAACGCGTCGGAGCGGATCGGCACGTCGTACTGCTCGTCGGCCAGCGCGCGCATCCGTCCGAGGCTCTGCGCGTGACCATCGGTGCCGTCGCGCCGGTCGAACTCCGCACCGATGCGGTCTGCCGTGGCCCAGGCCGTCGCCGCGAGCTCCTGCGCCGTCCAGGCGCCGTCGTGCGGGCCGAAGAACGGCTCCAGGGCGGGGGCGTCTGCGCCGCGCACCGGAGTGCCGCCGTGGCCCGCTGCGGTGACGCGGTCGAGGGCGAACGCGAAAGCCGCCAGTGCGGCGAAATGCGCATCGACGTTGAGGCCGTCGTGTGCGAGCCAGGAGATGTGCCGCTCGACCAGCGACAGCGCGCGCGCCTCGTTGCCGGTCAGCGCCGCGAACACGATGTTGTTGGCGACGATGCGGAGGTTGTCGGGGTTGTCCTTGGCGAGGCGGTAGCTGCGCAGGTGCGCGGTCTTCGCCTCTTCGCCGCGGCCGGCGCGCAGGTAGGGGATCAGCACACGCGACAGGGCGTGCTCCGGCTCCTCTCCACAGGAGAAGCCGCCCTCGATCATCTCCTCGACCAGGCGGATGGCGTCGGCGTCCCGCTCCGTCTCGGCGAAGAAGCCCGCGAACTGGCTGCGTCCGCACGCGTCGCAGTGGCTGTGCTCGTCGCGCGGGGTGGCCTCGAGCTGCACGCGCAGCGCCTCGGCATCCGCGATCCGTCCGGCATCCCAGGCATCCTCGAAACGGGCCGTCAGCACACCGCTGAGGCCGAGGCCGGCCGTGCGGTAGTGGGATTCCATGTCGTCGAGCACGGCGACGATCTGCTCCTGCGAGAACGCGGGGGAGGAGCGCAGCGAAGAGGCCATCCACTTGAACTGCCACATCAGATCGGCGCCGCCGTAGTCGAGGTCGCTCGGGAAGCGCTGCGGGTCGGCGTCGTGATGTGCGAGGCACCACGCGAAGGAGTTCAGCATGACGTCGGTCGCGCCGTTCATGTTCGCCGAGGCGGTCTGCCGCATGCGCGCCTCGTACTCGAGACGCTCATCGCCGATCTCCTGGGCCAGGGCGACGGCCTCGGAGACGAGCGCCTGCTCGGCAGGACCCCACGGGGTACGGTCGATCTCTTCGAGCAGCTGCTGGAAACGCTTCTTCGGACGTGCCATGGACGGGTCCCTTCGATGGGTCGGTACGTGAGGGTTCAGCGGGCCTCGTCGAACGGGATGGTGTCCCCTTCGAGGCCGGCCGAGAGCGAGACGAGATCGCTGAGCGCGGTGGTCATCAGACCGCGGTCGGCATCGGTGAGCGGATGGTGCCCCGCGAGCAGCGCCTGGATGTACAGCAGCTGCACGGTGCGGGCGAACACGGCGTCGTCCTGCACGCGCACGAGTGCCCGTACGACCCGGTTGCTCCAGTTCAGGCAGAGGCGCGCGCGCAGGTCGTCGTCGCGGCCCAGCGAACGGCTCTGATCGATCTTGTCGAGCACACCGCCCCAGAGCGCGCCGGTGATGCCCTTGGTGCGGGTGCGATCGATGGCCCGCAGCACCTCGGGATCGGCGACGTAGAGGGCGGAGAGCTCGGGTCGGTCGATCGAGCGCACCACGACAGAGCACTCGGCGGCCGCGAGCACCGCGCCGGCACGGGCTTCCAGAGCGACGGCGGCGTCACGGTCGTCGAGTGGCGGAGGGTCGAGGCGGTCGAGCTCGCCCGTGACGTCGACCTGCTCGATCGTGACGTTCGGGTACAGCTCCGGCAGCATCCGCACCAGGTCGGCGTCGAACAGGTATCCGCCGTTGACGAGAACCTCGGACGACGGCGAGATGCCGGCCACCTGGCGGAACTCGTCGACGGACGCGGCGTACCGCACGTGCGGGTAGCGCTCGACGAGGTCGCCGATGCGGATCGTGCCGTGCGTGGTCTCCAGCGTCAGCCAGCGCGTGATGAACTGCGCGAGTTCCGGGTCGTGGCGCACGAGCGACTTGAGCCCGACCTCGTGGATCGCCACGAACTGCGCCAGACGGTGCGGTTCGCGCAGGCCGAGCTCGAGCACCCACCGTCGGATGCCGGCGCCGAGCTGCTCGCGCACCCGCTCCAGCGCGGCGTCCTCCACCAGCGACTCCCTGCTGGCGGTGGGGGCGAGCCCGGTCGAGTCGACCACGGCGCGCACGAAGAAGGCCCAGTCGGGCAGCACGTCGTCGACGCGCTCCGAGAGCAGCATCCGCCCGAGGTACATGCGCGTCGCCTGCCGTGCGCCGGGTGGAGGGGCGTAGGGGAGCACGTACGCCAGCCCGCGCGTGCCGGTGGCCGGCTCGCTGAGCTCGATGACGTCGAGCGGACCGGCGCCGAGCAGAGTGCGTCCGTAGGCCACCGCCGCCTCGATGTCGTCCGCCACGTCGAGGAACGGAGGGGTGCGGGTGACCTCGATGTCGTCGCCGGGGGCGTCGATCGTGACGCGGACGGGCAGGAACTCGCCGAAGGTCGTCGCGAGCTCGTGCACCGCCGCAGGTCGGAGCAGCTCGTCGGCGTCGAAGCGGGGGACGAGGTGCACGCTGGTCCCGATCGGCAGCTCCTCGTCGATCTCGGAGACCTGGAAGGTGCCGTCGGAGCTGCCCGTCCATTCGACGGAGGCACCGCCGCGCGCGCTGCGGGAGCGGATGACGATCGTGTCGGCGACCATGAAGCAGCTCAACAGCCCGATACCGAACTGGCCGAGGTAGTCGCTGCGGGGGAGATCGAAGATGTCGCGCTTGGAGCTGCGGCCCACTGTCGCCAGCAGATCGGCCACTTCGGACGCGGTGAGACCGACGCCGTCGTCGCGCAGCACGAACTCGCCGTTCTCTGCGGTCAGCGGAGTGATCCGGATGCGCCCGCCCCCGCCATCGACCTCGCGACGGGCGGTGATGGCGTCACGCGCGTTCTGCAGGAGCTCCCGCAGGTACACGCGAGGGCTGGAGTAGATGTGCCTGCTGAGCAGGTCGACGACCCCGCGCAGATCCACCTGGAACTGCTGTACTTCAGCGCTCACCGGCGCTCCCTCCTGATGCATCCGCTCGCCGAGCCTAACAACAACACGCGCGCAGGCCTCGGTTCGGTTGCAGCGGACGGATGCCGTACACTGATGTGGCAGTTGTTTTCTGCATTCTTTCGCCATGCCTGGGATCCTCGGTCCCGGAATCGGTGGCAGAGTGGAGAGGACACCCCGAGGCCAGACGGTCTCTAGGGCGGTAGCTCAATTGGCAGAGCAGCGGTCTCCAAAACCGCAGGTTGCAGGTTCGATTCCTGTCCGCCCTGCGCGTCAGCGCAACGCTGACACACGAAAGGTACATTCAGGATGGATCAGGACGAACCGCGCGGCGAGGTCGTCGCGGCTGGCGCCACCCGCGAGAAGAAGGGCAACCCCTTCTCCCGGTTCTTCGGGGGCATCGCCCTGTTCATCCGCCAGGTCATCTCCGAGCTCCGCAAGGTCGTCACCCCGACTCGCAAGGAGCTGTTCAAGTTCACCGGGGTGGTGCTCGTCTTCGTTCTGATCGTGATGGGCATCGTCTACGGCTTGGACACTCTGTTCGCATTCGTGACGCACTGGGTTTTCGGAATCCCCGGCTGATGATGCCCGCGGCTCGCGCCGCAGCTATGGAGAAGAAAAAACGTGTCTGAACGATATTCCGACGACGCCGACTGGGCGACCGCGGCTGAGCAGTCCAGCGAGGAAGACGAGGCCCAGGAGGGCAACGTCCTCGCCGCTGAGGAACTCTCCGTCACCTCGGCAGAGCACGTCGCCCTGCACATCGAGGATGTGGACGGCGAAGAAGAAGACACTGACACCGATGACGACATCGTCGTCGAAGACCCGGAGGCGGACGCGATCGTGAACGACGCTCTCAACCTGGACGAAGCGGCCGAGTCTGAGGCTGCCGCTGAGGTCCTGAACGATGCTGTGGCCGAAGAGACGGCTGACCAGGAGGCCGCTGCGGCCGACGAGGTCACCCCGTACGACGGTCCCGACCTCGGTGCTGATGACGTGCAGGGCGACGAGGACTCCTCGGACGACGAGGACGCGGAGGAGGACCCGTACGAGGCCTTCCGCATGGACCTCCGCATGCTCCCGGGCAAGTGGTACGTCATTCACTCCTACGCCGGTTTCGAGCGCAAGGTCAAGGCGAACATCGAGCAGCGCAAGTCGACGCTCGAGGTCGAGGACGAGATCTACCAGATCGAGGTCCCGATGGAGGACGTCGTCGAGATCAAGAACGGCCAGCGCAAGATGGTGACTCGCGTGCGCATCCCGGGCTACGTGCTCGTGCGTATGGAGCTCACGGAAGACACCTGGTCCGTCGTGCGTCACACCCCCGGCGTCACCGGCTTCGTGGGCAACGCCCACAACCCGACGCCGCTCCGCTTCGAAGAGGCCTTCAACATGCTGAAGTCCCTCGTCGAGGTCAAGGACCTCCCGACCGCGAAGAACATCGCGTCGAAGGGCGGCCTGGCTGTGGCCCGTCCGCTCCCGGCCGAGGTCGACTTCGAGGTCGGCGAGACCATCACGATCAAGGAAGGCTCGTTCGCGGGTCTGCCCGGTTCGATCAGCGAGATCAAGCCCGAGAGCGGCAAGCTCACCGTGCTCGTCTCCCTGTTCGAGCGCGAGACCCCGGTCGAGCTGTCGTTCGACCAGGTCACCAAGATGGTCTGACACACGCTTCACGAGAACGGCCGTCCCTTTCGGGGCGGCCGTTCTCGCGTTCGGTCCCTTTCTCGCGAGGGGGCAGAACGCGCCGCAGCACGTCGCGCGGATGCGGCTTGTCCTGGCTCCTCAGGTCGGGGGGCGATGCCGCGTTCGTGGCGCACGGCAGGATCAGGTAGACTTACGTGGATTGTGTGCCGCTTCGGCGTGCGCAGAGACGACCACGGTCCGGAGATGCCGGATCTGTGGGAGAAGCGGATGCTCCGGCATCCGATTCGATGAAAGGAAAGAGAATGGCACCGAAGAAGAAGGTGACCGGCCTGATCAAGCTTCAGATCAACGCCGGTGCAGCCAACCCGGCGCCGCCGATCGGCCCCGCGCTCGGTCAGCATGGCGTCAACATCATGGAGTTCTGCAAGGCGTACAACGCCGCGACCGAGTCGCAGCGCGGCAACGTCATCCCCGTCGAGATCACCGTCTACGAGGACCGCAGCTTCACGTTCGTCCTGAAGACCCCGCCGGCTGCGGAGCTCATCAAGAAGGCCGCAGGCGTGCCCAAGGGCTCTGCGACCCCGCACACGGTCAAGGTCGCGAAGATCACCAAGGACCAGGTCCGTCAGATCGCCGAGACCAAGCAGGCCGACCTGAACGCGAACGACATCGAGGCCGCCTCGAAGATCATCGCCGGCACCGCCCGTTCCATGGGCATCACGGTCGAGGGCTGAGGAGAATAATCATGGCTACGAAGTCCAAGGCTTACAAGGCTGCCGTCGAGAAGATCGAGGCAGACCGTTTCTACACTCCCGCTGAGGCTGTCGCCCTGGCGAAGGAGACCGGCTCGGCGAAGTTCGACTCGACCGTCGAGGTCGCGCTGAAGCTCGCCGTCGATCCCCGCAAGGCAGACCAGATGGTGCGCGGCACCGTCATCCTGCCCCACGGAACCGGCAAGACCGCCCGCGTCATCGTGTTCGCCACCGGCCCCGCGGCCGAGGCAGCGATCGCCGCAGGTGCCGATGAGGTCGGCGGCGCCGAGCTCATCGAGAAGGTCGCCGCAGGCTGGACCGCGTTCGACGCGGCCGTCTCCACCCCTGAGCTCATGGGCCAGGTCGGTCGTCTCGGAAAGGTCCTGGGTCCGCGTGGCCTGATGCCGAACCCGAAGACCGGCACCGTGACTCCGAACACGGCCAAGGCCGTCGAGGAGATCAAGGGCGGAAAGATCGAGTTCCGCGTCGACAAGCACGCCAACGTGCACTTCGTCGTGGGCAAGGCCTCCTTCACCACCGAGCAGCTGAACGAGAACATCGACGCCGCTCTCGAGGAGATCGTCCGCCTCAAGCCGTCGAGCTCCAAGGGCCGCTACATCCAGAAGGGTGCGGTGTCGACCACGTTCGGCCCCGGCATCCCGCTGGACGTCAACGCCATCTGAGTCTGACTCTCTGAAGTGCCCCCGGGTCCGCCCGGGGGCACTTCTGCATTCACGGTGAGCCGGATGCTGAAACTCGGCGTCATGCGATGCGCGCTCGGGGCCGGGCACGCATACTGTGAGTGAGTTCCTTTGACACCGCGCGCCACAGCACTCGCGCACACTGCACCCCAGGAGGGTTCGCCCATGTCTCGTCGTCTCATCGCCGTCACGGCTCTCGTCCTCACCGCTGCGGCTCTCACCGCCTGCAGCGGCACCAGCGCCCCGGCGGAATCCGGCGCGAGCGATAACAGCTCCGCCTCCTCGGACTTCGGGCTCGTCACGGACGGCACGCTGACGGTCGCGACCGAGGGCACGTACCGTCCCTTCAGCTTCCACGACGACGGCGGCAGCGGTGAGCTGACCGGCTACGACGTCGAGATCATCCAGGCGGTCGCCGACAAGCTCGACCTCGAGGTCAAGTTCGAAGAGACCCAGTGGGACGCGATCTTCGCCGGCCTCGACGCCGGACGGTTCGACGTGATCGCGAACCAGGTCACCATCAACGACGAGCGCGAAGCGGCGTACCTGTTCAGCGCGCCCTACACGGTGTCGCCCGGCGTGATCGTGGTCGCGGATGGCGACGACTCGATCAGCTCGTTCGCCGACCTCGACGGCAAGACCACCGCGCAGTCGCTGACCAGCAACTGGAACGACCTCGCCGTGGAGTCCGGCGCGAAGGTCGAGGGTGTCGAGGGATGGGCGCAGGCTGTGACGCTGCTGCGTCAGGGCCGCGTCGATGCGACGATCAACGACAAGCTCACCTTCCTCGACTACGAGAAGACCGATGGTCCGACGGGGCTGAAGATCGCCGCCGAGACGGAGGATGCCGGCAAGCAGGCGTTCGTGTTCACGAAGGACAAGAAGAGCCTGGTCGAAGCCGTCGACGCCGCTCTCGAGGAGCTGCGTGCGGATGGCACCCTGGCCGAGATCAGTGACAAGTACTTCGGCGCGGACGTCACCGAGTAGCCGATGTCACCCTGGGAGCTCTTCCTCGCCTCGATCGGACCGATCGCCCTCGGCGGGTTGATCGGTACCATCCCGTTGGCTCTGAGCTCGTTCGCGCTGGGGCTGGTGATCGCGCTGGGTGTCGCGCTCATGCGCATCTCGACGCGCTCCGTCGTCTCGGGCATCGCACGTGTCTACATCTCGATCATCCGGGGGACGCCGCTGCTGGTGCAGCTGTTCGTGATCTTCTACGGGCTCCCCTCCATCGGGGTCACGATCGATCCGTGGCCGTGCGCGATCATCGCGTTCTCGCTGAACGTGGGCGGATACGCGGCCGAGGTCATCCGCGCCGCGATCATCTCGGTGCCGCAGGGCCAGTGGGAGGCCGCCTACACGGTCGGCATGGGCCGCACGCGGACGCTCACCCGCGTCATCCTGCCCCAGGCCGCGCGGGTCTCGGTGCCGCCCCTGTCGAACACCTTCATCTCGCTCGTGAAGGACACGTCGCTGGCGTCGCTGATCCTGGTCACCGAGCTGTTCAAGGTGTCGCAGCAGATCGCGGCGTCGACGTATCAGTTCATGGTCGTCTACCTGACGGCGGCGCTGGTGTACTGGGTGTTCTGCCTGGTGCTGTCGACCGGTCAGAGCTTCTTGGAGAGGAGGCTGGACAGCCGTGTCGCGAACTAGCCCCGCAGAACCCCTGCTCACCGCCCGCGGACTGCGCAAGAGCTTCGGCTCGAACGAGGTGCTGCGCGGCATCGATCTGACGCTGCACCGCGGCGAGGTCGTCGTCCTCATCGGTCCCAGCGGTTCAGGGAAGACGACGGTGCTCCGCTCGCTCAACGGCCTGGAGACGCCGGATGCGGGTCGGATCTCCGTGGACGGAGGTCCGGAGATCGACTTCGCGACGCGCCCGTCGCCGAAGGAGCGCTTCGCCCTGCGCGACCGCTCGGCCATGGTCTTCCAGCATCACAACCTGTTCCCGCACTTCACGGTGCTGGAGAACGTGATCGAGGGGCCGTGGCGCGTCCAAGGACGGCCGAAGGAGGAGGTCGTCGTCGAAGCGCGGGCGCTGCTCGAACGCGTCGGTCTCAGCGACAAGGCGGACGCACGTCCGCACCAGCTCTCCGGCGGGCAGCAACAGCGCGTCGGCATCGTCCGGGCGCTCGCGCTCAAGCCGGACCTGCTGCTGTTCGATGAGCCGACCAGTGCGCTCGACCCCGAGCTCGTGGGCGATGTGCTCGTCGTCATCAAGGAGCTGGCCGACGAGGGCTGGACCATGGCCGTCGTCACGCACGAGCTGAGCTTCGCCCGCGAGGCCGCCGATCACGTGCTGTTCATGGACGGCGGTGTGGTGGTCGAGCAGGGAACGCCGGAGCAGGTCTTCACGGCACCGCAGCACGAGCGCACGCAGCGCTTCCTCACCCGAATCCTCCGACCGCTCGACGGGATTTAGACGGCGCCGTCGCTGGCAGGCATCCCGCCGAGGTGGCAGGATGCCGGGATGGGCAGCATCGACGAGTACGTGGCCGAGCTCGAGCCGGCGGACCGTGACAGCATCCACCGTGTGTACGCGGTCGCGAGCGCGCTGGCGCCCGAGGCGGAGCAGGGCAGGGGGTACGGGATGCCGGCCCTCGTCTACCGGGGCAAACCGCTGCTCTCGGTGATGCGCGCCAAGAAGCACATCGGCGTCTACCCGTTCAGCCCCGCCGCCGTCGCGGAGGTCGCCGGCATCCTGGCTGATCATCCGGCGATCGGTCTCGACAAGGGCACGATCCGCTTCCAGCCGGAGCATCCTCTGCCTGAAGCCGCGATCGAGGCACTGGTCCGTGCCCGCATGGCGCAGATCGACGGCTGACGGAGCTCTCAGGCGTTCAGGACCGGAAGCACCAGGCTCACCGCGATCGCGATCATCACGACGGCGATCACGGCGTCGAGGATGCGCCACGACAGCGGCGTGCGCAACCAGCGACCGAGGTAGCGCGCGCCGAAGCCGAGCGCGGTGAACCACAGGATGCTCGCGGTCACCGCTCCGGCGGCGAACAGCCAACGCTCCTCGCCGTGGGTCGCGGCGATCGAGCCGAGCATCAGCACCGTGTCGAGGTACACGTGCGGGTTGAGCCAGGTGAGGGCGAGGACGGTGAGGATCACCGGCGCCAGGGGAGTGCGGGTGCGGGTGAGCGTGGTGCCCGGCCCCTGTGCGACAGGCTCCTCCTCGCTGTCGACCTGCAGAGCTTCTCCGGTGCCTCTCCACGCGCGACGAGCGGCCAGGAGTCCGTACACGAGCAGGAACGCCGCGCCCGCCCAGCGCGCGACCACCACGAGCCAGGGGGCGGCGGAGATCACGTAGCCGAGTCCGGCGACGCCGGCGATGATCAGCACCGCATCGGATACCGCGCAGATGATGACCACGGCGAGCACATGCTCGCGACGGATGCCCTGTCGGAGCACGAAGACGTTCTGGGCGCCGATGGCGACGATCAGGGAGAGGCCCAGGCCGAGGCCTGCGAGAACGGAGAGCATGTCTTCAGAGTAGGAACAGCCGATCATCAACACCAGCGAGGATTCCTACCGAACCATTAGCATCGCTAATGTGAGGATCGATCCGGAACTGGCCGCCACCGTCGCGGCCGTCGCTGACGAAGGCACGCTCGATGCGGCCTCCCGGCTGCTGCGCATCACGCCGTCGGCGGTGAGTCAGCGGCTCAAGACACTCGAGCAGCAGCTCGGACGCATCCTCATCGTGCGCAGCAAGCCGGCGCGGCTGACGGAAGCGGGAGAGGCGGTCGTGCGGCTGGCCCGCCAGATCGCGCTCCTCGAGCATGACGCCCTCTCCGGGGTGGGGCTGGATGACGAGAGCGGCGCGCGGCGTATCACCGTGCCGCTCGCGGTGAACGCCGATTCGATGGCGACCTGGTTCCTCGCACCATTGGCCCGGCTGTCTGCGCGGCACGACATCGACTTCGACCTGCACCGCGACGATCAGAACTTCACCGCGCGGCTGCTCGAGTCCGGCACCGTGATGGCGGCGGTGACGAGTGAGAGCGTGCCGGTCGCCGGATGCTCGGTCACCGCTCTCGGCGTGCTCGAGTACGAAGCGGTCGCCGCGCCCGCCTTCGCAGACCGCTGGTTCCCGCACGGCGCGACGGCGGAGGCTCTGGCGCAGGCACCCTTCGTCGATTTCGATCGGCGAGACACGCTGCAGCACGAGTGGCTGCGCGAGCGAGGGGTGCCGCATCAGGGGGTGCCGCGCCACTATGTTCCGGCGTCGCACGACTACGCGCTCGCGGTCGAGCTCGGGCTCGGCTGGGGCATGCTGCCGTTCCCGCAGGGCTCCGCCGGTCTCGTGAGGCTCGGGGGCCCGGCGGTGCGGACCGCGCTGTACTGGCAGCAGTGGAACCTGCGCTCCGCCCTGCTCGACACCATCGCTGCCGAGGTGGCCGCCGAGGCGCGCAAGGTCCTGCGCTCGGTGCCCTGAGCGCGGCGCGCCGCGGTCTAGGCGCCGGGCGTGACGCCGGAGGCGAGCGCGTGAAGCAGTCGGGTGAGGTTGCCGATGTCAGTGAGATCCCAGTCGTGGAGGGTGCTCATCAGCATCCCCTCCTGCGGAGCGCGCGCCGCGGCGAGACGCTCGGTCCCGAGGGGCGTCAACCGCAGCAGCGAGGAGCGGCCGTCGCTCGGGTCGGGTGATCTCTCGATCAGCGTGAGCTCCTCCAACTCGCGGACCGTGCGGCTGACCTGGCCCTTGTCCATCAGCATCCGCTCCGCGAGCGCCGAGGCGGTCACCTGCTCGCATCGCGCGATCGTCGTGAGCGCCTTGTAGGCGCCGGGGAGCATGCCGGGGCTCACCCGA
The DNA here is from genome assembly GCF_006716345.1 of Microbacterium saperdae. Lineage (NCBI taxonomy): Bacteria > Bacillati > Actinomycetota > Actinomycetes > Micrococcales > Microbacteriaceae > Microbacterium > Microbacterium saperdae. The sequence goes on from NZ_VFOX01000001.1 coordinate 663,475, forward strand.
TTGGCGTTCTCCAGGATGAGCCGGCGAAAGTGGGTGATCAGCTCACCGAACTCCGCCTCGAGGGCGCGGACCGCAGCGGCCCGCGCCTCGGGGGATTCGGAGGTGTGATCAGCGGCGGTCATCGTTCGAACCCGTGACCACGTTGACCGTTCCGGTCGGCGCCCCGGAGAGGGCCGTGGCGTCGGCGATCGCGACATCGGCCGCCTCGTCGACCGGGCTCCCGGTCGGTGCCGTGTCGGATGCGGCGCCCGCGGCATCCGCCTGCGCGCGCTCGCTCGTGGTCATGGTCGTGAGCGGACGGTTCGGCAGGAACAGGATCGCGATCAGGCTGATCACCGCGAGCGGGATGCCGATCAGGAACGCATGCGAGATCGCCTGGGCGTAGAAGTCCTCGATGATGGACCGCACAGGCTCGGGCAGCAGGCGGACCTCGGGGATCGTCCCGCTGGAGAGCTGGGCGGCGACATCCGCGCCCTTGGCGCCGAGTTCCGCGATCGCCGCGCCGATGCGCTCTTTGCCGTCGGAGAACAGGGTCGTGAGCGAGTTCGCCAGCACGGCGCCCATGGCTGAGACGCCGATGGTGCCGCCGAGGCTGCGGAAGAAGGTGACTCCCGAGCTCGCGACGCCCATCTCGCTCGGCTTCGCGACGTTCTGCACGATGAGGACGAGGTTCTGCATCGTCATGCCGACGCCGGCGCCGGTGAGGAACATGTAGAGCGAGACCAGCACGAAGTCGGTGTCGTAGTGCAGGGTCGACAGCAGCGCGGAGCCGGCGATCAGCAGCACGGAGCCGAGGATCAGGTAGCCCTTCCACTTGCCGAAACGGGTCACCAGCTGGCCGACCACCATCGAGGAGATCAGCAGCCCGGCCATCATCGGGAGCGTCATGAGACCGGCCTCGGTCGGCGAGGCGCCGCGGGACAGCTGCATGTACTGCGCGAGGTAGACCGAGGTGCCGAACATCGCGACGCCGATGGAGATCGAGGCGATCACCGAGAGCGTGAAGGTGCGACCGCGGAACAGCGAGAGCGGGATGAGCGGCTCGCGCACCTTGATCTCGACGATGATGAAGACGATCGTCGCGACGACCGCGCCACCGACCATGAGGATGGTCTCGATGCCCCACCAGTCGAAGGTCGAACCCGCGTTCGTGATCCAGATGAGCAGCAGTGAGACGGCGGTCGAGAGCAGCACGATCCCGGCGTAGTCGATCGACGCCTTGCGGGTGCGCTCGGTGCTGATGTGCAGGGTCTTCTGCAGGATGATGAGCGCGGCGATCGCGAACGGCAGCGCCACGAAGAAGTTCCAGCGCCAGTTCGCGGCATCCGTGATCCATCCGCCCAGCAGGGGGCCGCCGACCGTGGCGACGGCCATCACGGCGCCGAACAGGCCCATGTAGCGGCCACGTTCGCGGGGGCTGATGATGTCGGCCATGATGACCTGGCTCAGGGCGGCGAGACCGCCACCGCCGATGCCCTGGATGGCGCGGAACGCGATCAGGGTGTTCGTGTCCTGCGCGAAGCCGGCGGCCGCGGTGGCCCCGACGAAGATCACGATCGCGAGCTGGATGAGCAGCTTCCGATTGAACAGATCGGCGAGCTTGCCCCAGATCGGCGTGGAGATCGCCGTGGTGAGGAGGGTGGCCGTGATGACCCAGGTGTAGGCGGCCTGGTCGCCGCCCAGGTCATGCACGATGACCGGCATCGAGGTCGACACGACCGTCGTGGCGATCATCGAGACGAACATGCCGAGCAGAAGTCCGGTGAGGGCTTCGAGCACCTGGCGATGCGTCATCTTGACGGGGGAGTCCGTGGTCATGCGGGACCTTTCGTGTGAGTCGCGGAGTGTGGCGGCGACAGCTCTGGCGCGCACAAGATAGTTGAACTTCGTCAACTATACGTATCTGGTTGATGTACGTCAACTATCTCCGTGATGAGGTTGTGATCGCCTGCGCGCAATGAGTGCCCTTCCTGCGCGGAATCGCCTTGTCGTCTGGGATTTGTCTGGTGAGTATTGAGTACGGCTGTACACGCAGGTCTCTGAGGGGCGACCATTCCCAGGCGTTTCGCACGGTCGATGGATTCCTGAGGGGGAATTGACCATGGTCAAGAAGCAGAATCAGCGCAAGGTGCTCGCGGTGCTCGCAGGTGGCCTCGTTCTCGGAGTCGGCGTCGCCGCCGTGCTCGCCGCGTGGAACGACTCCGAATTCGCGACGGGGACGTTCACCGCCGGCACGTTCAACCTCGAGGGATCGAGTACCGGCAACGCGGGCTACAGCGATCACAACGTGGATGACGGCGACACCGCCGCCACCCTCGCCTTCACGCTTCCGACCGGTGTGGTCGACAGCATGTCACCAGGCGATTCCGTCTACGCCGGCTTCTGGGTGCGTCTCGCGGCGGGAACGACCACCGGAGCCGATCTCGTCGCCGATGGAACGACCGCTGATGCGGCGGCCGGCTCCAACTCCGAATACCTGTCTTACTCGATCTACCAGCTCGCGCCCGGCGCGACCTGCAACGCCGCATCCGCGATCGGCACGCCGATCGCAACCGGCGCGACGCTCGATGCGCAGACCGGCACGACGACCGTCGCGCTGCTCGAAGGGGCAGATACGACGACCGCCGGAGCAGCCGTGCAGCTGTGCTTCGTGGTGACTGCGGATGCCGCCCTGGAACAGGGTCTCGCGACGACGGCGACGTGGAAGTTCACGGCGACCTCGACGAACTGAGCGCATCATGAACACCCGCCGAAGCGTGCGGGAGGCGAAGCGCAACCGCTCCCGCCGCATACGAGCCGTCCTCGCGGGCGGTCTCGTGCTCGGCATAGGCGCGAGTGCGACCCTCGCGGCCTGGAACGACTCCGAGTACGGCTCAGCGACCTTCACCGCCGGTCGCTTCGACATCGTGGGCGCGGCCGACGGCACGACCTTCACCAGTCACGCGACCACGGGAACGGCCGCGGCGCTGACGTTCGCCGCCACCCCGTCGTTGATGATCCCCGGGGCGACGACCTATGCGCTTTTCAGCGTGAAGACCGCGAGCCCCTCGGTGGCGGGCACCCTGCAATGGAACGCGGTGTCGCCGGCGACGACCGGGCTCGCCGTGTTCCTGCGATACGGGGTGCGGACGATCGCCGGCACCGCGTGCAACTCCGGCACCTACGCGGCAGGGACCTCGGTGGTTCCCGATCTCTCCACCCTGGCCACGAACGGCACTGTGACGCAGGCCGTGTCGGCCAACGGCGGATCGACCGTGAACTACTGCATCGCGGTGACGCTCCAGCCTGCGGCGGACAACACGGTGCAGGGCGCGAGCACCACGCTCACCTGGCAGGTGCTCGGTACGGTGCCGGCGCCGTGAGTGTGACGGACCAGAGCGACGGGGCGGAGGGAACGAGATGGCGGCGCCGGTGACGAGACGGAGTCTGCGGGTGCAGTCCGACCCGTCCGACGCGCCCGACGCCGCCGCGAAGGCTCGGCGCGGCGGACCCGGTCGCCTGATCGCGGACGTGCTGCTCTGGATCGCGGCCGTGGGTGGGGTGATCTGCATCGTGCTGGTGGTGCTCGCCCTCACCGCGCAGATCACTCTGATCATGTTCCGCACCGGATCGATGTCGCCCACGATCACCGCGGGTTCTGTCGCCGTCGTGCAGCGCGTTCCAGCGGCCGACATCGCGATCGGCGACGTCGTGACGGTCGACCGGGTGGACGAGCTCCCGATCACTCACCGCGTCACGTCCGTGGAACCCGGCGCGTCCGCCGATGAGCGCATCATCACGATGCGTGGCGACGCCAACACGGAGGCGGATCCGTTCCCGTACACCGTGACGTCGGTGCGCATCGTGCTCTTCTCGATTCCCGGCATCGCGACGCTGATCGTCGGGATGGGCAACCCGTACGTGCTCGGCGTGCTCACGCTCGCCGCGACGGCACTGGTCGTCTGGGCGTTCTGGCCGCGGGCCGATCGATCCGAGTCGCGCCGCAGAAGCGACGGCATCCCATGATCCGCGGCCGGTCTCTCGCCGTGCTCTCCGCGCTCGTCGTGGGGAGTGCGTTGTTCCTGCCGACCGCGGCGTGGGCGGCGCCCACCACGCAGGTGATCCAGGGCGACGTCCTCCGTCTGGTGTCGGTGGCCGACTGGGATGCGGCATCCCGCCTGCTGCCCGGCGAACCGGTGCAGTGGGACGTCGCGATCAGTGCAGATGCCCCCGACCCCGGGAGCGTCCGCATCGCGGTCAGCGCCCGCGGAGACGCGCCTGTGGTCATCGATGCCGCGCTCTGCATGCGGGAGTGGGAGGTCGGCGGCTGTCCCGGCGGTGCGACCGCGCTGCGCACAGCATGGAGCATCCCCCGCGACGGCGCCGAGATCGCGCTCGCGGAGATCGCCGACACCGAGGTCGCCCACCTGCGACTCGCCATCACCCTGGACACGGACGACGAAGGCGGCTCCACCGACATCCGCGTGCATGCGCAGGGTGCGGGGGAGTCGGCCGTGGTCGGGCCGGACGGCGGGCTCGCGACGACGGGGCTGTCGCCCATCGTGCCGTTGGCGTGCGGTGCCGGGGCGCTGCTGGTCGCCACCGGTGCCGTGTTGATCCTCGATCATCGGCGGCGCGCGGCGCGGGACAAGGAGGACGCCCGATGAGGGGCGGGGCAGGTCGGCGGTTACTCGCCGGTGCGGCGGGGCTGGCGCTGCTGCTCGGCGTCATCGCGGCACCGCCCGTGCAGGACACCGAGGCGACCTTCACCGACGAGGAGTACGCCGCGGCGACGGTCACCGCGCTCGCGCTGCTGCCACCGGCTGTCGAGCCGCTACCGGGCGGACTGACCTGTCCGAACCCGCTGAGCACGCTGCTGGGTGGCACGGCGTTGACCATCAAGTGGCGCTGGCCCACCACGCCGACCGGCTATCCGGCCACGACCGCCCTCAACGTCTACCTCACCTCGGCGGCCGATGGCTCAGGAGGATCGATCGTGGCTCCGGGGACGGCGACCGCGGGGGTGTACACCACCGCGGTGAGCAAGGGTGTGCTCGACGGACTCCTGGGCGGTCTGGGGTTCCTGCTCGGCGGGGGACAGTACGTCATCTACTTCGGCACGTCGTGGGTCACCGCGGGAGGCCTGACCTGGAGATCGCCGACCAAGGTGAAGATCACGGTCACCTACGCGTCGATCCTCGCCGGTGGTGCGACGACGTGCACATTCGCCGCGGCCTAGCGGCTGCTGCGGCGGCTCTGCGGGTGAGGGGGCTCAGTCGGCGAGGGCCAGGGCGCGGAACGCATCGCGCTCGCGCAGGTGCTCGCGCCGACTCGCAGCCGCGGCAGCGGTGGCATCCGCGATCCGCGCCGGGATCTGCTGCCCGGTGGTGCGGCGGTAGAGCTCGTCGATGAGATCGGTCGCGAGGCCGACCAGCTTCGCGATCTCCTTGTCGTCGCGGTCGATCCACACGCAGCGCGGCTCGTCGTGGATGGGCGCGAAGTCGACGTGCTCCTCCCAGACGAAGAGCGTGCGCTCGGCGCCGAGCACGTGCTGCTGCCACCAGATCTGGCGGAGGTACGTGCGGGGGATTCCGCGGAACGCCTTGTTCGTCGTCTTGATCTCGGCGAGCTTGACCCGGCCGTCGGCGTCGACGGCGATGCCGTCAGGGGTCGCGAGGTGACGGTGCTCGACCTCGGCCCGGAACAGCGCGGAGGAGGGGAGGATGCCGTGGGTCGCGGCGACCCAGGCGGCGATCTCGGGCTCGCGGCGCCGACCGTGGTCGGTGTAGGCATTGCCGCCGAACCGTGGGCCTCCGCCGAGCTTGGCGTCGGCCGCGCGTGCGATCGATCGCTCACTCGTGAGTCCGGCGACGTCGGTCGCGGTGATGCCGCGGGACCGTGCTCGCAGCCACGCCACCCGGTCGCGGGAGTCCGCGACGATGCGTGCGGCGAGGTCCTGGTTCACTCCTCGACCCTAACCCCGTCGTCCGACGTCGTTCCCCGTACACGCCGCCTTCCCTGCATCCCGCCTGCGCACGCGCGCATCCATCCGCACCCCACTTCCCCGTTCCTCGCCCAGACCCATCGCACCTGCCCAGGCCCATCGCCGGCGACGTCGCGCACGATGGGTTCCGGCGCGGCCAGTGGGTCTGGGCGAGGCGGCCGCGTGTGCACTCATACTGCACGACATGCGTTTCGGATCCGTTGCCCACCGGACGGAGATCTGTCTGCGCGAGTGACCGGCAGGTGTGGTCAGGATGGTCGGATGCCGAGAGCCATCACGATCGAGAATGCGAAGCGGATGCTCCGTTCGCGGACTCAGCTGCGCGAGTCCGGATCGACAGATCGCGAGGTCATGGACGCGGTCGCGTCGGGTGAGCTGATCCGGATCCGGCGCGGCTGGTACGTCCACGCCGCGGCGTGGCAAGGCCTCTGGAACGAGGGGCGGCATCTTCTGGCGGTCGTCGCCGTGCACCGCGACGCGTCCTACGCGGCGCCACCGTTCTGCTTCGAGTCGGCGGCTGTCATCCACGGGCTGCCGCTCTATCGTTCGGTGCCGGCTGTGGTGCACACGCTCGTCGGAGACACCAGCCACAGCCGAGCTCGAGCGGGCGTCGCGCGCCACGCATTGCGTATCGCGCCCGACGACGTGGTCGAGGTGAATGGCCTGCGGTGCACTTCCGTGGAGCGAACCGTCCTCGACCTCGCGCAGCGGATGACGTCCGAGGCTGCAGTCGCGAGCGCAGATGCGGCGCTGCGTCGCTTCGCCGTGCATGAGCAGCATCACGATGAAGGGCGTGCGGCCGCGTGGCGCGACATGCTGCTCGAGCGAGCTGCGGGTATATCCACTCGCGGCATCCGTCGCGCTCGGCGTGTGGTGGCTTTCGCCGACGGCAGGGCTCAGTTGCCGGGAGAGAGCGTGAGTCGATTGCAACTGCACCGCCTCGGCTTCACGGGTCTCGGGCTGCAGACTCACGTGGTCGGGCCTGACGGCGAGGACTACTGGACGGACTTCGCATTTCCGAAGGCGCGCGTGTTCGGCGAGTTCGACGGGCTCGGAAAGTACCTCGACGACGAGATGCGTGGCGCGCGTTCGATGGACGAGATCCTCCTGGCAGAGAAGCGCAGGGAGGACGCGATTCGTGGTGTCACCGGCTGGCGCATCGTGCGGTGGGAATCGTCGCACATCGTCTCCGCAGAACGGCTCGGGGCACGTCTGGCATCCTTCGGCATCCGCCCGTGACTCCAGACCCACCGTTTCTGTCGAGACCCATCAGCGAACTCGTCGGCGCCGATGGGTCTCGACGCGTGTGATGGGCTTCGGTGGAGGCAGGGACCGGTAGGGGCTTCAGAGGCACGGGTAAGAGCAGAGGATGCTGCGCGCGGACGCGGATTTGGGGGACGGGAGCGGGTGGGGTACTCTGGTCACAACCGAAGACCGCTGGTCATCGTCGTGCGCGCAAGTGCACGGAGATTGAAACTCTGCATTGCAGGGGCCCGCGCAGGTGTCACGATCTTCTGAAGCTCCGTGCGCTTGCGCCGGAGCTTTTTCTTTTGCAGGCGGTCGGGGTTGGTGCCTCACCACCGTGGGGCGCCTCGTACACACCAAGGAGTGACCATGGCGCAGAAGGATGCATCGGTTGCCGAGCTCACGAAGTCATTCGAGAACTCGTCCGCCGTTCTGCTGACCGAGTACCGCGGTCTGACGGTTGCCCAGCTCAAGGAGCTGCGCAACAGCATCCGTCAGGACGCTGAGTACGCCGTGGTGAAGAACACGCTGACCAAGATCGCCGCCAACAAGGCCGGCATCACTGCGCTGGATGACGACCTCAAGGGTCCGTCTGCCGTCGCTTTCGTGCACGGTGACTTCGTCGCCACTGCCAAGGCTCTTCGTGACTTCGCCAAGGCCAACCCGCTTCTCGTGATCAAGGCCGGCATCTTCGAGGGCAACGCCCTCTCTGCCGACGAGGTCAACAAGTACGCCGCGCTCGAGAGCCGTGAGGTTCTGCTGGCGAAGGCTGCGGGCATGATGAAGGCGACGATGGGCAAGGCTGCGGCCACCATCGATGCTCTTCGCGAAAAGCTGGAGACCGCAGAGGCCGCGTAAGCGACCTGCGATCTCGTCTACTAACCCCATCTATCTAGGAGATACATCATGGCTAAGCTCACCACTGAGGAGCTGCTCGAGCAGTTCGCCGGCCTGACCCTCGTCGAGCTCAACGACTTCGTCAAGGCGTTCGAGGAGAAGTTCGAGGTCACCGCTGCTGCCCCCGTCGCCGTTGCCGGCGCAGGCGGAGGCGCTGCGGAAGAGGTCGAGGAGAAGGACTCCTTCGACGTCGTCCTCGAGGCTGCTGGAGACAAGAAGATCCAGGTCATCAAGACGGTCCGCGAGCTCACCTCGCTCGGCCTCGGCGAGGCCAAGGCTGTCGTCGACGGTGCCCCGAAGGCTGTGCTCGAGGGTGCAACCAAGGAAGCCGCCGAGAAGGCCAAGGCTGCTCTCGAAGAGGCAGGCGCCACGGTTACCCTCAAGTAATCGTCTCCGGGTCGACGCGTCCAGCGCATCGATCCGGCGTCTCATCGCTTCACCGAAGGCCCCGGGTTCGCCCGGGGCCTTCGTGCGTATCCGGCGCCGTGCCCGCGATCAGCGCGGTGGGGCGGTGGAACTGCGCACCACGAGAGCGGATGCCGCCGCGACGTGCTCGAGCGGAGCATCCGGCTCCTTCATCCGCAGCGTCAGCAGACGCACCGCCTCGTGACCCTGTTCGCGCGGGGATTGTCCGATCGTCGTCAGAGCGAACATCTCGGCATGCTCGTGATCGTCGATGCCGACCACGCTGAGCTCGGTCGGCACCGCGATCCCGAGGCGTCTGGCGGCGATCACCGCCCCGATCGCGGCCTCGTCGCACACGCCGACGATCGCGGTCGGTCGCCGTCGACGGTCGCCCAGCAGTCCCGCCGCTGCGGTGTATCCGCCCGGCATGGTCGGGGTGGCACCGGCGACCCGTGCGTGCGCCGAGAGGCCCGCGGCGTGCAGGGCTCCGTGGTAGCCGTCGAGTCGGCGCGCATCGCCGAAGCTCAGCTCCCCGGAATCCGTCGAGCCGCCGACGAAGGCGATGTCCCTGTGTCCGAGTTCGATGAGGTGCTCGGTGGCGATGCGCGCGGCCGCAGTGTCGTCGATCGAGATCGAGCTGGATCCCGCGCTGTAGGGTCCGACGCTCACCAGCGGTCGGCCGGTGCGCTGCAGTTTCTCGAGCTCTCGGGCGCTCGGCTGGATGCCGACCGCGATGATGCCGTCGAAGCGTCGGCGGGGGAGCACGCTCTCGAACAGCCGCTCGCGGGTCTCCGATCCCTCTGGCACGCCATACAGCGAGAGGTCGTAGTCCAGCGCGAACAGCGACTCCTGGATCCCGGCGAGCAGCTCGGCGAAGAACCACCGATCGACGGGCGGCATGATGATGCCGACCGTCTGGGTGCGTCCGGTGGCGAGGCTGGTGGCTGAGGAGTGGGCGACGTACGCGAGCGCGTCCGCGGCATTCACCACGCGCAGACGGGTCTCCTCCGACACGTAGCCGCGCCCGCTGAGCGCACGGCTCGCCGTCGCCTTCGACACGCCTGCTCGCGCGGCGACGTCCGCGATCGTGCTCATCGGTCCTCCTTGACCAGGCGACGCCTGCGCGTCGAGCAAGGCGCCGAAGGCGGCTCGCGGATGTCATGGTAGCCGTTCCAGGCTCCGAAAGGAACCGGTTCCACATGTTTGGCGCGGGAGCGCTCCCATCCGGAGGGCCGCGATCCCTCGAAAGGTTGCGAGCTTGTGATACTTCCCCATTGTGCGCGGGTGTGGAAGGCAAGTAGGTTTACCTGGAATCGGTTCCCGAACGACGCCGGGGGTGGCGTCTGACGAGGTAGGGACCGTGAACTCGAAGAGGAGAATTCACATGGGTCTTTCGCAGCGTTCCAGGCGGCTCGCGCCGCTCGCTCTGCTGGGGGTCGCGGGTATCGCGATCGCAGGGTGCGGGGCTCCCGGCGGCGCACCTTCGGGCGGCGGCAGCGGTGGCGGTGACGACAAGACGGTCACCATCTACGGCACGATCGTCGACGATGAGGCGAAGCTCCTCCAGCAGTCGTGGGCCGACTTCGAGGAGGAGAACGGCATCGACATCAAGTACGAGGGCAGCCAGGACTTCGAGACGCAGCTCGGTACTCGCGCACAGGGTGGAAACCCGCCGGACATCGCGATCTTCCCGCAGCCCGGTCTGTTCGCCGACTACGCATCGCGTGACCTGCTGAAGCCCGCTCCCGAGGCCGTGAAGAAGAACGCGGAAGAGGGATGGACCCAGGGCTGGGTCGACTTCGGCACCTATGACGGCACCTTCTACGGCGCACCGCTCATGGCGAGCGTCAAGGGCTGGGTCTGGTACTCGCCGACCAAGTTCAAGGAGTGGGGCGTCGAGGAGCCCACGAGCTGGGAAGAACTGCTGACCCTCACGAAGACGATTCAGGAGAAGAGCGGCAAGGCTCCGTGGTGCGCCGGCTTCGAGTCGGGCGTCGCGACGGGCTGGCCGGGTACGGACTGGATCGAGGACCTCGTGCTGCGCAACGCCGGCGCCGATGTCTACGACCAGTGGGTCAAGAACGAGATCCCGTTCACCGACCCGCAGATCAAGGAGGCGTTCGACGCCACGGGTGAGCTCCTGCTCAACCCGGCCTACGTCAACGCCGGCTTCGGTGATGTCCGCTCCATCAACTCGACCGCGTTCGGTGACGTGGCCCCGGCTCTGGCCAAGGGCGACTGCGCACTGACGCACCAGGCATCTTTCCTCTCGGGCTTCTTCCCCGAGGGCACCAACATCGCCGAGGACGGCGACGTGTGGGCGTTCCTGCTCCCGAGCAAGAGCCCCGACGAGACGTTCATCACCGGTGGTGGCGAGATCGTCGGCGCATTCAGCGACTCCGAGGCGACCCAGAAGGTTCTGGAGTACCTCTCCAGCCCCGAGTGGGCTGACAGCCGTCTGGCACTCGGTGGCGTGACCTCCGCGAACAAGGGCGTCGACATCGACGCCGTCGAGAACCCGATCCTGCAGGAGTCGATCAAGCTCCTCCAGGACGACTCGGTGACGTTCCGCTTCGACGGTTCCGACCAGATGCCCGGTGCTGTCGGCTCCGGCACCTTCTGGAAGGGAATGGTCGCCTGGATCAACGGGACCTCGACAGACGAGGTCCTCACTCAGATCCAGACCGGTTGGCCCTCCAGCTGATCCGATGAGGAGGGCCGCCCCCACGGGGCGGCCCTCCTTCTCACACCCGGACCGTGCATCGTGGCACGGTCCGCTGATCAGTTCCGTCTCATGAAGGGGATTCCGTGAACGCGACTCTGTTCTTCCAATGGATCGGGGCACTGCCACCGATCCTGCAGGCCGTCGCCGTGGTCATCGCATTCGCGGTGGTCGTGGTGATCATCCTGCTCCTCGTCGATATCGCTCCGCGAAGGGGCGCGCTCTACACCTGGGTGCGGCTGGCCATGTGCCTGCTCATCCCGCTCGCCGTGATGTGGTTCTTCAACTCCTATTACTGGGCGATGGGAGTCGCCGTCCTCGTCGGCGCACTGTTCTTCTTCCTCGACTATCGTTCCCGCGATGGTGCGGGATATCTGATCCAGCTCGTCGCCTTCATGGCTCCGGCGATGCTCCTGCTCCTGGCCGGTCTCATCCTCCCGTCGATCCAGACCGTCTACGCGTCGTTCTGGAACTCGACCGGCAGCGACTTCGTCGGCCTGTCCAACTATCTCTGGATCTTCACGCAGTCGGACGGCGTCACCTCCGTGATCAACACGATCGTGTGGGTCCTGCTCGTGCCCACGCTCTCCACGATCATCGGACTCGCCTACGCGGTGTTCATCGACAAGACCCGCGGCGAGAAGGTCTACAAGCTGTTGGTCTTCATGCCGATGGCGATCTCGTTCGTGGGGGCGAGCATCATCTGGCGGTTCGTGTACGCCTACCGCGGCCCCGAGTTCGAGCAGATCGGTCTGCTCAACCAGATCCTGGTCTGGTTCGGGGGAGAGCCGCAGCAGTTCCTGCTGAACGGGCCGTGGAACAACCTGGCCCTCATCGTCGTGCTGATCTGGGTGCAGACCGGTTTCGCGATGGTCGTGCTCTCGGCCTCCATCAAGGGAGTGCCGCAGGAACTGCTCGAGGCGGCGGAGCTCGACGGCGCCAACGCCTGGGAACGCTTCCGGTCGGTGACGATCCCCTCGATCCGTCCGGCGCTCATCGTCGTGCTCACCACGATCTCGATCGCCTCTCTGAAGGTGTTCGACATCGTGCGAACCATGACGGGTGGAAACTACGGCACCTCGGTTCTCGCGAACGAGATGTACACGCAGTTCTCCAAGTTCGAGGCGGGACGCAGCGCTGCGCTCTCCGTCATCCTGTTCATCCTGGTGCTGCCGATCGTCATCTACAACGCACGCCAGATCAAGAAGCAGCGGGAGATCCGATGACCGACACCGTGAAGTCCGAAGTCGGCACGTCCACCCGAGCGCTCACGACCGGCGGACGGCTCGATGCCTCCGCGGGCCGCGTCCGCAAGCGTCTGAGTCGCCCATGGGCCACCGTGGCCGCGATCGTCATCGCGGTCGTCTGGACCGTCCCGACGCTCGGGCTCTTCATCTCGTCGTTCCGCGACAGGGATGCGATCGATTCCAGCGGCTGGTGGACGTTCTTCGCCAACCCGCAGGTGACCCTGGACAACTACGTGGCCGTGCTGCAGTCCGGCACCACGCAGCTGACCATCCTGGAATCGTTCTTCAACTCGATCGTGATCACGATCCCCGCCACGCTCATCCCGCTGATGATCGCGGCGATGGCGGCGTACGCGTTCTCCTGGATCGAGTTCAAGGGACGCAACGCGCTGTTCATCTTCGTGTTCGCGCTGCAGATCGTGCCGATCCAGATGGCATTGGTACCGCTGCTGTCGTCGTTCTCGCGCGGCATCAATCTGTTCGGGCTGCAGGTGACGTTGGGGCTCGACGTCGCGGGCGGCTATGCGCAGGTCTGGTTCGCCCACACGATGTTCGCGTTGCCGCTGGCGATCTACCTGCTGCACAACTTCATGTCGGAGATCCCTGGCGAGATCATCGAGGCCGCGCGCGTCGACGGTGCCTCCCGCGGGCAGATCTTCTTCCGGGTCGTACTGCCGCTGACGATGCCCGCGATCGCCTCGGTGGCGATCTTCCAGTTCCTCTGGGTCTGGAACGACCTGCTCGTGGCGCTGGTGTTCGCGGACGGCGCTGCCTCTCCGATCACGAAGGTGCTCGCCGAGATCACCGGTCGCGGCGAGGGATGGTACCTGCTCACGGCAGGCGCCTTCGTGTCGATCCTCGTGCCGTTGATCGTGTTCTTCTCGCTCCAGCGGTACTTCGTCCGCGGCCTGCTGGCCGGGTCGACGAAGGGCTGATCGGTCGTCGGCCGCACAGGCCTTCGCACACGGATGCCGTGACCGGGCGCAACACAGCCCCGGTCACGGCATTCGCGCACGTACCCTGAGAGCATGAAGTACGCAGACTCCATCGTCGACCTCGTCGGCGACACGCCCCTCGTGAAGCTCCACCGCGTCACCGAGGGCGTCGCCTGCACGGTGCTCGTGAAGCTGGAGTACCTGAACCCCGGGGGCTCCGCGAAGGACCGCATCGCCTCGCGCATCATCGATGCGGCTGAGGCCTCCGGCCAGCTGAAGCCCGGGGGCACGATCGTCGAACCGACCAGCGGAAACACCGGCGTCGGTCTCGCGCTCGTCGCGCAGCAGCGCGGGTACAAATGCGTCTTCGTGGTGCCGGACAAGGTCGCCGAGGACAAGAACGACGTGCTGCGGGCCTACGGCGCCGAGGTCGTCGTGACACCCACATCCGTTCCGGCCGACAGCCCGGAGTCGTACTACAGCGTCAGCGACCGGTTGGCGCGCGAGATCCCCGGTGCCTTCAAGCCGAATCAGTACGAGAACCCGAACGGGCCCCGCAGCCACTACGAGACCACGGGTCCGGAGATCTGGCGCGACACCGACGGCCAGGTGACGCACTTCGTCGCCGGCGTCGGTACCGGCGGCACGATCACCGGCACAGGCCGCTACCTGCGCGAGGTGTCGGATGACCGGGTGCGCATCGTCGGCATCGACCCCGAAGGCAGCGTCTACAGCGGGGGCACGGGACGGCCGTACCTGGTCGAAGGAGTCGGAGAGGACATCTGGCCCGGCACGTACGACCCGAGCGTCCCGCACGAGATCGTCGCGGTCGGGGATGCCGAGTCCTTCGCGATGACCCGGCGCCTGGCGCGGGAGGAGGGCATCCTCGTCGGCGGTTCCAGCGGCATGGCCGTGGTCGGGGCGCTGCGCATCGCACGGGATCTTCCCGCCGATGCCGTGATGGTGGTGCTGCTGCCGGACGGTGGGCGCGGGTACCTCAGCAAGATCTTCAACGACGGATGGATGCGCTCCTACGGCTTCAGCGACGTCGAGGAGGGCGAGACCGTGGCCGACGTGGTCGCGGCCCGCACGGCTCGCCAGGGCGAGGGGATCCCTGATCTCGTGCATGCCCATCCCACCGACACGGTGCTGGAGGTCATCGGGATGATGACCGAGTACGACGTATCGCAGCTCGTGGTGCTCAGCGCCGAGCCTCCGGTCATGATGGGCGAGGTGGTCGGCACGGTCGACGAGAAGGGTCTGCTCGACCTGCTCTTCCGCGGCGAGGCGAAGCCGACCGATGCCGTCGGCTCGCACACGGGGGAGAGGCTGCCGCTGATCGGCATCCATGCGCCGATCGCCCAGGCGCGCGCCGCACTCGCCGACGTCGATGCGCTGCTGGTGACCGAGGGCGGAAAGCCGCACACGGTGCTCACCCGTCAGGATCTGCTCGCGTACCTGTCCCGCTGAGGGGCCCGCCGAGCGGAACGGACGCGCGGCGTAACAGGACCGCGGGCGGCACCGGACCCGGTCGTAGGCTGGGAAGATGTCCGACCACGCTTTCGCCACCCGAGCCATCCACGCGGGCCAAGCCCCCGACCCCACGACCGGCGCGATCATCCCGCCGATCTATCAGGCCTCCACACATGTGCAGGACGGCATCGGAGGGTTCCGCGAGGGCTACGAGTACAACCGTGCGGGCAACCCCACGCGCTCCTCGCTGGAGACGCAGTTGGCCGCGCTCGAGGGTGGCGCGAGCGCACTCTCCTTCGCGTCCGGCCTCGCCGCGGAGGATGCGCTGCTGCGCGGCATCCTGAAGCCCGGCGACCACGTGCTGCTCGGCAACGACGCGTACGGCGGCACCTACCGTCTGCTCACCAAGGTGCTGGCGCCGTGGGGAGTCGAGACGACCACGGTGGAACTCGCCGACCTCGACGCCATCCGCGCGGCGATCCGTCCGCAGACCAAGATCGTCTGGCTCGAGACGCCCAGCAACCCGCTACTCAAGGTCGTCGACATCGCGGTCGTCGCGGAGGTCGCTCACGCGGCCGGCGCGATCGTCGTCGTCGACAACACCTTCGCCTCGCCGGCGTTGCAGCAGCCCCTCGCCCTGGGTGCCGACCTGGTCGTGCACTCGACCACCAAGTACCTCGGCGGTCACTCCGATGTGCTCGGCGGCGCCGTCGTGTTCGGCGATGACCGCTTCTTCGATCAGGTGAAGTTCCAGCAGTTCGCGGTGGGTGCCGTGTCGGCACCGCTCGACGCCTGGCTCACCACGCGCGGCATCAAGACGCTGGCCGTGCGCGTGCGCCAGCACTCCGAGAACGCGCAGGCGATCGCGGAGTGGGCGGCAACGCGGCCGGAGTTCGCGCAGGTCTTCTACCCGGGTCTGGCCTCGCACCCCGGGCACGAGATCGCCGCGAAGCAGATGAGCGGATTCGGCGGGATGCTCTCGCTCGGTCTGGCCGCCGGTGCGGACGCCGCCCGGGCGTTCGCGGAGTCCACAGAACTGTTCCAGCTCGCCGAGTCGCTCGGTGGAGTGGAGTCGCTCATCGGCTACCCGCCGGACATGACGCACGCTTCGGTGCGCGGCACCGAGCTCGCCGTGCCGGAGAACATCGTTCGCCTGTCCGTCGGCATCGAGGATGTCTCGGACCTGATCGCCGACCTCGAGCAGGGCCTCGCGCGCTCCTCCCGCTGAATCCACTCCTTTCCGCCGGCGCGCGGACGGAGATCGAGAACGCGCCTTCTCATCGCGAGGAGGCGCGTTTCTCGATTTCGCAGGGAGCGGTGGTGCCGGGCGGCGGTAACATGGGGGATTCCCAGGTCGAATCGATTCGACCTCGCCCCCCTCGAAACTCGGAAGGACCTCCGTGTCCGACGCCCCCCGCACCGACTCCCTGCCGACGGTTCCCCAGCCGGAGCGCACGCCCACGGGCAGCATCCCCACGACGACCGGCAGCACCCGCACGTCGACCGCGACGGGGGCCATCCGCACTCTCGGATCCAACCCGGCGACGGCGCCGATCATGCTGCACCCCGGAGACTCGATCCCGAATCGGCGACGGATCCTCTACATCCTGCTCCTCGGTGCGCTCACGGCGCTGGGTCCGTTCACGATCGACCTCTACCTCCCGGCCTTCCCGGTGCTGGAGGAGGACTTCCAGACGACGGCCGCGGCGATCCAGCTCACCCTGACCGGAACGATGATCGGATTCGCGATCGGTCAGCTCGTGGTCGGGCCGCTCAGCGACAAGGTGGGACGCCGCATCCCGCTGATCGTCGTCACGGCGGTGCACGTGCTGGCCAGCGTCGGAGCCGCATTCGCGCCGTCGCTCGAACTGCTCAGCGTCGCCCGCGTCCTCATGGGCATGGGCGCCGCCGCCGGAGGCGTCGTGGCGATGGCGATCGTGCGCGACCTGTTCGGCGGACGTCGGCTCGTGGTCATGCTCTCCCGCCTCGCCCTGGTGTCGGGTGTGGCGCCGGTCGTCGCGCCGCTGATCGGGTCGTGGTTGCTCACCCTCATGCCGTGGCGAGGGATCTTCGTGGTGCTCGCCGCCTACGGCGTGCTGATGCTGCTCTCGACGATCCTGTTCATCCCCGAGACGCTGCCTGTGGCCCGGCGACAGGAGCGCGGCGGGTCGACCGTGCTGCAGCGCTACCGCTCGGTGCTCTCGGACCGGGTCTTCATCGGTGTGCTGATCATCGGCGGCATGACGTTCTCCGGGTTGTTCTCGTACCTGTCGGCCTCGCCCTTCCTCTTCCAGCAGACGCACGGGCTGGACGCCCAGCAGTACGGGCTGCTGTTCGCCGTCAACTCGCTCGGCGTGGTGCTCGGCGTGCAGACGGCCTCGCGCCTGGCCGCACGCTTCGGGCCGCAGTGGGTCATGGCGTACTCGACATCTGTACTGCTGATCGCCGGCGTCGCGATCGTCGTCGCCGACCAGCTCGGCCTGGGCCTGTGGGGCACGGTCGTGCCGTTGTTCGTGTTCATGACCGCATGCGGATTCACCTTCCCGAACGTGCAGGTGCTCGCGCTCGACCGCCATGGGAAGGCGGCCGGCACTGCGGCGTCCATCCTCGGTGCGACGAACTTCGGTGTCGCCGGGCTCATCTCGCCGGTGGTCGGCTGGATCTCGAAGGACGCCGGAATCACCGCCACGACCATGGCCTCCGTCATGGTCGGGTGCTCGGTGATCGGCATCCTCTCGCTCTGGCTGATCGTGCGTCCGCGCACCGTGGGGATGCTCACTCCCTGAGTCCACAGGTGTCTTCCGCCAGAATGGGACGATGAACAGATCGACGATGCTCTGGTGGGGCCTGGGATGCGTGGCGCTGGCCGCCGCCCTGGGCGCGGCGGTCGTCTTCGGTCTCGCCGAACCTCCGGGGTTCGACGTGTGGTGGAACACCACGATCGCCGCGAACCGTGCTGACTGGATGCTCGCGTTCGCGTACCTGACCAACGAGATCGGCGGCGGGTGGATCGCGATCTTCGTGGTGCCGCTGCTCGTGATCGTCGCGCTCCTGCTCGCCCGCCGCTGGCGCGCCGCCGTGTTCGCCGCGCTGTGCTTCGCCGCCAGCGCCGGTGCCGTGCAGCTGCTCAAGCAGCTCTTCGGTCGCGCGCGCCCGGAGGACATGCTGGTCGCCAGCGACTTCGGCTCGTTCCCCTCAGGGCACACCGCGAACGCGGCGACGATCGCGCTGGTCCTCTGGTTGGTGTTCCCGCGCGTCTGGATCGCCATCGCCGGAGCGGTCTGGATCCTCGTGATGGCGCTGTCGCGCACCGTGCTCTCGGTGCACTGGGCGACCGACACGCTGGGCGGAGCCCTGGTCGGTGCCGGCGTGGTCCTCCTGCTCGGAGCGTGGCTGCTGCCGTGGGTGCAGCAGCGCGGGGAGAGCGTCGAGCCGGCGATAGGCTGAGGTTTCCGACCCCTCCTGAGGAGCCTGCTGTGTCACGCATCCGTCCGTACCGTCCCGCCGACCGCGACGCCCTGTACGAGGTGTGCGTGAAGACGGCGGATGCCGGGGGAGACGCGACCGGGCTCTTCTCCGACGACCGCCTCTGGGGCGACCTCTTCGCGGTGCCCTATGCGCAGCGGCATCCGGATCTGGCGTGGGTGGTCGAGTCCGACGACGAACGCGTGATCGGCTACATCGTCGCCACGGACGACACCGACGCCTTCGAGCAGTGGTTCCGTGACGAGTGGTGGCCGGCATTCCACGAGCGCTTCCCGCAGCCCACCGATCCGGCCACGCGTGAGGAGCGGATGCTCGCCTACGCGTACGGTCGCGGTCCCGGCAAGGAGCCGAACGCGAGCGTGTACCCCGCGCACCTCCACATCGATCTGCTGCCCGAGACGCAGGGGCAGGGCCTCGGGCGTCGACTGATCGAGACGCTCTTCGCCGAGCTGACCCGACGCGGTGTCGCCGGGCTGCACCTGGGCATGGACCCGAACAACACCGGTGCCGCCGCGTTCTACGAGCGCCTGGGCATGCTGCCGCTGCCGACGGCGCCCGGTGGACAGAGCTTCGGCGTGCGCTTCGCGGACTGAGCGACCCCCGGTCACACAGGGGAAAGGTCTCGCTGCGCTCGCTCCTCCCCGAATCCCCCAGTGCTCGATAAAGACGAGAAGGGCCCCGCTGGCGCGGGGCCCTTCTTGTCTTCGGCGGTGACGGCGGGATTCGAACCCGCGGTTGCTTGCACAACACACGCTTTCCAAGCGTGCTCCTTCGGCCGCTCGGACACGTCACCAAGGAACAACCTGTTCATCTTATCCGATGGTTCGGGGGTCCCGTGACCGACCGCGGTCGCCGCCGCCTCGGGCGAGCCGCGTCAGGCGCTCGCCGCGGGGATCTCGTCGATCGAGAAGTACACGGGAAGACCGCGATCGCGGGCGATCGCGACGTCGTTGTCCGCGCCGGCGGAGGCGCCGGGAAGACGCAGCACGCCGTCGCAATGCTGCAGCAGTCGGGCGGCGACGTCGTACATCACGTCTCCTTCGACGGTCTCCGCCGGGTCGAGGCCGCGGAGCACGGGGAGGGCGACCCATTCGCCGATCATCGGGATGTGGCCGAGGCGGTGGAGTGGTGCCGCCGCTTCTTCGAGACGTGCGAGGTTGCGCGCGATGGCGGCCGGGTCGCCGTCGGTGCCGGAGCGGTACGGGCCGGCGATCAGGATCAGGAGTGGCTTGTTCATGTCAGAGACTGTAGCGTTAACCGTGCAAGAACGTGAAACAACAGGAAGAAGCTTGAATGCTCAGTGCGCAGCGCAAGGATCATCTGCTCGAACTCCTCGCACGGGACGGCCGTGTGGTGGCCAAAGACGTCGCCGCTGACCTCTTGGTGTCGGAGGACTCCATCCGCCGGGATCTTCGGGAACTCGCCGACTCCGGTCTGTGCGTGCGGGTCTACGGTGGGGCGCTCCCCGTGCCGGCCGCCGAGGCCCCCGTCGCGCAGCGCGGCGCCGTCGCGACGGACAGTAAAGAGCGAGTGGCCCGGGCCGCCGTCGCGCTGATCCGTCCGGGGGCCACGATCATCCTCGATGCGGGCACGACGACGCTGGCGATGGCGCGGATGCTGCCGGACGATCCGACGCTCACGGTGATCACCCCGAGCCCCGCAGTGGCCGTGGCGGTCGCCGAGAACTCCGCAGCACGCGTGCTGATCGTCGGCGGGGAACTGAGCAGGCACTCTCTCGTCGCCGGTGGGGCGCTGGCGCTGGAGGCGATCGGACGCCTCGGTGCGGACGTCTTCTTCCTCGGCGTGACCGGGATCGACCCGGACCACGGACTCACCACGGGCGTCCTCGATGATGCCGTGGTCAAGAGGGCCCTCGCCGCGCGGAGTGCCGACGTCTACGTGCTCGGCAGCGCGGAGAAGATCGGTGCCGCCTCCCGCTTCCCCGTCATCGGGTTCGACGCGGTCGCCGGCATCATCACGGATCCGGAGGACTCATCGCCCCTCGCGCGGAGATGGCGGGAGGCGTCCTCGACGTAGGATCCCTAGGTGGCAACACCTAAGATCGTCCTCTTCTACGCCTTCACCCCTCTCGCGGATCCGGAGGCCATCCGGCTCTGGCAGCGTGATCTCGGCGAAGCTCTCGGCCTGCGCGGGCGCCTCCTCATCTCGAAGGACGGTGTGAACGGCACCCTCGGCGGTGACCTGCCCGCGCTGAAGAAGTGGGCGCGCTCATTCCGGTCCTATGGGCCGTTCGCCGACGCCGACATCAAGTGGAGCGAGGGCACGGGCGTCGATGCCGAGGGGCGGAGCCTGGACTTCCCCAAGCTCAGCGTCAAGGTGCGCGACGAGATCGTGTCGTTCGGCGCGCCGGGGGAGCTCCGCGTCGATGAGCACGGCGTCGTGGGCGGAGGCACCCGGCTCAGCCCGGAGGACCTGCACGCGCTGATGGAGGAACGCGGTGACGATGTGGTGTTCTTCGACGGCCGCAACTCCTTGGAGGCGCAGATCGGTCGCTTCCGCGGAGCGGTCGTGCCCGATACCGAGACCACCCGTGACTTCGTGCGGCTGCTCGACTCCGGAGCGTACGACGAGCTCAAGGGCAAGCCGGTCGTGACCTACTGCACCGGCGGCATCCGCTGCGAGGTGCTGTCGAGCCTGATGACCGTTCGGGGGTTCGGCGAGGTGTACCAGCTGGAGGGCGGCATCGTCCGGTACGGCGAGCGGTACGGCGACGACGGCTACTGGGACGGGTCGCTCTACGTGTTCGACAAGCGCGGATCGGTGGACTTCTCCGACCACGCAGCCGTGATCGGAGAATGCGTCGGATGCGGGGCCGCGACCAAGCGCACCGCGAACTGCCCCGACCTGAGCTGCCGCGTGCAGTCCGTGGTGTGCGAGGAGTGCGACGCGGTGTACTGCGCGGAGCACGCCGCCGCCTGACACGGAGCGCTGAGCGCGGTCAGACCACGGTCGCCGCGTCGACGTCGCGCGTGGCGAACAGCGACCGCGGCACCAGCAGCGCCTTCGTTCGGGTGAACCGATCGCTGCGCGCGTGCATCGACCCGAGCACGCTGCGCAGCGGGCCCGCGAGGTCTTCGGCCGCCGCTCCGGAGCGGGCGTAGTTCGCCTGCTCGACCGCGTCCGTCAGAGCGCGCATCTCGGTCGCATCGACTCCGCACTCCCGAACCAGCGCCGATCCACGCGCGCGGGGGGTGTCGGCATCCGACACCGGCAAGCGGAGGTCGATCATGGTGTCGCGCAGTTCTGCCCAGGCTGCTCCCGCATCGCCGTGCCGCGCGCGCCGCAGTCTCAGCCCGCGCTCGGCGCCGCGCACGAGGGCGGGCAGGAGCAGCAGTACGAGAGCCCCGGCGACCGTCAGCACGACCGGCATCGCGTCCAGGCGGCGCAGCGCTCCGTTCGAGGAACTGCTGTCGCCGGTGTCACCCCGGTCGACCTCCGGGCCGGTGGTCTGCTCGGCCTGCGGGGCGGTCGTCGGCGCGGGGGTCGAAGGGCCGTTCGTGCCCGTGCCCTCGGTCGCGGCGGCGGTGAAGGCGGTCGGTACGCCGAGCGAGGCGGTGGGCTCGAAGGGAACCCAGCCGACGCCGGGGAACAGCACCTCGGGCCACGAGTGCAGTTGATCGCTCTCCACCGAGAAGATCGACTCCTCGCCGCGCTTCTCGTCGGTGAGTGAGCCGGGGAGGTATCCGACCACGATCCGGACCTGCATGTCGAGGCTCTGCGCCATCAGGGCGAAGGCGCCGGCGAAGTGCACGCAGTACCCTGAACGCTCTTCGAGGAACCGGGCGACGGCGTCGGCTCCGGTGCCGTCGAATCCCTCTTCGACCGGCGTCTCCAGCGAATAGGTGAAGGAATTGCGGAACCACGTCTGCAGAGCCACCAGGCGGTCATAGTCGGTCGTCGCGTCCGCGGTGACCTCGGAGGCGAGTTCGCCGATCACCGACGGCAGCTCGACCGGGTCCTCACTGTCGTCGACCAGGGGAGGGGCGGCGTCGATCGCGCGGATCTGCTCCAGGGTCGGCGAGACGCGCGTGGACGCCACGGTGTAGTCGTTGCCGACCGCATCGGCGTTACGCGACACGAGCGTGCGGTTCTCCGGCATCACGCGCCAGGTGTTGGCGAGGCCCTGCACGCCGGTCGCGGGGTACGGCAGGGGCAACCAGGAGCTCGACATCCGCAGCACGCGGATCGAGGTCGTCGTGTCCGTCGTCGCGATCTCCTCACCCCACTCCGGCTCGCCGAAGCCTTCGCTCTGCGCGTTGAGGTCTCCCCGGTCGGGCTGCCAGATCCGTCCGTTGAACTGCGACAGCGTGGTCAGGCGCAGATAGGGCGCGACATCGTTCTTGGTGGCAACCGTCAGAACCTCGACGGGGTTCGGCTGGCGCAGGTCGTCGCCGAGCCGGAGGGAGGCATCGACCGTGATGCCGGCTCCCGTGCCGGCGAGGCTCGCCGAGACGGGGAGCCCGGGCGCGATCACGATCGTCACCGCCAACGCCGCGACCCCGACGCCCGCGGCGAGCGAGGTCGAGGATCGGCGCGGAGCGAGCGGATGACGGCGTGCGGTGAAGCGCAGCAGCACGAGGGCGAGGATGCCGAGGAGCACGAACCACACGATGTTCGTGTCGCCGAGCGTCACGATCATCGGCACAGACCCGAGCACTCCCGTGAGCACGATCGCGAGGATCGCCGATCGGTGGGAGACGAGGTGGTCGAGGAGGATCGCCACCAGAGCGAAGCCCGCTCCCAGCACGGCTGCCAGTCCCGCGGTGGCCTCGAGCGGGGCCGAGCCGAACGCGATCTCCTCCCAGGCCGCTGCCGCGAGCGTGCGGAACACGGCGAACGTCGTGGGCGTGGGGACGATTCCGAGGAACGCGGAGTCACCGGCGATCAGCCGGGTGAGAACCGCGACGGCGACGGCGAGCTGCACGGCGAACGTCGTCAGATCGCGCAGCCATTCGCGGCGTCGACGCGTCCAGGTGCGCATGAGCGCTCCGGTCGCAGCGGTCATGACGATCACGGCGAGCACGGTGAACGACCAGGCCCCCGGCTCGATGACCGACGTGTACGGCCACATCGCGACGAGTCCGGCCACTGCGGCGAGGATCGCCGGGGCCACCACGCCGTTCGCGTCCTCGTGCTCGCGATGCCAGGTGGGCGTCGCGCGTGCCGGCGTCGTGCGTCCGGTCCGGCCGGCCTCAGCGCGGAACATCGCCGACTCCGATCCGCGCGGGCAGAGCATCTTCCCACGCCTCCGCGACGTCGCTGCCGAGGGTGGTCACCGTCCAGCCGTGCTGCGCGGCCGCGGCGCTCGCGCCGGCGAGCGGATCCGTGCTGAACAGCAGTGCGGCGGCGGCGCCGGAGGGGCGGAGCAGCGCAGCATCCTCCTCATCGAGGCGTCCCGTGATGTACACGAGTGGTCCGGGCGGTGTGCCGCCGATCAGTGTGGTCAGATCGCGGGACTCCCCGCGCGGCGACACCATGGCCAGGGCGACCAGCAGCCCGTCACGGTCGTCCTCGTGTCCGCGCAGCGTGCCGAGGGAGAGGCCGGCGCTGTCGATCACGTCGACGCCGTAGCCCTCCCCGGCCAGATGGATCGCGGAGGAGGCGCAGAGGGAGACGGCCGCTTCGAAGGCGGCATCCGCCTCCTCACCGGTGTTGTCCCACCGGGCGCTGCTGCGATCGAGCACCACGAGGGCGTCCGGGCTGGATTCCTCCTCCTCCTGCCGCACCATCAGCTGACCGCGATGCGCCGTGGCACGCCAGTGGATGCGGCGCATCGAGTCACCGGGGATGTAGCGCCGGGGCGAGAGGTTGTCGCTACCCTGGCCCAGACGGCTCGAGGAGGTCTGGGCCGTTCCGCCGGCGGCGCCCACCTTGACGCTGAGCGGGGCCAACGCGATGACCTCGGGGACGACCGTCACCGTGCGGTGCTCGCCGAACGACTGCTCACGCTGGGCCAGACCGAAGGGGTCGACCGTGCGCAGCATGAGCGGGCCGATCGGCCAGACGCCGCGTCGGATGCCGGTGATCAGATAGCTGAGCTGCCCGGACTCCGGCGGATACTCGCCGCTGGAGTCGCCGGATACGGCATCCGGCAGCACGTCGTGCCAGAGTCCGTGCGGGACGCGGATGGAGCGGAGGGTGAAGCGCAGGGTGACCCTGGACGTCTCGGAGACCGTCAGCAGATCCGTCGAGACCTGCCGGGAGACGGTGCCGGTGCGACGCGGCGCACGCACCACGATCAGCGAGAACCCGGTCACGAGGGCCAGCAGCACGCCGATGTAGATCAGGATCGGCGCGCCCACCAGATTCGCGCCGATGATGCAGCCCAGTGCAGCGACCAGCGCACCCGCCCCGCGGATGGTCAGTGCTCGACGGCGTCGCATGGCGGCTCGATCAGGAGCGGGTGGCGACGGGAACCCGCACGCGCTCGACGATCTGGGTCAGTGCGGCTTCGACCGGCTGCGCGCCGGCGCGATGAGCTCCGCGTGCGGGCAGCAGGCGATGTGCGAACACCGGGATCAGCAGAGCCGTCAGGTCATCGGGGATGACGTAGTCGCGGCCGTCGAGGGCCGCCCACACCTTGGCGGCCCTGACGAGCTGCAGCGTGGCACGCGGGCTCGCGCCCAGGTGGAGGTTGGGGTCAGAGCGGGTGGCCTGCGCCAAGGCGACCGCGTACTCCTCGAGCGCGGGTGCGACGTGGACGGACCGCCCCCAGGCGATGAGGTGGGCGATCGAGGTCGCATCCGCGACGGGAGCCACCGCGCTGAGAGGATTCACGACGTCGCGCTGGCGCAGCATGAGAGCCTCGGCGGCGGCATCCGGGTATCCCATCGAGATGCGCATCATGAAGCGGTCCCGCTGCGCCTCGGGGAGTGCGTACGTTCCCTCCATCTCCAGCGGGTTCTGCGTCGCGACGACCAGGAAAGGGTCGGGGAGCATGTGGGTGGAGCCGTCGACCGTGACCTGGCCCTCCTCCATCGCCTCCAGGAGCGCGGACTGGGTCTTGGGCGAGGAGCGGTTGATCTCATCGGCGATCACGATGTGCGCGAACACGGCGCCGCGCTTGAACTCGAACTCGCGGTCGACCGGGTTGTACACCGAGACGCCGGTGACGTCGCCGGGCAGCAGGTCGGGGGTGAACTGGATGCGGCGCACGGTGGCATCCACGCTGGCGGCGAGAGCGCGGGCGAGCATCGTCTTGCCGACGCCGGGCACGTCCTCGATCAGCAGGTGGCCTTCGGCGAGCAGGCAGACCAGTGCGCTGCGGACGGCATCCGGCTTTCCGTCGATCACCTGGCCCACCGAGCCGAGGATCGCGGAGGTCTGCGCCGCGAACTGCTCGGCCGTGATCAGGGGGGAGTTGTCGGGCATGCGTTCCCTCTCGCGTGAGGCGCTTCTGTGCGCGTTATTCGATCGTAACCCGATGGGGAGGTGGCTGCTCTGGCAGGTTGCCCTGAGCCTGGTGGTCCGCGGAGCGCTACCGCCGGTGTCGGAGCATCGGGCGACATCGGGTTAGGATGGTTGACGGCTCTCCGCGTGGCGGCATCCAGGCCAATTCCCCCAGGGCGGAAACGCAGCAAGGGTAACCGGGCTCTGCTGGGTGCGCGGAGGGTCACTTTCTTTTTCAGCGTCCTCCGGGGCGGCACTGCGAGGATCGTGACGTGACCAGCCCCGCCGATTCCCCGCGCTCCACCGCTCTGAGCCGATTCGCCTCGCCGGTCATCCTGCTCGCTCTGATGTGGATCATCCAACTGGCCGATGCGATCCTGCGCGGCTCGTTCTCCGGATTCGGCCTGCGCTCCTGGGACCTCGCCGGTCTCGGCGGCATCGTCGCCGCTCCGCTGCTGCACGCGAGCTGGAGCCATCTGCTGGCCAACTCCCTGCCCTTCCTGGCGCTCGGCTGCCTGGTCGCGGTCGAGGGCGCTCGCCGCTTCTGGACCGTCACCGCGGTCGTCGCCGTCATCGGCGGTCTCGGCACCTGGGTGTTCAACGCCCCCGGCACGCTCACGGTCGGCGCCTCCGGGCTCGTGTTCGGGTACTTCGGCTACATCGTGATGCGGGTGTTCGCGCCGGCGCGGGTCGCCCACCGCATCCTGTACGCGGTGGTCGCCCTCATCGTGATCGCGCTCTACGGCGGATCCATGCTCGCCGGCGTCGTCGGCGTCAGCGAGGGCATCTCGTGGCAGGCGCACCTGTTCGGTGCGATCGGGGGAGGCATCGCCGCCTTGGCGGGCCGGCGTGCGGACCGGCCGGCGCTGCGGGACCGCACCGGATGAGCGCCCAGCGCGCGAAACGACGCGCGCGGCCGAGGAAGCGCGCCAAGAAGCGCAAGCCGGGGGTGCGCGCTCGCGCCGCTATCCGGCTGCGCCGACGGAGGATGCTGCGCCGCGTCCTGATCTCGACCGCCGTGGTCGCGGCGGTCGTCGGCCTCGCGGTGCTGGTCCCGCTCAGCATCGCGCACGACCCCGTCGTCGTGTGCGCGGACGATCCCGGCACCTTCCCCGAGGCGGGGATCGCGGGATGGCAGGGGGAGCAGCTGGAGAACGCCGCCACGATCATGACCACGGCGTCCGGTCTGGGACTCGGGCGCGAGGGGCAGATCCTGGGCGTCATGACGGCGATGGGCGAGAGCAGCCTGCGCAACATCGACTACGGCGACTGGGAGACCAGAGGATTCACCAACCCCGACGGCACCCGCACCAGCAGCATCGGGCTGTTCCAGCAGCAGGACTGGTGGGGGAGCGTGGAGCAGCGGATGGATCCGGCGACCTCGGCGACGCTCTTCTTCACCCGGCTGGTGCGGCTGCCCGACTGGCAGCAGATGGAGCCGTCGCACGCGATCCATCGGGTGCAGATCAACACCGACCGCGACTACTACTCCCGCTATGAGGCCGACGCCACCGCCGTGGTCGACGGCCTCTCCCACGGTTGCTGACCGGCGCGCCGTCGGCGCGACCCGCCTAAGCTGAGGGGGTGGCGCGGAGCATCTACATCACCTCGGCCGAAGGTCATACCGGCAAGTCCACGATCGCGCTCGGAGTGCTCGATGCCCTGATGCGCGTCAGCCCCCGAGTCGGGGTGTTCCGCCCGATCGCCCGCTCGGTCGCCGACCGCGATGAGATCCTCGAGCTGCTGCTCGCGCATGACGGGGTGCACCTCGACTACGAGGACTGCATCGGCGTCACCTACGACGATGTGCGCCACGATCCGGAGGCCGCGCTGTCGACGATCGTCTCGCGCTTCAAGGCCGTCGAGGCGCAGTGCGACGCGGTCGTGATCATCGGCAGCGACTACACGGATGTCGCCAGTCCGGCCGAGCTCGGCTTCAACGCCCGCATCGCCGCCAATCTCGGCGCCCCGGTGCTGCTGGTGCTCAGCGGCCGCGACCAGCAGCGTCAGGCCGAGCAGCTCGGCACCACCACGGCTCGCGTCCCCGGAGCCGTCGGCCAGATCGCGGCCCTCGCCCTGGCCGAGCTCGACGAGGAACGCGCAGAGCTCTTCGCCGTCATCGTCAACCGTGCCGATCCCGCAGCGCTGCCCGACATCATCGCCGCGGTGCACGGCATCCGTCCCCAGAAGGAGACGCCTGTGTGGGCGATCCCCGAGGACCGCACACTGGTGGCCCCATCGATCCGCGGCATCCTGTCGGCCGTCGACGGGCGCCTGATCAAGGGTGACGCGGACCGGCTCGGACGCGAGGCCTTGACGATCGTGGTGGCGGGCATGTCGATGGTGAACGTGCTGCCGCGGCTCACCGAGGAAGCGGTCGTGGTGATCCCGGCAGACCGCACCGAAGTCCTGCTGGCGACGCTGCTCGCCGACGCGTCCGGCACCTTCCCCCGTGTGGCCGGCATCATCCTGAACGGACCGTTCCCGCTGCCCGAGCCCATCGTGCGTCTGCTCGACGGCTTCGCGTCCACCGTGCCGATCATCGCGACCGACCTCGGCACCTACGACACCGCCGTGCGGGTGATGGGCGCCCGCGGGCGCATCTCCCCGGATTCGCGAGGGCGCTACGACCGTGCGCTCGGCCTCTTCCAGACGCATGTCGACTACACCTCGTTGACCACGCAGCTCGGACTCGCGGAATCCCGGGTCGTGACACCGCTGATGTTCGAGTACGGGCTGATCGAGCGCGCACGGGCCGACCGACGTCGCATCGTGCTCCCCGAGGGCGACGACGACCGCATCCTGCGCGCTGCGGCGACCCTGATCGCGCGTGAGGTCGCGGATCTGACGATCCTCGGCGACGAGGCGGCCGTGCGTGCCCGTGCGATCGAGCTGGGCGTCGACATCTCGGGGGCTCAGGTCATCAGCCCGACTGACCCCGCACTCGTGCAGCGCTTCGCCGAGGAGTACGCCCGACTGCGCGCCCACAAGGGCATCACGGTCTCGCAGGCGGCCGACACCGTGACGGACGTGTCGTACTTCGGGACGATGATGGTGCACCTGGGCCTCGCCGACGGCATGGTCTCCGGTGCGGCGCACACGACGGCGCACACGATCCGGCCGTCCTTCGAGATCATCAAGACCAAGCCGGGTGTGAACGTCGTCTCGAGCGTGTTCCTGATGGCGCTCGCCGACCGCGTGCTCGTCTACGGCGACTGCGCCGTGATCCCGGATCCGACGAGCGTGCAGCTCGCCGACATCGCGGTCTCCTCGGCGGCCACCGCACGCCAGTTCGGGATCGAGCCGCGGGTGGCGATGCTGTCGTACTCGACGGGGGAGTCCGGTTCCGGCGCCGACGTCGACAAGGTGCGAGAGGCCACCGCCCTCGTGCGCGAGCGGGCACCGGAGCTGCCGGTCGAAGGCCCCATCCAGTACGACGCGGCGGCGGACGCCGCCGTGGCGAAGGCGAAGCTGCCGGACTCCGCGGTCGCCGGGCGCGCGACCGTGTTCGTGTTCCCCGACCTCAACACCGGGAACAACACGTACAAGGCCGTGCAGCGCTCGGCGGGGGCCGTGGCGATCGGTCCGGTGCTGCAGGGCCTGAACAAGCCGATCAACGACCTCTCGCGCGGAGCGCTGGTCGACGACATCGTGAACACCGTCGCGATCACCGCGATCCAGGCCCAGGGAGGGGCGGCATGAGCGCGATCCTCGTGATCAACAGCGGGTCCTCGTCGCTGAAGTACAGCCTGATCGACATCGAGCGCGAGAACGAGCTGGCGAGCGGTCTCATCGAGCGCATCGGTCAGCCCGTCAGTCCCGTCGCGCACACGGTGCGACCGGAGACCGACGGGGATGCCGTGCCGACCATGCTCGACGCGACCTACAGCGACGAGCGCGAGATCGCCGACCATCACGCCGCATTCGCGGTCATGCTCGAGCAGTTCGCCGAGCACGGGCCCTCGCTCGCCACGCATCCGCCCGTCGCCGTGGGCCACCGGGTGGTGCACGGCGGAGCGCGCTTCTTCGCCCCGACGCTGATCGATGCCGATGTGGAGCGTCAGATCGAGGAGCTCTCGGTGCTCGCGCCGCTGCACAATCCGGCGAATCTCTCCGGCATCCTCGCGGCGAAGGCCGTCTTCCGCGGAGTTCCGCACGTCGCGGTCTTCGACACCGCGTTCCATCAGACCCTTCCTGCGGCCGCGTACACGTACGCGATCGACAGTCGGCTGGCGAAGGACCACCGGGTGCGCCGGTACGGCTTCCACGGCACGAGCCACCAGTTCGTGAGCGAGTCGGCGGCCGCGTACCTCGGTCGGGACCTCGCCTCCCTGCGGCAGATCGTGTTCCACCTCGGCAACGGCGCATCGGCCACCGCGATCGACGGCGGACGCTCGGTCGAGACCTCCATGGGGCTCACTCCGCTGGAGGGGCTCGTGATGGGCACGCGCTCCGGCGACCTGGATCCCGCCGCGCTCGTGCATCTCTCGCGTCGCGCCGGACTGTCCATCAACGACCTCGATGCGCTGCTCAACACCCGCAGCGGACTGCAGGGCCTGGCGGGCCGCAGCGACATGCGCGACATCCTCGCCGGCGTCGATGCGGGGGAGGAGGCGGCAACACTCGCCTTCGACGTCTACGTCCATCGCCTGCGCGGCTATGCCGGTGCCTACATCGCCCAGCTCGGCGGCGTCGACGTCATCTCGTTCACCGCCGGCGTCGGTGAGAACGCGGCGCGGGTGCGCGCGGCTGCCCTGGCGACGCTCGGATTCGCCGGGGTCGAGATCGATCCTGCGCGCAATGAGGCGAGGGAGCGCGGCATC
Source organism: Microbacterium saperdae (assembly GCF_006716345.1). Lineage (NCBI taxonomy): Bacteria > Bacillati > Actinomycetota > Actinomycetes > Micrococcales > Microbacteriaceae > Microbacterium > Microbacterium saperdae. Next base: position 694,101 of record NZ_VFOX01000001.1, read on the forward strand.
CGTCGGATCAGCACGGATGCCTCCGCCGTGACCGTGCTCGTGGTGCCGACGAACGAAGAGCTGCAGATCGCCAGGCAGACCGCGGAGCTGCTCTGAACAACCGCTCATCCGAGGGGTTACCCCCGACGGCACTCGGCAACTACGCTGGCACAGTGGCACGGAGAGGTGCCGACCTTTCGCCCCTTCTCCTGGAGGCTCCTGTGCCCGAAGCCCTTCCCGATCTGCTCGCCGCGGACGGCGTGCTGTTCGACCTCGACGGCGTGCTCACGCCGACCGCCGAGGTGCACATGCGCGCCTGGAAGGTCGTGTTCGACCAGGTGTTCGCGCAGTGGGGGATCACCCCCGCCTACTCGGATGCCGACTACTACGACTATGTCGACGGCAAGAAGCGCTACGACGGCGTGGCCAGCCTGCTGCACAGCCGCAACGTGGAGGTCCCCTGGGGTGACGTCGACGACGCCCCGGAGGCCGAGACGATCTGCGGCATCGGCAACCGCAAGAACGCGGCGTTCGCCGCGTCTCTGCGCGCGGAGGGCATCGCGCCGTATCCGGGCTCGCTCGCCGTCGTGCAGGCCCTGCACACCGCGGGAGTGCCGCTCGGCGTGGTGTCGAGCTCGAAGAACGCCGAAGAGGTGCTCGGCGCAGCCGATCTCCGCTCCTACTTCCGCGTGGTCGTCGACGGCGTCGTCGCCGAGCGCGAGAACCTCGCGTCCAAGCCCGCTGCCGACATGTTCCGCGCCGGTGCGGTGAACCTCGGCGTGGACCCGTCCCGCAGCATCGCGGTGGAGGATGCCACGTCGGGCGTCGCCTCGGCCGCCGCAGCCGGTTTCGCCGACGTCATCGGCGTCGACCGCGGCGCCGGTGCCGATGCCCTGCGCGCCGCCGGTGCCACGGTCGTCGTGGACGACCTCTCCCGCTTCCTCCCGCTCACCCCGAACCACACCACGGAGACCGCATGATCGACCGCGACCGCTTCCCCGTCGACCCGTGGCGTCTCGTCGAGACGCGCTACTCGGAGGAGGGTGTCGGCGAGACGCTGTTCTCCGTCGGGAACGGCTACCTCGGCCTGCGCGGCAACCACATCGAGGGCCGCGGTGCGCACGAGCACGGCACGTTCATCAACGGACTGCACGAGACCTGGCCGATCCGTCACGCCGAGCAGGCGTACGGCTTCGCCGAGGTCGGCCAGACCATCGTCAATGCGCCGGACGCGAAGGTCATGCGCGTGTACGTGGACGACGAGCCGATCTCGTTCGATGTGGCCGATGTGCGCGAGTACCGCCGCACGCTCGACATGCGCACGGGTGTGCTCGAGCGCATCGTGGTGTGGGAGACGCCGTCCGGGAAGCGCGTGCGCATCCGCGATGAGCGCATCGTGAGCTTCGAGGAGCGCCACCTCGCGGTGCTCCGCCTCGAAGTGGTCGTCGAGAACTCCGACGCCCCCGTCACGATCAGCTGCCAGCTGCTGAACCGTCAGGACGGGGCGGGCGTCTACGCCGGCACCCCCGTCGCGGCGAAGAAGCCGGCAGGGTTCGACCCGCGCAAGGCGGAGAAGATCGCTGACCGCGTGCTGGAGCCGGCAGAGCACTGGCAGGACGGCCTGCGTTCGGCGCTGTCGTACCACGTCGCGGATTCCGGGATGACGGTGGCCGTCGTGGCCGACCACATCATCGAGACCGAGAACGAGTACAACGCGCGCACCCTGATCGAGGCCGACATCGCCAAGAACGTGTTCCGCGTGCAGGCGAAGGCCGGGGTCCCGATCAATGTCACGAAGCTCGTGAGCTATCACACGTCACGCGGTGTGCCGCCGCGGGAGCTCGTCGACCGCTGCCGCCGTTCGCTCGACCGCGTGATCGTCGAGGGCGTCGAGACGCAGTTCCAGCGTCAGCAGGAGTGGCTCGCCGCGTTCTGGGAGCGCAGCGACGTGCAGATCGGCGGACGCGACGACCTGCAGCAGGCCACCCGCTGGTGCCTGTTCCAGCTCGCTCAGGCATCGGCCCGCGCCGACGGCACCGGAGTGCCGGCGAAGGGCGTGTCCGGCTCGGGCTACAGCGGCCACTACTTCTGGGACACCGAGATCTACGTCCTCCCGTTCCTGACCTACACGTCGCCGCAGTGGGCGCGCAACGCGCTGCGCGCCCGCGTGCACATGCTGCCGGCCGCGCGCCGTCGCGCCGCACAGCTCAACGAGGCCGGCGCCCTGTTCCCGTGGCGCACGATCAACGGCGAGGAGGCCTCGGCGTACTACGCCGCCGGCACCGCGCAGTACCACATCAACGCCGACGTCAGCTTCGCGCTCGGCAAGTACGTGCGCGCCACGGGCGACGAGGAGTTCCTGCGCCGGGAAGGTGCGGATGTCGCGGTCGAGACCGCGCGGCTGTGGGCGACGCTGGGCTTCTGGCGCAGCTCGCGACTGGTCGAGGAGGTCGGTGCGGATGACGGCATCCAGACCTTCCACATCCACGGCGTGACCGGGCCGGACGAGTACACGACGGTCGTGAACGACAACCTCTACACGAACGTCATGGCGCGCTACAACCTGCGCTACGCCAGCCGCATCGTGCGCGAGATCGCCGAGAGCTACCCCGAGGACTACGCCCTGCTGGTCGAACGCACGGGGCTCGGCGAGGGCGAGGCCGAAGCGTGGGAGCGCGCGGCCGAGGCCATGTTCATCCCGTACAGCGAGGCCCTCGGCATCCACCCGCAGGACTCGCTGTTCCTCGAGCGCGAGGTCTGGGACCTGGCGCACACGCCCGACTCGCAGCGCCCGCTGCTGCTGCACTTCCACCCCCTCGTGATCTACCGCTTCCAGGTCCTGAAGCAGGCGGATGTCGTGCTCGCACTGTTCCTGCAGGGCAACCACTTCTCGCCGGAGGAGAAGCGCGCCGACTTCGACTACTACGACCCGCTGACCACCGGCGACTCGACGCTGTCGGCCGTGGTGCAGTCGATCCTCGCGGCCGAGGTCGGCTACCAGGACCTCGCGCTGGAGTACTTCTCTCAGTCGCTGTTCGTCGACCTGCACGACCTCCACCACAACGCGGCGGACGGCGTGCACGTGGCCTCGGCCGGTGGCGTGTGGACGGCGCTGGTGTGCGGCTTCGGAGGCATGCGCGACTACGCCGGCGAGCTCAGCTTCGACCCGCGGCTTCCGGCCGGATGGCCTTCGCTGTCGTACCCGCTGCAGTGGCAGGGATCCGCGGTGCAGGTGACGATCACGAAGGACGAGCTGCGGGTGCAGGTGCGCTCGGGCGATCCGGTGCCGTTCACGGTGCGTGATGAGGCGTACATCGCCACGGTCGACGCCGAGGTCGTGGTGCCGCTCGCCGACCAGGGACCGCTGATCCCCGGACGCCCGACGCTGCGGCAGTTCGCGGATGCCCGTCGCGAGGACGGCACTCGTCTGTCGGCCTCCGTCCCCGTGATCACGACCGCGATCCCGGTGATCGAGCCCATCGACTGAGAGGTGCAGGCAGGAGCCCGCCGAACGTCCGTGGCACGCCGTAGGCTGTTGAGGTGACCACAGCCCTCTACCGCCGCTACCGCCCCGAGACGTTCGGCGAGATGATCGGGCAGTCCCAGGTGACCGATCCCCTGATGACGGCGCTGCGCGGCGATCGCGTCGGTCATGCCTATCTCTTCTCCGGACCGCGCGGATGCGGCAAGACGACCTCCGCCCGTATCCTCGCGCGCTGCCTGAACTGCGCGGAGGGTCCGACCGATGTCCCTTGCGGCACCTGCCCGAGCTGTGTGGAGCTCTCCCGTGCAGGCGGCGGATCGCTCGACGTGGTCGAGATCGACGCCGCGAGCCACAACGGCGTCGACGACGCCCGTGACCTGCGCGAGCGCGCGACCTTCGCCCCGAGCCGCGACCGGTACAAGATCTTCATCCTCGATGAGGCGCACATGGTCACCCCGCAGGGGTTCAACGCGCTGCTCAAGCTCGTCGAGGAGCCGCCGGAGCACGTGAAGTTCATCTTCGCGACCACCGAGCCCGAGAAGGTGCTCGGCACCATCCGCTCGCGCACGCACCACTACCCGTTCCGACTCGTGCCACCTGCGGCGATGCTCGAGTACGTCGAGAAGCTCTGCACCGAAGAGGGCGTCCTGGTGGAGCAGGGCGTGCTGCCGCTCGTCGTCCGAGCCGGTGGTGGCTCCCCGCGTGACACGCTGTCGCTGCTCGACCAGCTGATCGCCGGCTCCGACGCACCCGCAGGTTCTCCCACGGTCACGGTCGGCTATGCCCGTGCCGTCGCGCTTCTCGGCTACACCCACGGTGCTCTGCTGGATGAGATCGTCGACGCGCTCGCCGCGGCGGACGCGGCTGCGGCCTTCCCCGCGATCGATCGCGTGGTGCAGACCGGCCAGGATCCGCGTCGCTTCGTCGACGATCTGCTGGAGCGTCTGCGCGACCTCATCGTGATCGCGGCCGTCGGAAGCGGTGCCTCCGCGGTTCTCCGCGGCATCGCCGACGATGAGCTCGAGCGCATGCGCGGTCAGGCGCTGGGCTTCGGGGCCGCACGTCTGTCGCGCACCGCCGACGTCGTCAGCGCCGCACTCGACGACATGTCGGGGGCGACGTCGCCGCGTCTGCACCTCGAACTGATGGTCGCGCGCGTCCTCGCCGCGGCGACGGACGCGGCGGCACCGGCCGTCACCTCGGCGCCGGCGGCCGCGCCCGTCGCACGCGCCACGGCGGCCGGTGTGCCGCAGGCCCAGTCGGCACCTCCGGCCGCTGTCGCTCAGGCGACGCCGGCTCCTGCCCCGGCGGCTCCCGCGGCCCAGGCGGCCCAGGCGGCCCAGGCGGCGGAAGCTCCGGTGCCGACGACGGCTCAGGCGCCGTCGGTCGCCACTGCCGACGAGGCGCCGACCGCTCCCGCATCGGTGGATGTCGACGCGCCGGCGCCTGTCACCACGCCGACCGGGCCGGTCACGTTCGCCCGTATCACGGCGGTGTGGCCCGCGGTCCTCACCCGACTCGAGACGATCAGCCGTTCGTCATGGCTGGTCGTCACCGCCGTGCAGCCGCTGGCCTACGACACGGACAGCGAGGTGCTCACCCTCGGGTTCGCCAGTCAGCACGACGTCGGCAAGTTCAAGGGCACCACGCCCGGCGCCGGCACCTCCGACCACCTCCGCACGGCGATCGAGCAGGAGCTCGGCGTGCGGGTGAAGTATCTGCCGGCACCGCTGCCCGCACCGGGGACATCTGGCGTCTCCGGAGGATCTGCAGCGACGTCGGACTCGCCTCCCCAGAACTTATCCGCGTCGAAGGACTCAGCCCCGTCGAAGGATTCGACTCCGTCAAGGGATTCGGCCCCGTCGGCCGCGAAGTCCTCGGCTCCCGCTCCCTCACGTCCGCAGTCGCACGGTGCCTCCGCGCCCGCGGTCACGGAGTGGGCTGTCGCTCCGATCCCCGCGGGCGAGCCGGGAGGGGTGCCGCTCAGCGCTCCCCAGGCGCCGCTGCCGGTCGACGAAGAGCCTGAAGAGGTCGAAGCAGCGGCATCCGCTCCGACGCCGCCGACCGACGGCGTCGTCGACAGGGGAGAGCCGCCTCTTCCGGGCGACGACGACGTGCCGTATTTCGACGACGAGCCGCCGTACGACCCCTCGTACGAGCCGGCGCCGTCCCCGGGTCAGGGAGTGTCTGGGCGCGGTGCATCGTCCGCGCCGGTCCCGTCCGCCCAGGCGCCCGTTCAGGGCCCCGCCTCGAACGCGGCGGCGCGAGTGGCCGCCCCGCCGGCACCCCGTTCCGCACCCGCTCCGACCGTCACCGAGCGCACGCCCACCGTGGGAGGCGTGCAGCGCTACGGGGAGGCCGTGATCCGCCAGGTGCTCGGCGCGACATTCGTGCGCGAAGAGCCCTATGAGCCCCCGACGAGGTTCGCCTGATGTACGACGGCATCGTTCAGGAACTGATCGACGAGTTCGGCCGCCTTCCGGGGATCGGCCCGAAGTCCGCGCAGCGCATCGCGTTCCATATTCTGCAGACACCGACCTTCGACGTCGCGCGCCTCTCGGAGCTGCTCCGCGACATCCGCGACCGCGTGAAGTTCTGCGACGTGTGCGGCAACGTGTCCGAGCAGGACCGCTGCGCGATCTGCCGTGACCCGCGGCGCAACCAGACGCTCATCTGCGTCGTGGAAGACGCCAAGGACGTCTCGGCGATCGAGCGCACCCGAGAGTTCCGCGGGCTGTATCACGTGCTCGGGGGCGCCATCAGTCCGATCGCCGGCGTCGGTCCCGACGACCTGCGCATCACCCAGCTGATGACGCGTCTCGCCGACGGCACGGTGCAGGAGGTCATCCTCGCGACCAACCCGAACCTCGAGGGAGAGGCGACCGCCAGCTATCTGAGCCGCCTTCTCACGACCATGCAGATCACGGTCTCGCGTCTCGCATCCGGGCTTCCTGTGGGCGGCGATCTGGAGTACGCCGACGAGGTCACCCTGGGGCGTGCCTTCGAGGGCCGGCGAGTCCTGTGACCGGTGCCGTCTCCTCTCCGCGCGTGGTGAGGCGGTGAACGCGGGCGGCGGGTTCTCCCGCCGCGGATGGCTGCTGTTCGGCGCCATGGCGCTGTTGTGGGGTGTGCCCTACCTCTTCATCAGCATCGCGGTCGAGTCGATCTCGCCCGCGGCCATCGTGGCGGGCCGCACCCTCATCGCGGCTGTGCTGCTCCTGCCGTTCGCGATCCGCAGCGGAGCTCTGCGCGCCGCGTGGAAGCTCTGGCCCTGGGTTCTCGCGTTCGGGGCCGTCGAGATGGCGGGACCGTTCCTGCTGCTCGGGCACGCCGAGATGACGCTCCCCTCCGGGATGACGGGGCTGCTCGTCGCCACCGTCCCGCTGTTCGCCGCACTGATCGCGCTGGGCGGTGGGGATCGCGGCGTGCTGAAGCCCTCGCGGGCGATCGGTCTGCTCGTCGGCTTCCTCGGCGTCGCGATCGTGGTCGCCGGTCCCGGCCTCTTCGGCGGACAGGTGAGTCTGCTCGCGGCCGGCGAGGTGCTGCTCGTCGCGATCCTCTACGCGACCGCGCCCTTCATCGTCGCGCGCAAGCTCGGCGATGTGCCCTCGCTGGGCACGATCACCCTGTCGCTGCTGATGATCGGTGTGTTCTACCTGCCCATCGGCGCGTTGACACAGCACGAGGTCCCGACGCTGCCCTCGCTCTTCGCGCTGCTGGCGCTCGCCGTCATCTGCACCGCGGTGGCCTTCCTCGCGTTCTTCGCGCTCATCCGCGAGGTCGGACCGGTGCGTGCTCCGCTGTTCACCTACGTCAATCCGGTCGTGGCGATCCTGCTCGGGGCGCTCGTGCTCGCCGAGCCCCTCACGCCCGGTCTGCTCGTCGGGTTCCCCCTCATCATCGCCGGGTGCTGGTTCGCCGCGACGGGCGGACGGCTGCGGCCACCGCCCCCGGTGTCCGTTCCGCTTCCGCCTGCTCCGTAGGTCGAGCGGAGCCTCCCCTCGGTCGTCACATGCGCACCGGGGCATATGGGCCGATCGTAGAATGAGCGTGGGCGGATCCGCCCGACATCCCAGGGAGTGATCGTGGCCCTCATCGTGCAGAAGTACGGCGGCTCGTCCGTCGCCAACGCAGAGAGCATCAAGCGCGTCGCGAAGCGCATCGTCGACACCCGTCGTGCCGGCCATGACGTGGTCGTCGCCGTCAGCGCGATGGGCGACACGACGGATGAGCTTCTCGACCTCGCGAACGAGGTCGCGCCGATCCCGGCGCCGCGTGAGCTCGACATGCTGCTCTCCAGCGGTGAGCGCATCTCGATGGCGCTGCTGGCGATGGCCATCCACTCGATGGGCTTCGAAGCGCGCTCCTTCACCGGCAGCCAGGCCGGCATGATCACGGACTCGCAGCACGGTGCCGCACGCATCGTCGATGTGACGCCGGTGCGTCTGCGCGAGGCCCTCGACGAGGGCGCGATCGTCATCGTCGCCGGTTTCCAGGGGTTCAACCGCGACACCCGCGACATCACCACGCTCGGCCGTGGCGGCTCGGACACGACCGCGGTGGCTCTGGCTGCGGCGCTCGACGCCGACGTCTGCGAGATCTACAGCGACGTCGACGGCATCTTCACGGCCGATCCCCGCGTGATCCCGCGGGCGCAGAAGCTCGATCACATCTCGAGCGAGGAGATGTTGGAGCTTGCCGCCAACGGCGCGAAAGTGCTCTACATCCGCGCCGTCGAGTACGCACGCCGTCACGGCGTTCTCATTCACGCCCGGTCGACGTTCTCGTCGTCCGAGGGTACGTACGTTCTGGGCGAGGGCATGAAGAACCCGCGCGAAGCCGAGGGAGCAGACATGGAAGAACCGATCGTCGCGGGCGTCGCCACCGACTTCAGCCAGGCCAAGATCACCGTCGCGGGTGTTCCCGACGTCCCGGGCAAGGCGGCCGAGATCTTCAAGATCGTCGCCAAGTCCGGCGCCAACGTCGACATGATCGTGCAGAACGTGTCGGCCACCGGACGCACCGACATCTCGTTCACCGTGCCGAAGGCCGACGCCGCCGCCGCGCTCAAGGCCCTCGCGGGGGAGCAGAGCGAGGTCGGTTTCCAGAACCTCGTGCACGACGACCAGATCGGCAAGCTCTCCGTGGTGGGCGCGGGCATGCGCACCCACTCCGGTGTCTCGGCGGTGCTGTTCGAGGCGCTGTCCGCCGGCGGCATCAACATCGAGATGATCTCGACCTCCGAGATCCGCATCTCGGTGGTGCTGCGCGGAGACGACCTCGCCGAGGCCGCTCGCACCGTGCACACCGCGTACGGTCTGGACGGCGAGTCCGACGCCACCATCCACGCCGGCACCGGTCGCTGACTCCGGGCGGCCCCTCCTCCGCGGGTCGCGATAGACTCGCCGGAACCCTGACATCGGCGCCAGGCGCGGCATCCGCATCCCGACGCCGCGCCTTCCGCCTCGTACGCCGCACTGCACGACGCCAAGGAACATCATGACCCGCATCTCCGACTCAGGACTCTCCGTCGCCATCGTTGGCGCCACCGGCCAGGTGGGCACCGTGATGCGCGAGATTCTCGCCGAGAGGTCGTTCCCGATCCGGGAGCTGCGCCTGTTCTCCTCGTCGCGTTCCGCGGGCACGGCGATCGAGTACGGGGGAGCGACGGTCATCGTCGAGGACGTCGAGACGGCGGATGCCGCGGGCATCGACATCGCTCTCTTCTCGGCCGGCGCCACCGCGAGCCGGGCCTACGCGCCCCGTTTCGCCGAGGCCGGAGCCGTCGTCGTCGACAACTCCAGTGCCTGGCGCAACGACCCCGAGGTTCCGCTCGTGGTCAGCGAGGTCAACCCCCACGCGATCGACGATCGCCCCAAGGGCATCATCGCGAACCCGAACTGCACGACCATGGCCGCGATGCCGGTGCTCAAGGTACTCGACGCCGAGGCCGGACTCGAGCGCCTGATCGTCTCGACCTACCAGGCCGTCTCCGGCTCCGGCCTCGCCGGCGCGCAGGAGCTCCTGGGCCAGGTCGAGGGCGTCCTCGCTCAGGGCGACACGCTGCGCCTGGTGCACGACGGCTCGTCCGTCGACTTCCCGCAGCCCGAGAAGTACATCGCGCCGATCGCCTTCGACGTCATCCCGTTCGCCGGCAACCTGGTCGACGACGGGCAGAACGAGACCGACGAGGAGAAGAAGCTCCGCAACGAGAGCCGCAAGATCCTCGAGCTGCCGGCGCTCCGCGTGGCCGGCACCTGCGTGCGCGTCCCCGTCTTCACCGGACACTCGCTGTCGATCAACGTCGAGTTCGCTCGCGACATCACCCCCGAGCGGGCCCGCGAAGTCCTCTCCGTGGCACCGGGCGTGGTCGTCGAAGAGGTTCCCACCCCGCTGTATGCCGCGGGCAAGGACCCGAGCTACGTGGGCCGCATCCGTGCCGATCAGTCCGCCCCCGAGGGTAAGGGGATCGTGCTGTTCATCAGCAACGACAACCTGCGCAAGGGTGCCGCGCTGAACGCAGTGCAGATCGCCGAGGTCCTCGCGGAGCGACTGAGCGTCTCCGCCTGATCTGCCGAACGGCCGCACCTTGTGCGGCCGTTCGCACGTTCTGCGGCCGTGATCCGGCTATCGGGCCGCAGAGCTGCTATCCGTCGGTCGGGATCCACACCGCAGGAAGCCGCCGGATGGTTCGGGGCGCCGCGCCTCCGAACTAGACTGTTCTGGTGACCGAAACCGTCGATGTCGTCCTGATCGGTGGTGGCATCATGAGCGCCACCCTGGGTACTCTGCTGCATGAATTGCAGCCGGAGTGGAAGATCGTCGCCTTCGAGCGACTCTCCGAGGTGGCTCAGGAGAGCTCCAACCCCTGGAACAACGCGGGTACCGGCCACGCCGCACTGTGCGAGCTGAACTACATGCCGCAGGGTGACGGACCGCTGGACCCGGCCAAAGCCGTCTCGATCAACGAGCAGTTCCAGCAGAGCCGCCAGTTCTGGTCCTCCCTCGTCGACAGGGGTGTGCTCGACGCGCCCTCGACGTTCATCAACGCGACGCCGCACATGACGTTCGTGCGCGGTGAGAAGGATGTCGCGTACCTCAAGGCCCGCTACGAGGTGCTCAAGGAGCAGCCGCTGTTCGCCGGCATCGAGTACAGCGAGGACTCCCGCGTCATCAACAAGTGGGCCCCGCTGCTGATGCAGCAGCGCCGCAAGGGCGAGCCCTTCGCGGCGACGCGCGTACCCGCGGGCACCGACGTCGACTTCGGCGCGCTCACGCATCAGCTCTTCGACCACCTCACCGAGTCGGGCGTCACGCTGCGCACGAATCACGAGGTGCGCAACCTGAAGAAGCAGAAGGACGGCACCTGGCTCGTCAAGTACCGCAACCGCATCGGCGGTACGCCCAACGAGATCAAGGCGCGCTTCGTCTTCGTCGGTGCCGGCGGCTGGGCGCTCAAGCTGCTCCAGAACTCCGGGATCCCCGAGATCAAGGGGTACGGCGTCTTCCCGATCGGCGGACAGTTCCTCAAGACCACGAATCCGCAGGTCGTCGCTCAGCACAAGGCGAAGGTCTACTCGCAGGCGTCCGTCGGCGCGCCCCCCATGTCGGTGCCCCACCTCGACACGCGTGTGGTCGACGGCGAGGCGTCGCTCATGTTCGGCCCGTTCGCGACGTTCAGCCCGAAGTTCCTGAAGAACGGTTCGATGCTCGACATCGTCTCGCAGGTGCGGACGCACAACCTGCTGCCGATGCTGCAGGTGGCCGTCAAGAACCCCGACCTGATCACGTACCTGATCGGCGAGCTGCTGAAGAACCACGCGAAGAAGGTCGACAGTCTGCGCACCTTCATGCCCACCGCGAAGGACGAGGACTGGACGCTCATCGACGCCGGTCAGCGCGCGCAGGTGATGAAGAAGGATCCCGAGAAGGGCGGAGTGCTGCAGTTCGGCACCGAGGTCGTCGCCGCATCCGACGGATCGATCGCCGGACTCCTGGGTGCATCGCCCGGTGCATCCACCGCGGTCCCGATCATGCTGAGCCTGCTGAAGTCCTGCTTCCCCGAGGAGTACCCCGGCTGGGAGGCGGAGCTGCGGGCGCTGATCCCCACGTTCGGCGAGCAGCTGAACAAGGACGCCGCCCTCGCGGAGGAGTCGACGACGGCGACCGCCGCCACTCTCGGCATCAACGTCTGAGAGACCGTGGCCAAGCTCTACTTCCGCTACGGCGCGATGAACTCGGGCAAGTCCACCGCACTGCTCCAGGCCGCCTACAACTACGAGGAGCGCGGGCAGCATGTGCTGCTCGCCAAGCCCGCGATCGACACCAAGGGTGCGGGCGAGATCGCGAGCCGCCTCGGCGTCACCCGCGCGGTGGACTTCCTGATCGCGCCGGATGACGATGCCCGCGCCCTGTTCGCGCGCAACCGTGAGCGGGCCCGACGCTCGGCGGAAGACGAGCTGCTGCCCAGCGGGCCCGTGGACGTGGCGTGTCTGCTGGTGGACGAGGCGCAGTTCCTCACCCCCGAGCAGGTCGACGACCTGTTCCGGATCGCCGTCGAGGACGGCATCCCCGTGATGGCGTACGGCATCCGCAACGACTTCCGCACGCACGCGTTCCCCGGCTCGGCCCGGCTGCTGGCGATCGCGCACTCGCTGGAGGAGCTCAAGACCATCTGCCGTTGCGGCCGCAAGGCGGTCTTCAACGGGCGCGTGATCGGCGGACGGTTCGTCTTCGACGGTGACCAGGTCGCGATCGACGAGGGAGCCGACGGCTCCGCGGCTCCCGAGCTGACGACCTACGAGTCGCTCTGCGGCACCTGTTATCTCGAGGAGTCCGGCGGACGCCTGGGCTGAGCCCGCCGTCCCCTCTCTCCCCATCAGGCCCTGCGATGCGGCGGCGGGGGAGGTGCTTCCGCACGCGGTGTTTGCGTGGTCTGACCACACGCGATACTCTGTGGTCTGACCACAGGAGGCCAGATGGCGGAGCAGCCCGCGCGTGCATGGCGACTCGTTCTCGAGCGCATCGAGAGCGACCTCCTCGACGGTCGACTCGGCCCCGGCGACCGCCTGGCCTCGGAGCGGGACCTCGCCACCGATCTCGGCGTCGGTCGCTCGAGCGTCCGCGAGGCGTTCCGCGTGCTCGAGGTCATGGGGCTGATCCGCACGGCCACCGGCTCGGGCCCGCAGTCCGGGGCGATCGTGATCGCGACGCCCACCGGCGGCATGTCGGCTCTCCTGCGCCTCCAGGTCGCCGCGCAGGGCTTCCCGCTGCAGGACGTGGTCGAGACCCGGCTCGTGCTGGAGGATGCCGTGGTCGCCGCACTCGCCGCGGCTGACGAACGCGACACGACGCGCGCACACCGGCTGCTCGAGGCGATGGAGGAGCCCGACCTGACGCCGGGGGAGTTCCTGGCGCTCGACGCGCAACTGCACCTCTCGCTCGCGGAGTCCAGCGGCAACGCGGTCATCGCGGCGATGATGGCGGGGTTGCGCTCTTCCATCGAGTCCTACGTGCAGGCGGGCGCCGCGTCGATCCCGGACTGGTCCGCCATGGCATCCCGACTGCGCGGCGAACACCGGGCGCTGATCGCCGCCATCGATGCGGGGGAGGCAGACGTGGCGCGCACTCTCGTGCACACCCACATCACCGGCTACTACGAGCACGCCCTGGGCTCCCGCACGCACGGAGCCCGCACGCACTGAGCCCGACCCCGAACACTCCCTGAGCCCGTCTCAGGGCCCGCTACCGAGAACCACGACTGAGAGGAACACCATGGTCCAGCGCCAGGTTCCCAATCCCGCAGAACTCCTCGATCTGATGAAGTTCAAGAAGCCCGAGCTGAACGGGCGCAAGCGTCGCCTGGACGGTGCGCTCACGATCGACGATCTGCGCACGATCGCCCAGCGCCGCACGCCCAAGGCGGCGTTCGACTACACGGATGGCGCGGCCGAGGGCGAGCTCTCGCTGACGCGCGCGCGGCAGGCGTTCCAGGACGTCGAGTTCCACCCCGGCATCCTCCGCCCGGCACCCGATGTCGACACGAGCGTCGACATCCTGGGTGGCCCGTCCGCCCTGCCGTTCGGCATCGCGCCGACCGGCTTCACGCGTCTGATGCAGACCGAGGGCGAGGTCGCCGGTGCAGGAGCCGCGGCGGCCGCCGGCATCCCCTTCACCCTCTCCACCCTGGGCACCACCTCGATCGAGGGCGTCAAGGCGGCCAACCCGGCCGGACGCAACTGGTTCCAGCTGTACGTGATGCGCGACCGCGAGATCTCCTACGAGCTCACGCGTCGCGCCGCCGCTGCCGGATTCGACACGCTCCAGTTCACGGTCGACACCCCGGTCGCCGGCGCCCGCCTGCGCGACAAGCGCAACGGCTTCAGCATCCCGCCGCAGCTGACTCTGGGGACCATCATCAACGCGATCCCGCGTCCGTGGTGGTGGTTCGACTTCCTCACCACCCCGAAGCTCGAGTTCGCCTCGCTCAGCACCACGGGCGGCACGGTCGGCGAGCTGCTCGACGCCGCGATGGACCCGACCATCAGTTACGACGACCTCGCCGTCATCCGCGACATCTGGCCAGGCAAGCTCGTCATCAAGGGTGTGCAGAACGTCGAGGACTCGGTGCGCCTGCGCGATGCCGGCGTCGATGGCATCGTGCTGTCGAACCACGGCGGACGTCAGCTCGACCGTGCGCCGATCCCGTTCCACCTGCTGCCCGAGGTGCGCCGGGCCGTCGGAGACGACTTCACCGTGATGGTCGACACCGGAATCATGAACGGTGCCGACATCGTCGCCGCTGTCGCGCTCGGGGCCGACTTCACGCTCATCGGCCGCGCCTACCTCTACGGGCTGATGGCCGGCGGACGGCAGGGCGTCGATCGCACGATCGCCATCCTGCGCAGCGAGATCGAGCGCACGATGCGACTGCTCGGGGTGGCGTCTCTCGCCGAGCTCGAGCCTTCGCACGTGACCCAGCTCACGCGCCTGGTGCCGGTGTCACGCGCCGCGACCGAGGTGAACGCCCGCTGACACCTCCGGGCGCCCGCGCCGGCTGCTCCGCCCGGTCTCAGGACTGTGGAGCGGTCGCGCGGGCGCGCGGGGGCCAGGGGACGAGCATCGACGTGGTCCGGCGGTAGTCCGCGTAGGCAGGGTACTTCGACGCCGTGATCGACTCGGTGAAGATCGTCGAGCCGATGAACAGGCCTGTCAGCAGCACGGCGCCCACGATGCTCCCGTTCAGCGCGCCCCCGACCAGTCCGCCGCCCGAGACGACGGCCGCGGTCGCCCCGATCGCGTAGCAGGCCCACCACTGCGCCTGCTCGAAGAAGAAGTTGGGGTGGCGGCTGAAGCGGAACAGCCCCGTGGTCGCGAATCCAGGGGAGAGCGTCCCGCCGGCGCGCTTCTTGCGCTGATGGAAGGCCCACTGCTGCTGGTCGGCGACGGTCTCGCCCGCCAGGAATGCCAGGAACACGAGCGCGAACACGATGTCCCACGCCGTGAGACCGGACGGATGCTGTGCCGCAACAGCGGCGGGCAGCGTGATGAGCACGAGCAGGGTCATCTGGTAGCCGATGATGAAGAGCACGTTGAAGATCTGGAACTGCCACGGCCGCATCCGTGCCCGCAGGATCGCCCACCGATAGTCCTCCACGCCGGAGTAGCCTCCCTTGCGCGCGAAGTTGAACGTCAGACGCGCCCCCCAGGCGGTGGCGAGGACGCCCATCAGCACGACGCGGGCCGAGCCGTCTCCGTGGGCGAAGGCGCCGGCGACGAAGATCCACACGTAGACGACGGGGACGATCGACCACGCACGATCCACCCAGGAGGTGTCGCGGGTGATCAGCGAGAGCGCCCAGCATCCGATGCTGGCGATCGCGGCGACGATGATGACGATCAGCAGGGCATCCATGACGCCATCCTAGGGCCCCACTGCGACGGAGGGCCGCCTCAGAGCGTCTTGAGCAGCGCGTCGAGCTTGTCGGCGGTGTCTTCCCAGCCCTCGACGGCCACGGAGGGAACCCCGATCGCGAGTACCGGGTAGTCGTTCCCGCCCTCATCCAGCCGATCGCCGTAGAACAGCATCGAGGTGAGCGGGATGCCGGTGCGCACGGCGAGCTCTCGCATGCCGAACGCCTTGTCGATTCCCGCCTGGGTGATGTCGATCGAGGTCGACCCTCCGGAGCGGACTTCGAGGCCGGGGAGTCGTGCGGCGACCGCGTCGCGCAGGGAGGCGCGCTTGGAACCGGTGGGATCCCAGGCGTGCTTCGCATCGCGGGGCGCGCGCTGTCCGAGCGCGGAGAAGGTGATCTGCGAGCCGCGGTCCTCGAGGATGTCGCCCCAGGGCTCGGACTCCCAGAGTCCGAGGCGCTCCGCCTCCTCCTGCAGCGCCGTCAGTGCGGCAGCTTTCTGCTCGTCGCCGAGATCGTGCGCGTACACGGGGGAGAACTCGACCCCGTCGTGGCGGAGGTAGCGGGTACCGCAGGTGGGCAGCAGGTGCAGCCGCGCGAGGTCGGAGGCGTTCGCGTCGCCCAGGTGTGCGATCACCTGGGTGCGGAACTGCGTCTCGTTGCCGCCGGAGATGATGGCGACGTCGACCGAGCGCAGCAGCGCCCGCAACAGAGTCGCGATGCGCGGGTCGATCGCGCCCTTGGACGGGGCGAGGGTGTCATCGAGGTCGAAGGCGACGAGAGCAGGCGTGGTCATGATGCTTCCAGGGTAGGAGATGGATGCTGTGCGGCGCGCGGCGCGGACGGCCGTGGAGCGAACAGCAGGGTGCAGGCGAGGGCGAGGGCGACTCCGGCCGTCGCGCCCGCGGAGTTCGCCACGAGGTCGCTGAGGGTCGCGGCACGGTGGGGGAGCGCCACCCGCTGGGCGATCTCGATGGCGGCGGAGATCGCAGGACCCACGAGCAACGCCAGCGGCCAGATCGTGCGCGGCATGAACAAGAACGCCAGGATGCCCACCGGGACGAACACGAGCACGTTCGCGATGATCTCGAGTCGGGTGAAGTCGAGCGAGGACCAGCCCATCCGGTGGGCGGCGCCCAGCACCAGATCGAGATAGTTGGGCATCGACTTCTCGACCCGCGCGGGCGTGAGCGTCAGGATCGCGAGTCCCGCGAAGAAGGGGATCCCGAGGGCCAGCGCCCAGCCGCGCGTGCGGCGCAGAGGAGCGGGGAGCATCGGGCTCATGCCTTCCCTTTCATGGCGTTCCCGGTACAGAGAAGGCCGCCCCTGAGGGCGGCCTTCCGGTGTCACTGGTCGGGGTGACAGGATTTGAACCTGCGACCTCTTCGTCCCGAACGAAGCGCGCTACCAAGCTGCGCCACACCCCGTTTGCAACCCTCCGAGTCTACAGGGAAAACCTCGCAGCACCGAATCGAGGGGCGGATCAGCTCCGCGCCGTCAGCGTCAGCAGCGTCGCCTCGGGGCGGCACGCGAAGCGCACGGGGGCGTAGATCGAGTGCCCGCATCCGGCGCTGACGTTCAGGGGAACCGTGCGGTCGCCGTGCGACCAGGTGCTCAGCCCCTTGGCCTGCTTCAGGGGGATATCGCAATTCGCGACGATCGCGCCGAATCCGGGGATGCAGACCTGTCCTCCGTGCGTATGACCGGCGAAGACGGCATCGGCGCCGAGATCCGTGAATCTGTTCAGCACGCGCTGATACGGAGCGTGCGTGACCCCCACGACCGAGGTCCCGGCGTCACGGGGTCCGAGCGCGGCGATGGCCTCAGGGAGCACCTCCAGCTCGTCCCACTCGCGATGCGCGTCGTTCACGCCGAACAGGTCGAGCGTGTTCCCGCCGACGGTGAGGCGCGTGGCGGCGTTGTTCAGGCCGGTCCAGCCGAGCTCCTCCGTGAAGAAGCGATCCATCGCGTCGGTGTCGAGGAAGGTGGGTTCGCGGTGCCGCTTCGACGGTCCCGAGAAGTAGCGCAGCGGATTGCGGGGCGCGGGGCCGTTGACGTCATTGGAGCCGTGCACGAAGACTCCGGGGATGCCGGCGAACGGTTCGAATGCGCGGCGGATACCGGTGAGGCCGTCCTCGTGACCGAGATTGTCTCCGGTGTTCACGATCAGATCGGGCTGCAGCTGCGCGAGGGAGGCCAACCAGTCCTGCTTGCGGTGCTGCCAGGGAGCCATGTGCGCATCAGACAGGTGCAGCACCCGCAAGGGTGTCGAACCCGGGGCGAGGGCGGGGGCCGTCACCTCGCGCACCGTGAACAGGTACCGCTCGATGCCGATGCCCCAGACCGCGGCAGCGACGCCCGCGGCCCCCACCGCGCCGAGCGCGATGAGGGCCGGGTGAGCGGGCGACCGAGTCGGCCTCAGCACGACACCGAGATCTTGGTGGACTTGTTCGCCGCCGCGTTCGCGGCCGGGTTGGTGCTGGCCACCTTGGCCCCTGGCGCCGTGCACGCGTCTGCGAAGTCGACGGAAGCGAATCCGGCGCCGACCAGCGCGGCACCCGCCGCGGTCGGATCCTGCCCCGTCACATCAGGGACCGTCGCCCCCTGACCGTTGCTCGGTGAGATCGTGACGGTTCCTCCGCCGGCGGTCTGGCCGGACGGATCCTGAGCCACGACGATGTTCGTCGCCTTGTCGCTGTCGACCGCAGCACCGACCGAGACGGAGAAGCCCGCGGCCCGCAGTTCCGAGGTGGCCTCGTCGATCGTCTTGCCGACGACATTCGGAACGTTGGTGAGCACCCGACGGGTCAGGTTCCTGTCCGCCTGTGGGAAGGCGGCACCGGGGTAGGCCGCGTTCGCCGCTGCCTGGGCCGCCTTCGCCAGCGGATACCGCATCTCGTTGAGCCTGTATCCGGTGTCGGCCCACACGTTGAAGATGTTGGACTGGCCGCCATCCGATCGTCCGGCCCAGACCGCCGTGGCGACCCTCGTGCTCGATTCGATCATCATCGTCGACCAGCGGTCGTGCGTTCCGGTCTTGCCGATCAGCGGAGTCCCATCGAACGGGTTGGCCTGTGTTCCGGTTCCGCCATTGACCATGACGCCCTGCAGAGCGTACGCGGCCGTCGCAGCCACCTCCTTGGAGATCACCCCATCGGTGCACGAGGAGGCGGGAAGCTCCCGATCTTCGCCGTCGGGGCCGACCACACGGTCGATCGCACGGGGAGTGCAGTACTTGCCACCGCTCGCGACCGTCGCGTACGCGTTCGCCATCGCGATCGGCGAGATGTTCTTCGGTCCGAGCACGTCGTAGGGGACGTTCTCCTTCGTCGTCTTGTCGCCGTTCGCCAGTGTGACGCCCATGCGATCCGCGACCTTGTTGATCTCGCAGATGTCGAGCTTCGAGGCCATGGCGAAGAATCCGCTGTTGAGCGAGTTCCTGGTGAAGTTCATGACCGAGTCGGTGGAACCGCCGCCACCGCCGAAGTTGCCGATCTCCTTCGTGTTGGCCACCATCGGTCCTCCGCCTTCACACGCGGCGGACGTGAACTTCATGTTCGTCTGGACACGCCCATTGAGCACCTCGTTCACCGAGTGCCCCTTCTCGAGCCAGTCGATGAGGGTGAACAGCTTGTATGTGGATCCCACCTGGAATCCGCCGGAGTCGCCGTGGGTCTTGTCGCCCGCGAACACCAGTGAGGAATACGCCTGATCGCCGGTCACCGTCTCGGAGAAGATGGTGTTCTGCGTGATGGAGAGGATGCGTCCTGTGCCGACCTCGATCGACACTCCCGCCGCGCCGAAGGCCTTGTTGTCGAAGTTCGCCGGAACGACCTCCGCCATCTTCTCGGCCGCCGGGTTCTGGATGCGGTAATCGAGCGAGGTGTAGATCTTCAGACCGCCGCGACGGAGCAGCTCGCGCCGCTCGGGCGCGGTTTCGCCGAAAGCCTCGTCGTTCTCGATGATGGACTTCACGTACTGGCAGAAGTACCCGTTGCGACCGGCCGCAGCGCAGCCCTGGGTGGGCTGTTTGATGGCGGGCGTGATTTCGGAGGCGTCGGCCTCGTCGTACTGCGCCTGGGTGATCTTGCCGTTCGCGAGCATCCGACCCAGCACGTAGTGACGGCGGTCCTTGGTGTCGGCGTAGCCGTCCTCGGAACCGTTGTGGGCGACGCCGTCCTTGGTCGTGTACGTGCCGCCGACCATGTCGATGCGGTATGTGTTCGGGTTCTGCACGATGCCCGCGAGGGTCGCCGCCTGAGCAACCGTCAGCTTGTCGGACGTCGTCGAGAAGTAATAGCGGGACGCGGCCTCGATGCCGTAGACCGTGCCGCCGAAGTTGGCGATGTTGAGGTAGCCGAGAAGGATGTCGTTCTTCGAGTAGTCCTTCTCGATCTGGATCGCGTAGCGCATCTCCTGCAGCTTGCGCTCGATGCCGTCCGTGCCCTTCGCCTGGGTCGCGTTCTCCCAGCAGGCCCGCAGTTCTTCGGAATAGGTCTCGGAGGCCGTGTCGACCTCCTGCTCGCACTCCTGGATCAGCACGTTCTTCACGAACTGCTGGCTGATCGTCGAGGCGCCGCGGGACGAGGTGCCCTTGAGGTTGTCGATGACGGCGCTGACCGTCGCGCCGAGGTTGACACCTCCGTGGCTGTAGAAGTTCTTGTCCTCGCTGGAGAGGATCGCGTCGTACAGCACCGGAGAGACCTGCTCGTACGTCACCGGCACGCGGTTCTGCTCGTAGAACGAAGCGAGCGCGACGGGCTTGTTGTCAGGATCCATCGCGTAGATCGTCGACTGCTCCATCGGCGTGATCGGGTTCAGCTTCTCGGGGAGCTTGTCGAACAGCGTGAGGGCCTGGGTTCCGGCGACGCCCGTCATCGCGAGGACGGGGGTCACGCTGGCTGCGACGAGGAGACCGGCGACGGCGCTGAGACCGACGACCCCGAGGAGGCCGCCGAGCACGCCGTTCACCGTGCGATTCTTTTGAGGCATACGCTGATCGTAGGGGAGTTCCCTGAATACCGGCTTTGACGAGCGCACGCCCCGATTCGGTGCGGTGACGCCGAATCGATAGGAGTGCCATGACCACGTGGGAGTACGTCACCACGCCGCTGCTGATCCACAACACGGCGGCCATCCTCAACAACTGGGGCAAGCAGGGCTGGGAGCTCGTGCAGGTCGTCCAGGGTCCTGAGGGCGGCCTCGTCGCCTACTTCAAGCGCCCGGTCACGCAGGACGGCTCGAACAACTCGGGCCTCGCCGCTGCGGCCGAAGCCGCCCGCCAGTTCGAGGGGGGCGCAGCATGACCGTCAGCGCTCGTCTGGCCGAGCTCGGCATCGAGCTCCCTGCTGTCGCGGCTCCCGTCGCGGCCTACGTGCCCGCCGTCAGCCACGGTGGCCTGGTCTACACGTCGGGACAGCTGCCTTTCACGGACGGCGCTCTGCCCGCGACCGGCAAGGTCGGTGCGGCCGTCTCGGCGGATGACGCGAAGGCGTACGCCCGCACGTGTGCGCTGAACGCGCTCGCGGCGGCCGCAGACGTCGCCGGCGGTGTCGATCGGATCGCCGGTGTGCTGCGCCTCGGTGGTTTCGTCGCCTCCGCGACGGAGTTCTCCGGTCAGCCGGGCGTCATCAACGGCGCCAGCGAGGTGCTCGGCGAGATCTTCGGCGATTCCGGTCGTCACGCCCGCGCGGCGGTCGGTGTCGCGGTGCTCCCGTTGGACAGCCCGGTCGAGGTCGACGTCGTCTTCATCCTCGCCTGACCGCACCCCGTACACAGCGAACGGCCCCTTCCGCTTTCGGAGGGGGCCGTTCGCTGTGTCGCTCTACTTGACCTGGGCGGAGATGATGCTCATCACTGCCGTGTCGGCGAGAGTGGTGGTGTCGCCGACCTCCCGGCCCTCGGCCACGTCGCGCAGCAGGCGGCGCATGATCTTGCCCGAGCGGGTCTTGGGCAGCTCACCGACGATGTAGACGTCGCGCGGACGAGCGATCGCTCCGATCTGCTCGCCGACCCAGAGGCGCAGCAGCTGGGCGAGACCGGCGGGGTCGTGCTCGGCGAGGTAGCTCTCCTTCACGATCACGAAGGCCACGACGGCCTGACCCGTGGTCTCGTCGGAGGCGCCGACCACGGCGGCCTCTGCCGTCGCCTCGTGCGCGACCAGCGAAGACTCGATCTCGGCCGTCGACAGGCGGTGACCCGAGACGTTCATGACGTCGTCCACGCGTCCGAGGAGCCAGAGGTCGCCATCTTCATCCAGGCGCGCGCCGTCGCCGGCGAAGTAGTACCCCTGGTCCTCGAACTTCTCCCAATAGGTCTCCTTGTAGCGCTCGGGGTCGCCCCAGATGCCGCGCAGCATGCTCGGCCACGGCTCGGTGATGACGAGGAGCCCGCCGTTGCCGTTGCCGACCTCGGCTCCCTGCTCGTCGACCACGTCGATCGAGATGCCGGGCAGGGGGACCTGCGCCGATCCGGGCTTGGTCGCCGTCACGCCGGGGAGGGCGGAGACCATGATGGCGCCGGTCTCCGTCTGCCACCAGGTGTCGACGATCGGGGCCTTGTTGCCGCCGATCACCTCGCGGTACCACATCCATGCCTCGGGGTTGATGGGTTCGCCCACCGATCCGAGCAGCCGCAGCGACGACAGGTCGAACTTCTGCGGGACCGCGCGGCCGATCTTCATGAACGAGCGGATGGCGGTCGGCGCCGTGTAGAAGATCGAGACCTTGTACTTCTCGATGATCTCCCACCAGCGGCCGGGGTGCGGAGAATCCGGTGTTCCTTCGTAGAGCACCTGCGTCGCGCCGTTCGCGAGGGGACCGTACGCCACGTAGGAGTGGCCGGTGACCCAGCCGATGTCGGCGGTGCACCAGAAGACGTCGGTCTCGGGGTGCAGGTCGAACACGTACTTGTGCGAGTACGCGGCCTGGGTGAGGTAGCCGCCGGACGTGTGCAGGATGCCCTTGGGCTTCCCCGTGGTGCCCGAGGTGTAGAGGATGTACAACGGGTTCTCGGACGGGAACGCCTGCGCGGTGTGCTCGGCGGATGCCGCGGGAACAGCCTCGTGCCACCAGACGTCGCGGCCTTCCACCCAGTCGACGTCGTTGCCGCCGCGCTGCACGACCAGCACGTGCTCGACGGTCTGCTGCTCGCCGTCGCCTCGGTCGCTGAGAGCCTGGTCGACAGCGGGCTTGAGCGCCGAGACTCGGCCCTTGCGGTAGCCGCCGTCGGCCGTGATGACGACCTTGGCGCCGGCGTCGTCGATGCGGGCGCGCAGGCTGTCCGCGCTGAAGCCACCGAAGACGACGGAGTGGATGGCGCCGAGGCGGGCCACCGCGAGCATCGAGGCGATGGCCTCGGGGATCATCGGCAGATAGATCGCCACGCGGTCGCCGTGTCCGACGCCGAGGTCGGTCAGCACGTTCGCGACGCGCTTGACCTCGTCGGTCAGTTCGGCGTAGGTGATCGTGCGGGAGTCGCCGGGTTCGCCCTCCCAGTGCAGCGCCACGCGGTCGCCGTTACCTGCTTCGACGTGGCGGTCGAGGCAGTTGTACGCCACGTTCAGCTCTCCGTCGTCGAACCATTTCGCGAAGGGCGGCGCCGACCAGTCGAGCACCCGCGTGAAGGGCTTGTGCCAGTGCAGCAGCTCGCGCGACTGCTCTCCCCAGAAGGCTTCGCGGTCGGCGGCGGCACGTTCGTACAGCTCCGGAGAGGAGATGGTCTGGGCCACGAAATCCTCGGACGGCGGGAACTTGCGCGTCTCGTCGAGAAGGTGGTCGATCTGGCTGCTCATCAGCAGGCGCTCCTTTGCGTCAGGGCATGGTCGTGAGAGGGCACGATCAAGTCAGGGCGAATCTAGTCCCGCCTTTCGACATCGCATACTGCCGAAAGTAGGTAGTACCGCGGGTTTTGTCAGGACGGTCGCCTTGCGTACACTCGACGTCAGCCGAATACTCATTCCGGCCTTGGCGTGCCCCGATTCCCCCGATCGTGGAACGCCGTGGGCGGCATCTCATTCCCCCCGTGAGGTGCCGCCCTTCTCTGTATCCGCAGCCGTCGTTCTCGGTGGGGCGACACCGAAGTGCTCGAACCCTTCTACACCGTGAGCGGGTTCTGGCGGTTCCTCACAGGCCGCGCGATCCCGGCACTGCGGTGGGGGCGCCGGCTCCTAGCGTCGGGGCATGGCCGATTCCTTCGTCATCCAGCCCCGCCGCGGCGGCGGCGCGTCCGCCGCAGATCCGCTCTCGTCCGCCGCTCCGCTCCATGTCGACGCGGCTTTCGGGCCGCTGGCCGAGCACTGCGCCGATGACACGGTCACCGACATCTTCGTGAACGGGGCACGCGGCCTCTTCGTCGACAGGGGGCAGGGCGCAGAGCCGGTCGCGGACTGGAGCGCATCGGAGCGCGAAGTGCGTGATCTCGCCGTGGCACTCGTCGGACTCGGCGGACGACACCTCGACGACCAGGCGGCGTGCGTCGACGTGCGACTGGCCTCCGGCATCCGGGTGCACGCCGTCCTGGCGCCCATCGCCACGGCAGGCACGGCATTGTCGATACGGGTCCCGCGCGTGCACGCCGCCGACCTCGATGCGCTCGCCGCCAGGGGAACAGTCGATGAACGGCAGCAGCGATGGTTGCGAGGACTCGTCGAGAGCAGAGCCAACGTCCTCATCACCGGAGGTACGGGCACGGGCAAGACCACGCTGCTCTCTGCGTTGCTCTCGGAGGCTCCGCCCGCAGAGCGCATCGTGACGATCGAGGATGTCGCCGAGCTCCGTCCGCGACACCCGCATCATGTGGCGCTCGAGGCGAGGCAGGCGAATCTGGAGGGCGCGGGGGAGATCAGCCTGGCCCGGCTCGTGAGGGAGTCGCTGCGCATGCGCCCGGATCGGCTGATCGTGGGCGAATGCCGAGGAGAAGAGGTGCGCGAACTCCTCAGCGCACTCAACACCGGGCACGACGGGGGAGCGGGCACGCTCCATGCGAGTGGTCTCCGCGACGTGCCCGCGCGACTCGAAGCGCTCGGAGCCCTGGCGGGGATGGACGCCACAGCGCTCGCGCGTCAGGTCGTCAGCGCGTTCACGATCGTGCTGCATCTCGAACGGGCGCCCGACGGCGTGCGGCGTATCGCGCAGGCGGGCGTCTTCGAGATGAGCGGCGACCGCCTGGGCATCGAGGAGGTGCGGCCGTGGTGATCCGCGTCCAGCGCGCCTCGTCGGCGCCACGGGAAGACACGAGTGCCGTGGACGCGGCGACGTCGGTGCAGACGCTCGCCGTCCTCCTGCAGGCGGGTGCCGTCCCCGCCGCGGCCTGGAGACACCTCGCCGACACGGGCGACACGCACGCGCAGGCCGTGGTCGCGCGGCTCGATGCCGGCGTGCCGCTGCTCGAGGCGATCGAGGCCGAAGGAGGCGCATGGATCGACCTCGCCGCAGCCTGGGAGATCGCCACGACCGTCGGCGCACCACTCGCAGAAGTGCTGCGCATCATCGCGGAGACCGTACGGGATGCCGCCTCCGCCGCCGATGATGTGCGCATCGCTCTCGCCGAACCCGCGGGGACGGCACGCCTGCTGCTGTGGATGCCGTTGGCCGGGCTTCTCCTGGGATTCGCGCTCGGGTTCGACACCGTGGGGGTCGTCATGCGCAACCCGCTGGCCGCGGCCTGCGTGCTGGTCGGTCTCGGCCTGGTCGGTGTCGCGCGGGTGTGGACCCGTCGGCTGCTGAGAAGTGCCCGACCGGGCCCGGGAACGCCGGGAATGCGTGCCGAGCTGGTGGCGATCGCGGTCTCCGGCGGAGCCTCGGTCGAACGGGCCCTGCACCTCGTGGCGACGAGTTCCCTCTCCGAGCACGAGCACGAGCACGAGCACGAGCAGTCACACCGGATCAGCGCAGTCCTCGATCTCTCCCGCGCCGCCGGTGTCCCTGCCGCAGAACTGCTGCGTGCCTCGGCCGCGCAGGAGCGGCACGCCGCACGGGTGCAGGGGCGGATTCGTGCGGCGCGCCTCTCGTCCCGATTGCTCCTCCCGCTCGGCGTGTGCACCCTGCCCGCCTTCCTCCTGCTCGGGGTCGCGCCGCTGCTGCTCAGCGTGCTCGGCTCGACGCCGATCCCGCTGTGAACCACCACCGGATGCATCCGCATCCTCAGAGAAAGAAGGAACACCATGACTGCTCTTCCGAGATTGGATCAGCGACGGGCTGCGACGCTGTTCGGCGACGACACCGGTGCTGCGACGGCCGAGTACGCCATCACGACGATGGCCGCCGTTGCGTTCGCCGGGCTGCTGGTCGTCATCATGCGTTCGGACGAGGTGCGGGGGATCCTCACCGATCTCGTCCGCCGGGCCCTCACCGTGTCGTGACCGGCCCGACGGGGCGCTACGGCCGGCGGCGGCAGGGCGAGACGGCACGCGACACAGTGGAGCGTGGCTCGGTCGCCGCCGAGCTCGCAGTGGCCCTCCCCGCTGTGGTGCTCACTCTCGCGCTCGGCGTCGGAGCTCTCGGCGCGGCGGCCAGACAGGTCGCCCTGCAGGACGCGTCGGCCGACGCGGCGCGAGTGCTCGGGCGCGGTGAGAGCATGGCCGCAGCGGAACGGATCGTCAGCGGCGCCGTACCCGGCGCGGGGCTCTCCTCATCGCGTGGCGACGATCTGGTCTGCGTGACGACGAGAGTCGAGGCCGAGATCGGTGGACTGATCCGACTCTCGTTGAGAGCCAGGAGCTGCGCGCTCGACGGAGGAGGCTGATGGCGGGGTCGGCGGTCGCTGCCGGCCTACTGGGCGTGGTCGGCGCTCTCGCGCTCGGCCTCGCCGTCGTGGGCGGAGCCGCTGTCACCGCGCAACGCGCCGCCGGCGCGGCCGACGCGGCTGCGCTCGCCGCAGCTGACGCGGCCACCGGTGCGGTGGTGGTCGACGACGAGCCGTGCGCAGTCGCTGCACGAGTGGCTGCGGCGGCCGGTGCGGCAGTGACGCGGTGCACGATCACGGGCTTCGTGGCGACCGTGGAGGTGCAGGCGGCGTACGCTGGACTCGCTGCCGTCTCCCGAGCCCGCGCTGGGCCACCCGAGGTGAACTGACGGCTGCGCGAAGCACCGATCCCGCGAACAAGCAGGCGCTGACTGTGAACAACCCCACACAGTGGTGTGTATGGTGTGCTTCGAAGAAAGGACGCACCCTTGGCTGAAGGCAAGAAGCTCGTCATCGTCGAGTCCCCGACGAAGATGCGGTCTATTCAGGGATACCTCGGCGACGGCTATGAGGTGCTCAGCTCGGTCGGCCACATCCGCGACCTCGCCGACAAGAAGGACATTCCGGCTGCCGACAAGCAGGCATACGGAAAGTACTCGATCGACATCGACAACGGCTTCGATCCGTACTACGTCGTGTCCGATCGCAAGACGAAGACCGTCGCCGAGCTCAAGCGTGCGCTCAAGACCGCCGACGAGCTCCTGCTCGCCACTGATGAGGACCGCGAAGGCGAGGCGATCGCCTGGCACCTGCTCGAGACGCTGAAGCCGAAGGTCCCGGTCAAGCGCATGGTCTTCCATGAGATCACCAAGGACGCGATCCAGGCGGCGATCGGCAACACCCGCGAGCTCGACCACGACCTCGTCGATGCGCAGGAGACCCGTCGGATCCTCGACCGTCTCTATGGCTGGGACGTGTCGCCGGTCCTCTGGTACAAGGTCAAGACCGGCATCTCGGCCGGACGCGTGCAGTCCGCGGCGACGCGACTCATCGTCGACCGCGAGCGCGAGCGCATGGCGTTCACGTCCGCCGAGTACTGGGACGTCGACGCGGCGGCCGCAGCTTCCGGCACGTCCTTCAAGATCCGCCTCGTCCGGGTCGACGGCGGACAGCTCGCGCGTGGCACCGACTTCGACGACAGCGGAAAGCTCAAGAAGGCCGTCGTCATCCTCGACGAGGCCAAGGCCACCGCGCTCGCGCAGGCGGTCGACGCCGTGGGTGCAGGAACCGTCACGAAGGTCGAGGCCAAGCCGGGCACCCGCAGCCCCTACGCCCCCTTCACGACCTCGACGATGCAGCAGGAGGCCGGTCGCAAGCTCTCGATGGGAGCCAAGCAGGCGATGGGCGTCGCCCAGCGTCTGTACGAAAAGGGTTACATCACCTATATGCGTACGGACTCGACGTCACTGAGCACCCAGGCCGTGCAGGCTGCCCGGAGCCAGGCGGTCGCGCTGTACGGCGATGCCGCCGTGCCGCTGAAGCCGCGCGTGTACAAGTCGAAGAGCAAGAACGCCCAGGAGGCACACGAGGCCATCCGCCCCTCGGGCGACAACTTCCGCACGCCCGCATCGCTCTCCTCCGAGCTCGATCGTGACGAGCAGCGTCTCTACGACCTCATCTGGAAGCGCACCGTCGCCAGCCAGATGTCCGACGCGAAGTACGAGACGACCACGGTCACGATCGCCGTCGATGCTGCCGGGCAGAAGGCCGAGTTCACGGCGTCCGGCACGGTCTACACGTTCAAGGGCTTCCTGGAGGCCTATGAAGAGGGCCGTGACGAGAAGCGCGGCGACGCGGATGCCGCCGAGAACCAGTCGCTTCCCGCCGTCGCCGTCGGCGACGAGCTCTCCATCGAGGAGGCGGAGGCCAAGGGCCACCGCACGACGCCGAAGCCGCGCTACACCGAGGCATCGCTCGTGAAGGTGCTCGAGGAGAAGGGCATCGGACGCCCATCGACGTTCGCCTCGATCCCCGAGACGATCCTCGACCGCGGGTACGCGGTCAAGCGCGGACAGGCACTCGTGCCGACGTGGCTCGCCTTCAGCGTGGTGCGTCTGCTCGAAGAGCACTTCGCCGACCTCGTGGACTACGACTTCACGGCCGCACTCGAAGACGACCTCGACACGATCGCCCGCGGGGAGCAGAACCGTGTCGAATGGCTGAAGTCCTTCTACTTCGGTTCGGACTCGCACGTCGGTCTGCGCCAGGTGGTCGACAACCTCGGCGAGATCGACGCGCGCGCCCTCAACTCGACGCCCATCACCGACACGGCGACCCTGCGATTCGGCAAATACGGTCCGTACCTCGAGGTATCGGACCCCGAGAACCCCGAGGCCAAGCCGCGCATCGTCAACGTCCCGGAAGACCTCGCGCCGGACGAGCTCACCTCGGCCAAGGCGCAGGAACTCATCGATGCACCGGTCGCGGGCGACCGTGTCCTGGGTGAGAACCCCGAAAACGGCAAGATCGTCGTCGTGAAGGATGGCCGATTCGGCCCCTACGTGCAGGAGAACGACCCGGTGTCCGAAGACGCCGCGGTCGACGAGAGCACAGGAGAGGTCGTCGAGGCACCCAAGCCCAAGCGCGGCGCGAAGAAGGAGACGGCACCCAAGCCGCGTACAGCGTCGCTGTTCCGCTCGATGTCGGTCGACACGCTCGAACTCGACACCGCACTGCAGCTGCTGAGCCTGCCCCGCGTCGTCGGAGCCGACCCCGAGTCGGGCGAGGAGATCACGGCGCAGAACGGCCGCTTCGGGCCGTACCTGAAGAAGGGCACCGACTCGCGTTCGCTCGAGAGCGAATCGCAGATCTTCGATGTGACGTTGGAGCAGGCGCTCGAGATCTACGCGCAGCCGAAGTACGGTGCCCGTCGTGCATCGAGCGCGCTCGCCGAGTTCGACGCGGATCCCGTCAGCGGCAAGCCGATCCGTATCCGCGACGGTCGCTTCGGCGCCTACGTGACCGACGGCGAGACGAACGTGACCATCCCGCGCGGGCAGAAGGTCGAGGACATCACGTTCGAGATCGCCGTGCAGATGCTCGCGGACAAGCGTGCCAAGGGCCCTGCACCCAAGCGCGGCGCGGCCAAGAAGGCACCTGCGAAGAAGGCGCCCGCGAAGAAGACTCCTGCGAAGAAGCCGGCGGCGAAGAAGACCACGGCGGCGAAGGCTCCGGCCGATGCGGCCAAATCTGCGGCGCGGTCCGCGGCGGCGAAGAAGGCTGCGGCGACGCGGGCGGCCAACGCGGCCAAGCGTGAGGCGGAGACTGCAGGCGCGAAGGCGGACTCGTGACCTCAGGTCCCGGTGCGTGGATCACGCTCGAAGGCGGCGACGGCTCGGGCAAGACCACGCAGTCGAACCTGCTGGCGGGGTGGTTGACGGACGAGGGTCACACGGTCGTGCGCACGCGTGAGCCGGGCGGGTCCGAGGTCGGTCAGCTGATCCGGGACATCGTGCTGCACCACCGTGGCGACATCGCGCCCCGTGCGGAAGCCCTGCTGTACGCGGCCGATCGTGCGCACCACGTCGCCACGGTCGTGCGCCCGGCATTGGCCCGCGGCGAGGTCGTGCTCCAGGACCGCT
Organism: Microbacterium saperdae; assembly: GCF_006716345.1. NCBI lineage: Bacteria > Bacillati > Actinomycetota > Actinomycetes > Micrococcales > Microbacteriaceae > Microbacterium > Microbacterium saperdae. The sequence continues at coordinate 723,800 of NZ_VFOX01000001.1, forward strand.
ATCTCGACTCCTCCGTCGCGTATCAGGGGGCCGGTCGTGTGCTCGATGCCACCGAGATCCGCAACCTGTCACTCTGGGCAGCGGAGGGCGCGCTGCCCGATCTCACGGTCCTCCTCGACCTGGACCCGACGACGGCCCGCACACGACTGGACTCCGCTGACAAGCCGTTCGACCGGCTGGAGGCCGAGAAGGCCGAGTTCCACGGACGCGTCCGCGACGCCTACCTCGCGCTCGCGGACGCCGAGCCGGAGCGGTTCCTGGTGCTCGATGCCGCGGCATCCACGCAGGAGATCGCCGCGCTCGTGCGAGCCAGGGTCGCGGCTCTGCTCGCGCCCCGCTGAGACCGGAGTCCCCGCAGAATCCACAGGCTCCACGCCGCGAGCGTCGGTGCTCCCGTCTAGGCTGAGTGCATGCCCCACACCGTCGCGCTTCCGTTCCCGTGGGGCGATGTCTGGGGACAGGACGCGGCGGTAGAGACGCTGCGCGGAGCGGCATCCGATCCGGCGGCGCTGTCACATGCCTGGTTGATCACGGGCCCTCCCGGTTCCGGCCGCTCGACCCTCGCCTACGCCTTCGCCGCCGCGCTGGTGGCCGATCGCCCCGACGACGAGGCGGCGATGCGCCAGGTGCTCGCCGGCACGCATCCCGATGTCACGGCGCTGCGCACCGACAAGGTGATCATCACGATCGCCGAAGCCCGCGCGCTCGTGGAACGCTCCTACTTCGCCCCCTCGGCCGGTCGCTACCGGGTGATCGTCGTGGAAGACGCCGATCGCATGGTCGAGCGCACATCGAACGTGCTGCTGAAGGCGCTCGAGGAGCCGCCGGAGAACACGGTGTGGATCCTGTGCGCGCCGAGCGAGGCCGATCTGCTCCCCACGATCCGTTCGCGCGTGCGTTCGCTGCGGCTGCGCGAACCCGATGTCGCGGATGTGGCTCGGCTGATCACCCTGCGCACGGGCGTCGACGAAGCCGTCGCCGAGCAGGCCGCGCGGCATGCGCAGCGCCATATCGGCATGGCGCAGCGGCTGGCCACCGATGAGGGTGCGCGCCGTCGTCGCGATGAGACACTGCGCTCCGTGATCGGGGTGCGTGGGGTCGGGGACGCCGTCGAGGTGGCTGGACGCATCATCCAAGCGGCCACCGAAGACGCGAAGTCGCTCACAGCGGAGAGAGATGCGCAGGAGCGCGCATCTCTGCTGCGCATGGTCGGCATCGCCGAAGGACAGGCCGTCCCCCCGGCGCTGCGCTCGCAGCTCTCGGCGCTCGAAGACGATCAGAAGAAGCGCGCGACGCGAAGTCTGCGTGACGGCATCGACCGCGTGCTCACCGATCTGCAGTCGATGTTCCGCGACGTCGTGATGCTGCAGTTCGGGCAGGGCGATGAGCTGATCAACCGCGAGCTGCTGCCCGAGCTCAGCGCGCTCGCTGCGGCCTGGCCCGAGACCCGTACTCTTGTCGTACTTGACCACCTTGCCGAGACGCGGCAGTCGCTGGAGCGCAACGTCGCCCCGCTGCTGGCCCTGGAGAGCTTGCTCGTGACCATCACGAGCGGGAGGACACCGTGAAAACCAGACCGACTTCCCGCTTCCGCCGCGCCGCCGCGATCATCGCCGGGCTCGCCGCGGCATCCGTCGCCCTCTCCGGGTGTCTGTACGCCATGATCCCCGAGCAGACGGAACCGAAGCCCTCGGCGACCAACGCCCCCGACACCGACGGCGTCGCAGAGGATCTGCTGCCGTACTACTCGCAGACGTTGACCTGGACCGAGTGCGGCACCGGGTTCGACTGCACCGACGTCACGGCACCGCTCGACTGGGAGAATCCCGCAGCGGGTGAGATCACGCTCTCGGTGGTCCGCCACCAAGCGGAGAGCACGGCGATCGGCTCGCTGCTGACGAACCCGGGCGGACCGGGCGCGAGCGGTGTCGACCTCATCCTCAACAGCCTCGACTTCGCGGTCGGTGCCGACCTGATCGAGAACTACGACGTCATCGGCTTCGACCCGCGCGGCGTCGGCTCCTCGACGGCCGTGACCTGCTTCGACGCCGCTGAGATGGACGACTACCTCTACGGCATCCCGAGCGCGGCTCGCGGGACGGCGGAGTGGGAGGCCGAACTGCTCGACTCGCACAAGGCGTTCGCAGACGCGTGCGAAGCCAACAGCGACGGCATCCTGCCTTTCATCACGACGATCAACGCGGCCCGCGACATGGATCTCATCCGCGCGGTGCTGGGCGACAAGCAGCTCAACTACCTGGGGTACTCGTACGGGACGTTCCTCGGCGCGACCTACGCCCAGCTGTACCCGGAGAAGGCGGGTCGTCTGGTGCTCGACGGCGCCATCGATCCCGCAGTTCCGGGTCTCGAGGTCGGCGCGACCCAGGCTCTCGGGTTCGAGTCCGCGCTGCGCGCCTACATGCAGGACTGTCTCGATTCGGGCGAGTGCCCGTTCAACGGCACGGTCGACCAGGCGATGGCGGACCTCGGCGCACTCCTCGCGAGTGCCGACCGCGCGCCGCTGAAGAACGGCGACGGTCGTCTGATGGGGGCGGACTCGATGATGACCGGCATCATCGCCGCACTGTATTCGCAGGACAGCTGGGGCTACCTCACCCAGGGCCTCGAAGAGGCATTGCAGGGCGATCCGACCACGATGTTCCTGCTCGCGGACTTCTACAACGGCCGAGAGGGCGGGACCTACATCGACAACTCCTCGGAGGCGTTCCGTGCGTACAACTGCATGGACTATCCGGTAGAGGACGACCCCGATGCGGAAGCGGCGACCAAGGCGAAGATCGCTGCGGGCGCGCCGACGATCGCCCCGTACTGGGACGGTCCGGATTCCTGCGCGGTGTGGCCGTACCCGCCCACCGGCACGCGCGGCGAGATCGCTGCCGAAGGTGCGGGCCCGATCCTCGTCGTCGGAACCACGAACGATCCGGCGACCCCTTACGAGTGGTCGGAGTCGCTCGCCGACCAGCTCGAGGAAGGCGTCCTCATCACTCGCGTCGGCGAAGGCCACACCGGCTACAACAAGGGCAACGTCTGCGTCGATGACGCGGTCGAGGCGTTCCTGCTCGACGATGTGGTGCCGGAAGACGGGTTGCGTTGCGAGTGACGCGGCCTCGATTCGCGAGTGGGAGCGAGAAAGGGTAATATCGGTGATCGCGCCGGTTCGTCCGTCGCACGCCGCTTTAGCTCAGTCGGCAGAGCATTTCACTCGTAATGAAAAGGTCGTCAGTTCGATTCTGACAAGCGGCTCCGACAGGCCCCGTGATGCGAAGAACATCACGGGGCCTTTCCCGTTCCCCACGGCGTACGCTCGAATCATGAGCAGAGCGCTTCTCATCGTCGACGTCCAGAACGACTTCACCGAGGGCGGTGCGCTGGCGGTCGCCGGCGGTGATGCCGTGGCCTCCGCCGTCTCCACCTACCTCTCCGCGCATGCGGGGGACTACGGGGTGATCGTCGCCTCGCGCGACTGGCATGACGCCGAGGGGGACAACGGCGGCCACTTCGCCGATACTCCGGATTTCGTCGACACCTGGCCCGTGCATTGCGTGGCAGGAACCGACGGTGCCGAGTACGACCCGCTGCTCGAGACCTCCGCTGTGACGCATCACGTGCGCAAGGGCCAAGGGGTTCCCGCGTACTCGATGTTCGAGGGCGTCACCGACGCGGACGAGACGGTGGGTGCGGTGCTGACGGCATCCGGCGTGCTCGACGTCGACATCGTGGGCATCGCGACGGATCACTGCGTACGGGCGACGGCGCTGGACGCCGTGGCGCACGGCGTGCGCGTGCGGATCCTCACCGACCTGATCGCCGGGGTCGGCGTCGCGTCGAGCGAGGCGGCACTCGCCGAGCTCGCACATGCGGGGGCAGAGCTGATCGAGAGCGCGCAGGCGTGAGTCGCAGCGTCCTGCTGCTACGTGCCGTGAACGTGAGCGGACGCAACCGCGTCCCGATGGCGGAGTTGCGCGCGGCGTTGACGGCAGCGGGTGCGGTCGAGGACGTGTCGACCTACATCGCAAGCGGCAACATCATCTGCGCGCATCCGGATGACCCCGTGGCTGCCTGCGAACGCGTGCGCACGCTGATCGCCGCGGAGTTCGGGGTGGATACCCCGGTCATCCTGCGTACGCACGATCAGCTGGTGTCGACGCTCGCGGCGCATCCGTTCGTCGACCCCGTCGAGAAGATGCTGCACGCGATGTTCCTCGAGGGTCCGCCCGCGGACGGTGCGATCGACGCGCTGCAGGATCGGCTGGTGCCGGGGGAGGAGATCGCGCTCGTGGGCGATGACCTCTGGATCAACTACGGCGAGGGCGGAGTGCACTCCACCAAGCTCACCAAGGCCGTGCTCGATCGCGCGCTCGGGGTGGCCGGGACGGCACGGAACCTGCGGACGGTGCGCACGCTCGCCGAGCTGACCGCCTAGGGAGTCGCTGCCGCATTCGCGGCCGTCTCGCCGATCGCCCTGCTGAGTCCCACAGGCGGCTGCTGTGGATGTCCCTGAAGGTCCAGACGACGGATTCCGCAGTCGGCACAGCGGACGTAGAGCAGCGTTCCGTCGCTCGTGCGGTGTCGCGACTCGACGAGCCAGACGTGCTCGTGTGCGGCCGTCGGTGAAGGGATGCGGGGGATCGGGAGCGTGTGCAACGAGGTCATGTATCCAGCGTGATGTAATGGCCTTATGCATCTCAACCCTTACGGCGAGTATGCGGTGCTGCTGGCGGCATCCCTCGCCAACGACTGGCCGGAAGACCGTGCCGCGATCGAGCAGCGCACACTCGACATGGGCATGACGATGACCTTCCCTCCGGCGTCGGATGATCATGAGCGCATCCGCGCGGTGATCGACGACTGGCTCGCGATCGTCGACGAACCCGATCACGACGCCCGCGCCGTGCTGCTGAACGCGCAGCTCGCCGAGGCGGCGGCCTACCCTCGACTCACGAACCACGACGGCGAAGGCTGGCACCTGCACTACCGCGACGACGTGCCGTCCCTGCCGTTCGTGCTGCGGGCGATCATCAACCTCGGCACCTCGCTGCATCTGGTGACGCGCGGGATGAGTCGACTCGCGCGCTGTGAGGCGTCACCCTGCACCAACGTCGTGGCCGATGTGACGCGCAACGGCCGTCAGCGCTTCTGCTCCGTGCGCTGCGCCAACCGCGCGGCTGTGCGGCGGCACCGGGCGCGCGGCATCTGAGCTGAACCTCGTCCGGTCGCAGAAATGGCCCCTCCTCGGCGGAGGAGAGGCCATTCGTGCGACCGGAGCCAGGCTCAGTCAGGCGGTCTGTCCTGCGTGCTCGCCCTCGGCGATCTCCTCGACGACCTTCGCGTTGAACGCGGGCAGGTCGTCGGGGGTGCGGCTGGAGACGAGGCCTTGATCGACCACGACCTCTTCGTCGACCCACGTGGCACCGGCATTGCGGAGATCTGTCTTCAAGCTGGGGTAGCTCGTGAGCGTGCGTCCGTCGACGACATCGGCTTCGATCAGGATCCATGCCCCGTGGCAGATCACGCCGACGGGCTTGTGTTGCGCGAAGAACGCGCGGGCCAGGTCGATCGACGGCTGGTCCATGCGCAGGTGATCGGCGTTGACGACGCCGCCCGGAAGCACGAGGGCTTCGAAGTCGTCGGCCGTTGCATCCGCTGATCTCAGATCGACGGACTGCGCGTGGCCGTTCTTGCCGGTGATCTCCGCACCGTCAGGGGCGATGAGCGTGGCGCTGGCGCCGGCGGCGGTCACCGCCTCCCACGGGCTGGTGAGCTCGCTGTCTTCGAATCCGTCTGTCGCGAGGAATGCCACGCGGCTACGCAGAGTCGTCATCATCCGTCCTTCCGTTGAGAGAGACGTCCCCTGGCCGGGGACGTCTCGACTCTCGCGCAGAGTGGGTGCGCAATGAAGGGGGTTGGCGACGCCGGAGCGGGATGCTACGACGTGCCGTACAGGGATGAAACGCGGTGGGCCCCGTGGGGCTCGAACCCACGACCCGCGGATTAAAAGTCCGATGCTCTGCCAACTGAGCTAGAGGCCCGCGTCTTCCAGTCTAGGGCGCACAGAAGGGGCGTCGGTGAACAGCATCACCGACGCCCCTTCTCGCCCTCTCGCGGGCCTCCCCACCTGTGAGAGGTCGAGATGTCGGGGTCCCTTCCCGACAAAGCCCGCCGGGGTCCCTTCCCGGCAGTCCGGCTCAGCTGGCCGGGGGCATCAGAACCGTGTCGATCAGGTACACGGTCGCGTTGGCGGTCTGGACTCCACCGCAGATGACGTTGGCGTCGTTGACCATGAGCTCGTCTCCGCTGCCGGTGACCTCGAGGTCAGCGCCCTGCACGGTCGCGTGGGTGCCCACGATGTCGGCCGGCTCGATCTGGCCGGGGACCACGTGGTACGTCAGGATCGAGCTCAGCGTGGCGCTGTCGGTCTTGAGAGCGTCGATGGTGGCGGGGTCGATCTTCGCGAAGGCGTCATCGACCGGTGCGAAGACGGTGAACTCGCTGCCGTTGAGCGTGTCGACGAGGTCGACGTCGGGGTTGAGCTGACCGCTGACCGCTGCGACGAGCGTCTTCAGAAGCGGGTTGTTGGAGGCGGCGACCGCAACCGGGTCCGCTGCCATGCCGGCGACCGATCCTGCGCCGTCCGGCACTGCCTCGGCGTATGCCGCGCATCCGGGGCCGACCAGGTTCGCGGCCGGGTCCATGGTCTCGGGCGTGGACTCCGAGGTCTCGGGGGCCGTCGGCTCCGACGACTCGTCCGTGGTGGTGCTGCCCATCGAACATGCGGAGAGCAGGAATGCGCTCGCCAGCGTGAGGGTGAGGGCTGCGGTGACCTTCTTCTTGGTGCTGAACATCTCGAGCTCCTTCAAACTGAGCCACGGCCTCTCCGTGGCGTCGAGTTGTGTTCGGAGCCCCTCGGTGAACGGATGGGAGAAAATGGAAAATAGATGAGAAACCCCGTAACTGCGGGGAAAGCAATCCGAATTCACCGCAGGTGCGAACAGTTCCCGACAGAAGTGGGGACCTCATGGACCTGATCATCATCGGCCTGCTCGGCGGGCTCATCACCGGTATCTCGCCGTGCATCCTGCCCGTGCTGCCCGTGATCTTCCTCACGGGAGGTGCCCAGTCCGCGAAGTTCGAGGATGAGGTCGTCCCCGCACGACGCAGCCGCCCCTACTTCGTGATCGCGGGACTGGTGCTGAGCTTCACGCTGGTCACGCTCGGCGGTTCGCTTCTCCTCGGGCTGCTGAACCTGCCGCAGGACATCATCCGCTGGGTCGGCATCGCGGTGCTGATCATCATCGGCGTCGGACTCATCGTCCCGCGGTTCGAGCGCATCCTCGAACGGCCGTTCCAGAAGTTCGGTCAGCGCGAGGTCAAGAACCGCGGGCGCGGCTTCGGCGTCGGCCTGGCTCTCGGGGCGGTGTTCGTGCCCTGCGCCGGCCCCGTGCTCGCCGCCATCATCGTCGCCGGGTCGACGGGACAGATCGGGATCGGCACCGTTCTCCTCACCGTCTCCTTCGCGATCGGCGTCGCCGTACCGCTGCTCGTCTTCGCCCTGGCCGGACGCAGCGTCGTGGAGCGCATCCGCGCGTTCCGCTCCAAGGAGCGCGTGCTGCGCATCGCCGCGGGTGTCGCGATGATCGCCCTCGCCGTCGGTCTGGTCTTCAACGTGCCGCAGGCGCTGCAGCGGCTGCTGCCCGACTACACCGCAGGGCTGCAGGAGCAGATCGCCGGGTCCGAGCAGGTGAAGGATGCACTCGAACTGGGCGGACTCGTCAACGACGAGAACAAGGACCTGGACAAGTGCACGAACGGCGCAGAAGAACTCGAGTCCTGCGGCACCGCGCCTTCCCTCAAGGGGATCGAGCGGTGGCTGAACACCCCGGGCGGGGAAGCGATCGACCTCGACGACCTCCGTGGACAGGTCGTGCTGATCGACTTCTGGGCGTACTCGTGCCTCAACTGCCAGCGCTCCATCCCGCATGTGGTGGCGTGGGACGAGGCGTACGGAGAGCTTGGGCTGCAGGTGATCGGCATCCACTCCCCGGAGTACGCCTTCGAGAAGGATGCCGGAAACGTGGCGGCAGGCATCGAGGACTTCGGCATCGAGTACCCGGTCGCCCTCGACAACACCTTGTCGACGTGGACCAACTACCGCAACCGCTACTGGCCGGCCCATTACCTGATCGACGCTGAGGGGACGGTTCGTCACATCTCCTTCGGCGAGGGCAACTACGCCGCGACAGAGGCGATGATCCGTGAACTCCTCCAGGACGCCGACTCCGATGTGACGCTCCCGGCGGCCACCGATGTCGCGGACGACACCCCCGACGTCGGCTCGACCACCAGGGAGACGTTCCTCGGATCCTCGAAGGATGTGAACTACGGCGGAGGCGGCGACTACCGCGCCGGAGCCGGTGACTACGTCTTCCCGAAGGATCAGGCGGACGACTCGTTCGCGCTCGACGGCCGATGGGACGTGGAGACGCAGTACGCGACGCCCTCCGGTGACACCGGGAAGATCCGCCTGGAGTACCACGCGGCGGAAGTGCGCGTGGTCCTCGCCGGCTCGGGGGAGATCCGGGTGACGCACGAGGACGGCTCGACGGGGACGATCACGGTCGACGGGACACCGCGCTCGTACGGGCTGGTGGACCGGGATGCCATCGACGAGGGGACGATCACGCTCGAAGTCCCCTCCGGAATCGAGACCTATTCGTTCACCTTCGGGTGATCCGCTGCACGAGAACAGAGAGGGGATGCGGCATGCTTGTAGAGATGGTCATCGATGGAATGGACGTCCCGGAAGACGGGACCGCGAGCGACGCCGCAGCCGAGCTGCTGCTGCGCATCGCCGACGGTGATCAGGCTGCGTTCGCAGCGCTCTACGACATGCTCTCCTCGCGGGCGTTCGGCCTCATCCTGCGTGTCCTCGTCAACCGCTCGCAGAGCGAAGAGGTGCTGCAGGAGGTTTTCCTCGAGATCTGGCAATCCGCTTCCCGGTTCGCTCCGAACAGAGGTCAAGGACGAACATGGGTGATGACAATTGCACATCGTCGGGCCGTGGATCGGGTGCGTGCATCGCAGTCGAGCACGGACCGTGATGTACGGGCAGGGCTGAGAGACATCGGCGTGGCGCACGACAGTGTCGCCGAGCAGGTGGAACTGGGCATCGAGGGCGAGAAGGTCGTCGGAGCTCTCTCCACTCTTCCCGACGTACAGCGTGAGGCGATCGTCCTCGCGTATTACGGCGGTTACAGTCAGAACGAGATCTCGGCGCTCGTGGGAGCGCCGCTGGGGACGATCAAGACACGGATGCGAGACGGGCTCACCCGTCTCCGCGCAGCTATGGGGGTGACGGCATGAACGAGAAGGACTTCGCAGAACTCGCGGCAGGTGCCGCCCTGCATGCGCTGTCGCCTGCCGACGAGAGTCTGTTCCATGACACGCTCGCGGCGCATCCGGAATGGGCCGATCTCGTGGATGACGATGTCGAGACCGTCGCGTCGCTCGAAGCCGTCGCGGCACCGGAGTTCCCGCCGCTGGACCTGCGGGCCACGCTGCTGGCTCAGATCGCGTCGACACCGCAGATCGGTCGGGATGATCATGACGAAATCGCCGAGCACCCGTCGAAGTCATCGGGCTCTCGCGAGGCGTCATCCGCTGCCCCGGTCGCGGAGCCGCAGGAGCGGGTGACCGCGCCGCGTCGATGGGTGCGATCGATCTTCGCGCTCGCCGCATGCCTCGCACTCGTCGTCGGCGTCGGAATCGGCGCCGCGGCACTCAACGGCTACCTGAACCGCCCCGCTGCGGTCGTCGCGCTGGAGCAGATCCAGTCGTCGAGTGACGCGGAGCAGGCGACGGTGACGCTCGACGACGGCGGCACGGCGACCGCGCACTGGTCGGCCTCCGCAGGAGCAGCCGTGCTCGTCACCGACGGTGTCCCCGCCGCGGCGGAGGGGGAGAGCTACGAACTCTGGTTCGTACGCGGAGAGACCCCCATCTCGGCCGGAGTGTTCGATGTCGAGGGAGGAACCGCCACGGCAGCCCTCTCCGGAGACATGCACGCGGGCGACATCATCGCCGTCACGGTCGAGCAGGCGGGCGGGTCCCCGACGGGGAAGCCGACCTCCGACCCGTTCATCGTGATCCCCACGGCCTGAGGCGCTTCGAACGCGGGTAGCCTGGTTCGATGCCCGAGCAGCACCACCGCCCCGTGCGGCGACCGTCCAGCGCCTTCGACAACATCGTCGGCGCGCACGACCCCGCCGAGGAGACGCGCGTCGCCCACGCCACGGCATCCGCGCTGCTCACCCGGGTGCGTGCGGACGAGAGCGGCGTGAGTGCCGACCGTCTGGTGGCGTTCACCTCCGAGCACGGGATCGACGAGATCGCGGAGCTGTGGTCGAAGGCCGCACCGCGGACGCTTCCGGGGGCGCTGTGGCGTCTGTACCTGCTGCAGCTGGCGATCCATGGCGATCCGGAGACGTCGGCGCTGCTGTACGAGCGCGGGCGCGTCGAGCTGCCCTCGGTCGATGCCGCGATCGCCGGAGCTCCTGTGCCGGCGAACCCGGACGAGCTCGTCGCACTCATCGACACGATCCTCCGCGGGGCGTTCCGCGGCGACTTCGCCGTCGCTCTCGAACGGGCTGCGGCGTTCTGTCGGATCCAGGCGTCGGGAGCCACGCACCTGGCAGACGACTACGAGTCGACGGAACCGGGGCGTGCCTCCGAGCTCACGACCAGGGCGCTGCGCCTGAGCAGCTACGCGCAGGATCTGTCTGCGGCATCCACGCTGTGGCGCTCAGGAACGCTGAGCTGACACGACGCGTCCGCGCGGAATCGCAGGGGGCATAAAAGACCGGGCCGCAAAAACGCCTCTCGGCGGAAGGCCGCTCGCAGCGGCAAAAAATGGAGCCCGGGGTTATGCGGCCCGGCCACTCCATTGTAACGCGGACGCACGGTGGCTATTCCCGACCTCTAGGCTCGGAGCATGAACCGGCGCTTCGCATTGATGATCGATCCCGTCGCCGCGGATGAGGTCCGCGACGACTACTCCGACACCTTCACCACCGTGGATGCCGCGGCGCCAGCTCTCAGCGTGGGCGAGCTGAGCACCCAGCGCGGCGACGGCGTCTTCGAGTCGATCGGCGTGGTCGACGGGCACGCGCAGGAGGTGGTGCCGCACCTGGAACGGCTGGCGCATTCCGCCCGTCTCTGCGACCTGCCGGTGCCGAACGCGGACCAGTGGCATCAGGCGATCGAACAGGCCGCTGCGCAGTGCGGAGACGGCGAGGCGGTCATCAAACTCATCCTCAGCCGGGGAGTGGAGCACGGCCCGACTCCGACGGCGTGGGTCACGGCGGCTCCCGCTGCCGACTTCCGTGATGTGCGCGAGAACGGCATCCGCGTGGTGACGCTCGACCGCGGTTACGACCTCGGGGCGGCGGAGCGGGCGCCGTGGTTGCTCCTCGGCGCGAAGACCCTGTCGTACGCGGTGAACATGGCCGCGTTGCGAGAGGCGCATCGGCGCGGGGCGGATGACGCGATCTTCCTGTCGAGCGACGGGTTCGTGCTGGAAGCGCCCACGGCCTCGCTCATCCTGCGCGTCGGCGACCGGTTCGTGACGCCGGCCCCGAACGGCGGCATCCTGCACGGCACCACGCAGCTCAGCATGTACGACCACCTCACCGCACGCGGCTTCGAGGTCGGATACGACCGCATCCCGGCATCCGATCTCGCCCGAGCGGACGCCGCGTGGCTGGTCTCAAGCGTGCGTCTCGCCGCCCCGATCACCGCGATCGACGGCGTTGATGTCGCGGTCGATCACCCCCTCACGGCCGAGCTGAACGCCTACCTCCTGTCGCCCCGCGACTGAGCCTGCACGGGGGCACGAACCAAAACAGAGACCTTCCGTCTCCGGACCGGAGAGTCGTGCCTCGACGCGCCTCACGAAGGTCACATGGCCTCTGTTTTCTCAACCGTGAGGTGTGCCTCGCGGCGGATCATGCTGACGATAGCGCTCTGCACGAGTGGCCAGTCGTCGACGACGAGTGCGTACGTGAAGCGCAATGTGGTGTATCCCGACGCCGCGGCGATCGCGTCCCGTCGGAGGTCCTTCTGCCTCTCTCGCTCGCGTTCGTGGTTCGCGCGCCCGTCTGCTTCGATGATCAGTCGGGCACCGATGACGAAATCGACCTCTCCCACGCCGTCGACGGGCACCTGCGAGCGGACCGTGATCCCGATGCGGTGCAGACGAAGCCGGATCAACGACTCCAGGCCGCTGTCTGCATCCGCGCGGGCGAACGACACGAGCCAACGGAGCGAGATGGGCAGATGCCGCTGCAGCCACCGCCCACCGGCGGGGGAGAGGAGCGACAGGCGAAGCGCTGACTCGAGAGTCGCGAAGAACGCGTCCTCTCCGCAGCACGTCGCCATCTGCAGAAGTGCGTTGGCCACAGGTGCCGGCTGGCCCACAGTGACGTGTCCGGCATCCCAATGCACGACGCACTCCGCACAGGCCGATCGCGGAGTTCCGGCGGTGCCCATCCACACGTGATGGCCAGAGGGAAGCTCGAGTACCCACAAGCCCCAGGCGGCGGCAGCTTCTGCGCAGGCGATCGTTCCGCCCCGCGACGCGGCATGCTGCATCGGAGGAGGAGTGTCGGGAAGTGCGTACACGCCCTGTCGTGGCCTCAGGATCTCGCCGGCACGAACCGCCCTTGCCAATTCAGTGGTGGTCACTCCGCGCGCTCGAAGCTCGGATGTTCGGGCCATACGCCCGATCACGCGCAGGGCAGTTTCGGCGTGAACGAACGACATGGGTCGAGCATGGGCGTCCCCGGATCACCACTTCATCCGCGTAGCCATGTTCGGTGGAGCGCGCGCAACATCCACCAGCCGTGCAGGAACAGTGATGCCTCACAAACCCCAGACGATTGCCCCCCACCTTCGGCGCGTTGCGCCGTGCCGCGCCGCGCGTGAGACAGACGCTCTGGGTTTTGTCACGGCATACACAGAAGGGGCTCGGATGCCGCAGCACCCGAGCCCCTTCCGATCACGAACCCGTGATCATCCGAAGCGGCCGGAGACGTAGTCCTCGGTCGCCTGCACGGACGGGGTGGTGAAGATCGAGGTCGTGTTGTCGTACTCGATGAGCTTGCCGGGCTTGCCGGTGCCCGCGATGTTGAAGAACGCGGTCTTGTCGGAGACGCGGCTGGCCTGCTGCATGTTGTGCGTCACGATGACGATCGTGTACTCGGTCTTGAGCTCGCCGATCAGCTCCTCGATCGCGTAGGTCGAGATCGGGTCGAGGGCCGAGCACGGCTCGTCCATCAGCAGCACATCAGGGGAGACGGCGATCGCGCGGGCGATGCACAGACGCTGCTGCTGTCCGCCGGACAGGCCGGAGCCGGGCTTCTCGAGACGGTCCTTGACCTCGTTCCAGAGGTTGGCGCCCTGCAGGGACTTCTCGACCAGCGCGTCGGCGTCGGACTTCGAGATGCGCTTGTTGTTCAGCTTCACCCCGGCGAGCACGTTCTCGCGGATCGACATCGTGGGGAACGGGTTCGGACGCTGGAACACCATGCCGACCTGACGACGCACCGTCACCGGGTCGACGGAAGCGCCGTAGAGGTCATCTCCGTCGAGCAGCACCTGGCCCTCGACGCGCGCGCCGGGGATGACCTCGTGCATGCGGTTCAGCGTGCGCAGGAAGGTCGACTTGCCGCATCCGGACGGGCCGATGAACGCGGTGACGCTGCGGGGTTCGATGTTGAGGGACACGCCCTCCACAGCGAGGAAGTCGCTGTAGTAGACGTTCAGGTCGTTGACTTCAATGCTCTTGGACACGGCAGTTTCCTTGCTTGTCGGGTCTGCGGCTCAGCGGCCGGTCTTGGGTGCGAAGATCTTCGCGACGAGGCGCGCGACCAGGTTGAGCACCATGACGATGATGATGAGGGTCAATGCGGCCGCCCAGGCGCGTTCCACATACGCCTCAGCGGGGATGCCCTGGTAGGCGTACTGCGAGTAGGTGAACACCGGGAGCGTCTGCATGCGGCCGCTGAACAGGTTGTAGTTCATGGCGTCGGTGAAGCCTGCCGTGAGCAGCAGCGGCGCGGTCTCGCCGATCACGCGGGAGATGGCGAGCATGACACCGGTGGTGATACCGGCGATGGACGTCGGCAGCACGACCTTGACGATCGTGAGCCACTTCGGCACTCCCAGGGCGTAGGAGGCCTCGCGCAGCTCGTTCGGAACCAGGCGGAGCATCTCCTCGCTCGAGCGCACGACCACCGGGATCATGAGCACGGCCAACGCGACGGAACCGGCGATACCCATCCGCACACCCGGTCCGAAGATCAGGGCGAACAGCGCGTAGGCGAACAGACCGGCGACGATCGAGGGGATACCCGTCATCACGTCCACCAGGAAGGTGATGATGCGCGCCATCCGGCCGTTCTTGCCGTATTCGACGAGGTAGACCGCCGTCATCAGACCGATCGGGATCGAGATGACGGCCGCGGCGAGAGTGACCAGCAGCGTTCCGATGATGGCGTGGAGGGCGCCGCCGCCCTCGCCCAGCACACCCCGCATCGACGAGGAGAAGAACAGTCCGTCGAAGCGCGCGAGGCCCGTGGTGACCACGGTCACGGCGACCGAGATCAGCGGCACCATCGCGATCGCGAAGGCGACCGTGACCACACCGGTGACGAGCCGATCGAGCGCCTTGCGTGCGCCCTCGATGATGCGCGACAGGACGTAGATCAGGACCAGGTAGATGACGGCGCCGAGGATGACGGTGCCGGCGATGTTGAAGTCGGATCCGGAGGCCAGGGCCTGGATCGCGAACGGAGTGGCACCGACGACGAACGAGAGTCCGAGGAGGGCCCACGGCGACCAGCGGGGGAGATGACCCGAGCTGAGGGAGGCCGTCGAGCGGGAGACGGCGACGGCTCGCGCGGATTCGGGGGCGGTCAGGGTCATGTCAGTTCGCTCCCGAGAATTCCTTGCGGCGGTTCACGAACCAGCGTGCGAGAGCGTTCACCGCGAACGTCACGACGAACAGGATCAGACCGGTCGCGATGAGGATGTTGATGTTGATCTGGTACGCCTCGGGGAACGTCAGTGCGATGTTCGCCGCGATCGTGGACGGGTTCGTGGAGGTGAGCAGTTCGAAGGTGACGGCCTTGCTGACGGACAGCACCATGGCGACGGCCATCGTCTCTCCGAGGGCGCGGCCGAGCCCGAGCATGGAAGCGGAGACGATGCCGGAGCGACCGAAGGGCAGCACCGCCATCCGGACCATCTCCCAGCGCGTGGCGCCGAGGGCCAGGGCCGCTTCCTCATGCAGGACCGGGGTCTGCAGGAAGATCTCGCGGCAGATGGCGGTGATGATCGGGACGACCATGACCGCGAGCACCATGGCGGCCGTGAGGATCGTGCGGCCGGTCGGGGAGACGACACCGCCGAAGAAGGGGATCCAGCCGGCGTTCGCGTTCAACCAGGCGTAGATCGGCTGCACGGCCGGCGCCAGGACCAGGATGCCCCAGAGGCCGAAGACCACCGAGGGCACGGCGGCCAGCAGGTCCACGACGTAGCCGAGGCCCTGAGCGAGCCGGCGCGGGGCGTAGTGCGTGATGAACAGGGCGACGCCGAGCGAGAGTGGCACAGCCAGGAGAAGGGCGAGGAAGGCCGCCCACACCGTGCCGAACAGCAGCGGGCCGACGTAGTCCCAGAAGTTGGTCTTGAGGAGCGAGGCGTCTTCGGCGGTCGCGGCGAAGGCCGGGATCGACTGCACGATGAGGAAGATCGCGACCGCGGCCAGCGTGATCATGATCATGGATCCGGCGGCGACCGCCGTGCCGGAGAACCAGATGTCGCCGGCGCGCTTCTTCGCGACGATGCGCGTCGGCGCCGGCACAGTCGTGGCTGTCATGGGAGCTGCTTCCTGCTCAGTGGAGATCGGGTGTCTGACGCGAGCAGACGGTCTCCGGGATGCCGCAGCATCCCGGAGACCGTCACATGATCACTTGATGAGGTCGATCGCAGCCTGCGCCTGCGTGCGCAGGTCGTCCGAGATCGGGGCGCTGCCGGCGTTGGATGCCGCAGCGTCCTGGCCCTCGGCGCTGATCGCGGTGGTGAAGAACGCCTTGGTCAGGGCCGCGACGTTCTCGTCCTCGTACTCGGCGCAGCCGATGAGGTAGCTGACGAGGAGCACCGGGTAGGCGCC
This sequence comes from Microbacterium saperdae, assembly GCF_006716345.1. Taxonomy (NCBI): domain Bacteria; kingdom Bacillati; phylum Actinomycetota; class Actinomycetes; order Micrococcales; family Microbacteriaceae; genus Microbacterium; species Microbacterium saperdae. The sequence continues at coordinate 740,046 of NZ_VFOX01000001.1, forward strand.
GTCTGCGGTGGTGGTGCGGTCGATCGCGAAGGCGAGGTCACCGGCGGTGCGGCCCTCCTCGATCTTCGAGGCGTCGAGCGTCGCGGCGGCGCCCTCGGCCGAGTGCGGCACGAAGTTGTCGCCGACCTTGACGTTGACGGCCGAGAAGTCGGCTGCCTGCGAGGAGTCGATGTAGCCGATGAGGCCCTGTCCGCCCTTGACGGCGTTCGCGACACCCGAGGTCTTCTCCGCGGACTCGCCGGCGAGGTCGGCCGGCCACTCCTCGACGCTGCCTGCGGTCCAGACGTCGCCCGCGGTCTGCGCGAGGTAGTCGGTGAAGTTGCCCGTGGTGCCCGACTTGTCGGAGCGGTGGACGGGCGTGATCGCCAGGTCGGGAAGCGTGGCGTCGGGGTTGTCGGCGGCGATGGCCGGGTCGTTCCAGTTGGTGATCTTGCCCGCGAAGATCGACGCGATGGTCTTGGCGTCGAGGTTCAGCTCGTCCACGCCGTCCAGCGAGAAGACGATGGCGATCGGGGAGATGTACGCCGGGATCTCGACGATGTCGGAGCCGTCGACGCACGCGCCGAAGCCGCCGGCCGCGATCTCATCGGTCTTGAAGGCACGGTCGGAACCGGCGAAGTTCACAGCGCCCTGCTGGAACGACTCACGGCCGCCGCCGGAGCCCTGCGGGTCGTACTCGATCTGCGCGTCGGGGTTGGTCTTCTGGAACTCGGCGGTCCATGCCTGGATGGCGACCTGCTGCGAGGAGGCGCCCGCACCGACCAGCGAGCCGCTGATGGCAGGAACGTCGGACGTGGGAGCGTCTGTGGAACCGGTGGTGCCTTCGTTCGCGGCACAGCCGGCGAGAGCGAGGGCGGCGACGGCGCCGATGGCGCCGATGCGAGCGATTCGGGAGATCTTCACTGTGGATCCGTTCGATCGTGGATGGGTTGAGGCCCGGTGCAGGGCACACAGTGACGCTATGTGCGGCGGTTAACGAGACTCTCCCGCACAGGTGAACGGCAGGTGAACGACGGGCGACTCTCTGGGGTGCCCCGCTGTCACCCGTTGGGTCGCCGGAATCCGTCGACACCGCCATGCAGAGGGTCGACGGGGACTCGGGGAGTCAGACCTTCGGGACGTGGGTCTCGATCGCGATGATGCCGGAGCCGGGGTTGGTCGCCGAGAGGTGCACGACCGAGAACGCGGCCGGCTCGAGGTCCGATGCGCTGCTGAGGTAGGAGCCCTGGATGGTCCCGGTCGCCAACGAGATCTCGGAGAGGAGTCCGGGGAGCACCGGTCCGTGGCTGCACAGCAGGGCGGGCTTGCCTGCGCGCACGCGGCGCCCGACGACCGCGCGGAGGTCGTCGGTCCCGTCCTCCCAGGCGTCCTGACTGATCTTCTCCGTCAGCACGGGCTTGCGTCCCAGCGCCTTCGCGAGCGGCGCGATGGTGCGCACGCACCTCTCGGCATCGCTGGTGATGATCTTGCGCACGCCGAACGCGCGGAGCGGCCCGACGATCGACTTCGCCTGGTTGCGACCGCGCTCGGTGAGCGGGCGGGAGGCATCAGAGCCGTTCCACTCCGACCGCGGCAGCGCCTTCGCGTGCCGCAATGCGATCACCGGGAACGTACGCAGCACGCCGTCGTCGACGAGCGTGGAGAAGAAGTCGAGGATCTCCAGGTCCACCGGGTAGCTGAGGCGGGTGCGGGCCTTCTTGAGGCTCACCCATTCGATCGCCGCGATCTCACGATTCGGCACGAAGGCCGAGGCGCGGATCGCATCCTCCGTCGCCTCCGCCGCCCAGTAGTGCACGACCTTCTGCTTGCGGGACGCCATCACGTAGCGGCTCACGCCCACGGGCACGCCGAGCGAGACCCGGATGCCGGTCTCCTCGTGCACCTCGCGCACCGCGGTCTCGGCGAGCATCTCGCCGGGGTCGACCTTGCCCTTGGGCAGGGTGACATCGCGGTACTTCGTGCGATGGATCAGCAGGATGCGCAGCTTGCCGTCGACCAGACGCCAGACGACGGCGCCGGCGGCGTACACCGCCTTGTCCGTCCACTTCGCGCGGGGCGCTTCCTGCGTCTGTCGAAGTGTCATCGCACCGCCCGTGCGCGGCGGCGCCGCTGGATCAACCCCATGGTCTTATCCTGCAGGTCGATCAGGGGCTTGCCGTCGGCATCCACGGCGTGGCGCTCCCATACGCCGCCGGCACCGAGGTGCCAGGACGTCGTCCCGGGGTCCATCGCGAGGTCGAAGAACGCGAGCAGTTCCTTGAGGTGAGCGGGATCGGTGACCCGCACCAGCGCCTCGACGCGGCGGTCGAGGTTGCGATGCATCATGTCGGCGCTGCCGATGTACACCTGCGGATCCCCATCGTTCTCGAACGCGAAGATGCGGGAGTGCTCCAGGTAGCGGCCGAGGATGCTGCGCACGGTGATGTTGTCGCTGACACCCTCCAGGTCGGTGCGCAGACTGCAGATGCCGCGCACCCACACCTCCACCTTCACCCCGGCGACGCTCGCGCGGTACAGGGAGTCGATGATCTCCTCATCGACCATCGAGTTCACCTTGATGCGGATGTGTGCGGGTTTGCCGGCTTCCGCGTTCTTGCGCTCCGCGTCGATCTGGCGGACCAGGCCCTTGCGCAGGTGGAGAGGCGCGACGAGCAGACGCTTGAACTTCTTCTCGATCGCGTAGCCGCTGAGCTCGTTGAACAGGCGGGTCAGGTCCTTGCCGACCTGCGCGTCCGCGGTGAACAGGCCGAAGTCCTCGTAGATACGGCTGGTCTTCGGGTTGTAGTTGCCGGTGCCCACGTGCGAGTAGTGGCGCAGCATCCCGTCTTCCTCGCGGATGACGAGCGCCAGCTTGCAGTGCGTCTTGAGGCCGACCAGGCCGTAGACCACGTGCACGCCCGCCTTCTCGAGCTTGCGTGCCCAGACGATGTTGTTCGCCTCGTCGAACCGCGCCTTGACCTCCACCAGCGCCAGCACCTGCTTGCCCGCCTCGGCCGCATCGATCAGGGCCTGCACGATCGGGCTGTCGCCGGAGGTGCGGTAGAGGGTCTGCTTGATCGCCAGCACATGCGGGTCGCGGGCGGCCTGCTCCAGGAACGCCTGCACGCTGGTCGTGAACGACTCGTAGGGGTGGTGCACGAGGACGTCCGCCTTGCGGATGGCCTTGAACATGTCGGCGCGGGTGTTGCTGTCGCCGGGCTGGAAGGCCACGGCGGTGGTCGGCAGATGCGGCGGATAGCGCAGATCGGGGCGATCGATGCGCGACAGCCCGAACAGCCCCCGCAGGTCGAGCGGGCCGGGGAGGCGGTAGACCTCCTGGTCGGTGATGTCGAGCTCCTTCACGAGCAGCTCGAGCGTCACCGCATCCATGTCGTCCGTGATCTCGAGGCGGATCGGCGGGCCGAACCGTCGGCGCAGCAGCTCGGCCTCGAGCGCCTGGATGAGGTTCTCGCTCTCGTCCTCCTCGATCGCGACGTCCTCGTTGCGGGTCAGGCGGAACGCGTGGTGGTCGAGCACCTCCATGCCGGGGAAGAGGTCTCCGAGGTGGTTCGCGATCAGCTCTTCCAGGCTCAGGTAGCGCGTGATCTCGCTGGTGCCGGGCACCTCGACGAAGCGCGGGAGCATCGGCGGCACCTTGAGGCGCGCGAACTCCTGGCGGCCGGTGCGGGCGTTGCGGATGCGGATCGCGAGGTTCAGCGACAGTCCCGAGATGTACGGGAACGGGTGGGCGGGGTCGACCGCCAGGGGCATCAGCACGGGGAAGACCTGGAGCTGGAAGTACTCCGACAGCGCAGCCCGCTCGGATTCGGTGAGCTCCGACCAGGCTGTCATCTCGATACCGGCGTCTGCCAGCGCGGGGCGCACCTGCGATGTCCACGCCTCGGCGTGACGCAGCTGCAGCGCGTGCGCCTCTCGCGAGATGTCGGCGAGAGCGTCGACGGGGGAGCGGCCGATGTTCGTGGGCACGGCGAGGCCGGTCATGATGCGGCGCTTGAGGCCCGCGACCCTGACCATGAAGAACTCGTCGAGGTTGCTCGCGAAGATAGCCAGGAAGTTCGCGCGCTCCAGTTCCGGCAGGGACGCGTCCTCGGCGAGCTCCAGCACGCGCTGGTTGAACGCGAGCCAGCTCAGCTCGCGATCGAAGTAGCGGTGGTCGGGCAGCAGGGCGTCGGGCGACTCATTCGCGTCGAAGTCGTCGTCTTCGGCGTCGCCGAGTCCAGCGTCGGCGAGTGCGGGATCGATCATGGGGTACATCTAAGCACCGGGAAGTGACGCGCGCGTGAACGGAGCCGTTCCGTTACCCCGCAGCGACGACCGATTCCTCGTCGTACACGTTGAAGCGGTAGCCCACGTTGCGCACGGTGCCGATGATCTGCTCCTGGTCGCCGAGCTTCGCGCGCAGGCGCCGCACGTGCACGTCGACCGTCCTGGTGCCGCCGAAGTAGTCGTAGCCCCAGACCTCGCTCAGCAGCTGCTCGCGGGTGAAGACGCGGGACGGGTGCGTGGCGAGGAAGTGCAGCAGCTGGAATTCCTTGTAGGTGAGGTCGAGCGGCTTGCCGCGCAGCTTCGCGGAGTACGACTGCTCATCGATCGTGACTCCCGAGGCCTGCACGCGCGTCGGCTCAGCGACCTCGTCGCGTCGTGCGAGGGCGAGGCGCACGCGGGCATCCGTCTCGGCCGGTCCGGCGGTGGACAGCAGGACGTCGTCGATCTCCCAGTCCCCGGAGAGGGCGCTCATGCCGCCTTCCGTGACCACGAGGAGCAGGGGAGCATCCTGTCCGGCGACGCGCAACAGGCGGCACAGCGACTTCGCTCCGACCAGATCGTGCCGTCCGTCGACGATCACGAGGTCGTACTCCGGAGCGCTCACCAGTTGCGCCGGTTCGGCGGGGATCTGGCGCACGCGGTGGCTGAGCAGCTCGAGCGCAGGGAGCACCTGCTCTGATGCGGGAGCGTTCGTCAGAACCAGGACCTGGGCCACACGCACTCCTCACCGGCACCGGGTTGACGCCGTGCCGCCATGATACCGGGAGCGGATGCGCAACAATGGAGTCATGTCGGAACCAGCTCTCGCACCGCGTAACGCTCTCATCGGCGTGGTCGGGGTGTGGATCGCGGCCTTCCTCGCGGCCGTCGCGATCGGGATCTTCGTCTCTGAGGAGTGGCGCGTGTCCTGGATGCTGGTCGCGTTCGGAGGAATCGTGCTCCTCTCCTTCGCCGTGCAGCTCTGGTACGGACGCACGCAGGGATTCATCTTCCGAGTGGCGGGCAGCGTCACCGGGGCGCTCATCCTGATGGGCCTGATCTCGGTGGGTTTCGGGCTCGCGGCGCTCATCCCCGCCTGACATCGCCGCTCCGCTGACATCAGCGCCGGAGAGCGGTAATGTGGAGATCATGGACCTCATCGCGCTCGAATTCTTCTTCATCGGCCTGTTGGGCCTGGCGAGCCTCGCGATCGTCTTCGTCTCAGCCGTGGTTCTGCGCAACCTCTTCCGCGGCCAGCGCTGATCGCATCGTGCTCGAACTCCCGACCGACCTCCCCGCCGACCTCGTCCCGCTCTCGTGGCTGATCGGCGTGTGGGAGGGCACAGGCGTCATCGACTTCCCGGTCGGCGACGACCGACTGCAGGGTGAGTTCGCGCACCGGGTGAGCTTCAGCCATGACGGCGGCTCGTTCCTGAACTACTCCAGCACTGCCACGCTCCTCGGCGAAGACGGCGAGCAGTCGCTGCCACTGGTCTCCGAGATCGGCTTCTGGCGTCTCTCTCGTCCCGCCGGCGATGCCGACGCAGGTCCTGCGCTGCTTCCGCCGCGTGCCGAGGCCGCTGCGCGCACGGTCGACGACGTGGAAGAACTGCGTGGTGACAACGGCTCCTTCCCGATCGAGGTCTCGCTCGCGCATTCGGACGGGATGCTGGAGCTGTACCTGGGGGAGATCAAGGGGCCGCGCATCGACATCGCCTCGGATGCGATCGTGCGTGGTGCCGGCGGGAAGGACTACGGCGCCGCCACCCGGCTCTACGGTCTCGTCGACGGTCATCTGCTGTGGGCGTGGGACATCGCCGCCCTGGGAACTCCGCTGCGCTCACACGCGTCCGCACGCCTGGCGAAGGTCTGAACATGAGCGCCTTCTCCGGCATCCGCGGCGCCGTCTCCGACGACGCGGGCATCTCGCACTTCGGAGATCCGTTCCGGGAGCAGCGCCGCCTCGCCGCCGGCCGTGCGATCGCGCCCCTCGACGACCGCGCCGTGATCGAGGTCGCCGGCCCGGAGCGACTGAGCTGGCTCGACTCCATCACCTCGCAGTCGGTCGGACGGCTCGCCCCCGGCGAGAGCACCGAACTTCTCGTGCTGGATCCGCAGGGGCGCGTGGAGCACGCCGCCGGCGTGGTCGACGACGGGTCATCGACCTGGTTGATCGCCGACGCCGGTGACGCCGACGCCTTGGCCGCTTGGCTCACGCGCATGAAGTTCCGCACCCAGGCGACCGTCGAACGGCGCGACGACCTGACGCTGGTCGGATTCGTCGACGGGGCCTCGGCGGCAGCGACGGTCGTGGCGGCCGCGCTCACATCGCAGGGCGCTCCGCTCATCTGGGCGGATCCGTGGCAGCACGTCACGGCCGGTGGCCACCAGTACGCCGAGATCTCCGAGCACCCGGGTGCGGCTCTGGCCTGGCGGGTCGGCATCCTCACGAACGACGCCGCCGCCGCGCTCGCCGCGTCGCTCGACCCGGAGGCGGCAGCAGGACTGCTCGCCGCCGAAGCGCTGCGGGTCGCCGCCTGGCGTCCGCGGTGGGCCGCCGAGGTCGATGAGCGGTCGTTGCCCCACGAATCCGACTGGCTCCGCAGCGCCGTGCACTTGAACAAGGGCTGCTACCGGGGCCAGGAGACGGTCGCCAAGGTCCATAACCTGGGCCATCCCCCGCGTCGGCTCGCCGCGCTGCAGCTCGACGGCAGCGACGCCGTGCTGCCGCCGGCCGGATCGCCCGTGTTCGCGGGCGACGACGAGGTCGGGCACATCACCTCCGCTGCGCGTCACCACGAAGACGGTCCGATCGCGCTGGCCATCCTGTCTCGCCGCACACCGGTGGGGGACCTGACGGTGCGGGCAGACGGTATCGACATCGCCGCGGCACAACAGGTCATCGTGCCCGCAGACGCCGGTGCCACCGCCGACATCCCTCGGCTCACGCGCCTCTCGCGCCGCCCGGAGGCACCCGACCCGCGCAGCACGAGCGGCGGCCGCTGACCCGTCGCCGCGGAGTCAGGGGAGGGGCGCCACCGCTTCCCACGGCAGCGTGAGCTCACCCAGGCGCCAGCGCGTGCGGCCGCCGAGAATCGGCCAGCCCTGTGCGCGCAACGCCGTGGCTGCGGCGAGGAAGCGTTGTGTCGCCCCGAACGTCGACAGCGAGGCTGCGCGATCCCACTCGCGATCCAGGTCGATGAGGAGAGCGTGGATGCGCTCGCCGGCGACGTTGCGGTGGATCAGCGCCTTCGGCAGGCGCTCGGCGACGATGCTCGGCTGGGCGAGTTCGGCGAGCCGCAGCGACAGCGTGAAGCGCACCGGAATGCCGTCCGGGCGTACATCGACCCAGCTGGACACGCGACCGATCTCGTCGCACGTGCCTTCGATGAGGAGGCCGTTCGGCGCCAGACGTGCGGCGACGGTCCGCCAGGCATCCGCGACGTCTGCCTCGTCGTACTGGCGCAGCACGTTCATGGCGCGGATGACGGCTGCCCGTCGACCGTCCGGCAGCGGGACCTCGAAGCCGCCGCGGGCGAAGGAGACGGGGAGGTCGGATGCGAACGGCGTGCGGCCGGCGCGGACCTCGTCTAGCTGCGCGCTCGCGGTGGCGACGCGCGCGGGGTCGATCTCGAGTCCACGCACCTCGGCATCCGACCGGACGGCGCGCAGTCGCGTCGCCAGTTCGAACGCCGTGACGCCGCTCGCGCCGTAGCCGAGATCGATCACCAGCGGGTCGGCGGCGCGTCGGAACGCCTCGCTCGCGGCGATCCACCGATCGTTGCGCCGCAGCCGGTTGGTCCCGGTCGTACCGCGGGTGGGACGACCCAGGGGAGATGACGCCATGCGTCAATCCTTCCAGCACGCGCGCGAGCGCGGGACCGCCCCGGATAAACTGACGGCATGACTGCGACGCGCACCCTCATCCTGCTCCGCCACGGCCGGAGCGAGTGGAACGAACTGAACCTCTTCACCGGCTGGGTGGATGTCCGCCTCAACGAGCAGGGCAGGAACGAGGCCCGTCGTGGTGGTGAACTGCTGGCCGAGGCCGGCATCCTGCCCGACGTGCTGCACACCTCGCTGCTCAGCCGGGCCATCCAGACCGCGAACATCGCGCTCGACGCGGCCGACCGGCTGTGGATCCCCGTCACGCGTTCCTGGCGTCTGAACGAGCGCCACTACGGCGCCCTGCAGGGCAAGGACAAGGCGCAGACGCTCGAGGAGTTCGGTCCGGAGCAGTTCCAGCTGTGGCGTCGCTCGTTCGACGTGCCGCCGCCCCTGCTCGACGACGAGAGCGAGTTCAGCCAGGTCGGCGACGTCCGCTACGCCGACATCGACGGCGAAGTGCCGCGCACCGAGTCTCTCAAGCTGGTCATCGACCGGCTCCTGCCCTACTGGGACAGCGCGATCGTCCCCGACCTCGAAGCCGGCAAGACGGTGCTCGTCACGGCCCACGGCAACTCGCTGCGTGGACTCGTGAAGCACCTCGAGGGCATCAGCGACGACGACATCGCCGAGCTGAACATCCCCACCGGCATCCCGCTGGTCTACGAGCTGGATGAGAACAACGTGCCCACGGGCCCCGGCCGCTACCTCGACCCGGAGGCCGCCGCCGCCGGTGCCGCCGCGGTCGCCGCGCAGGGCAAGAAGTAGGGGGCGTCGGCGGCGCCGACACCCCCGTTCATCAACGAAGCCCCTCCTGATCCGCGTGGATCAGGAGGGGCTTCGTCGTGCAGAGAGGGCCTTGGCGGCGGGCTCAGGCGTGCTCAGGCGTGCCCGAGCTCCTGCTGCTGCTCGACGGCGAGGGCGATGTCCTCCTCGTCGACCTGCCAGTCGCCGGTCGCGAGGTACACGACCTTCTTGGCGACGGCGACCGCGTGGTCGGCGAAACGCTCGTGGTAGCGGCTGGCGAGGGTCGCGTCGACCGTCGCGGTCGCCTCGCCCTTCCAGTTGTCGCTGAGCACCTTGTCGAAGACGTTCACGTGCAGTTCGTCGACGTCGTCATCGGAGTTGCGGATGGCGTCGGCAAGACGCAGATCCTGCGTGCGCAGCAGTTCGCTGAGCGTGCGGGCGATCTCGACGTCCAGCTCACCCATGCGCTTGAAGGTGCCCTTGAGGCCCTTCGGGATGGCGCGCTCGGGGAAGCGGAGACGCGCCAGCTGCGCGATGTGCTCGGACATGTCCCCCATGCGCTCGAGGGAGGCACTCACCCGGAGGGCGCTGACGACGATGCGCAGATCACGGGCGACCGGCTGCTGGCGGGCGAGGATCTCGATGGCCTGCTCGTCGAGGGCGACAGCCAGCTCGTCGATTTTCGCGTCGTCGGCGATCACCTCTTCGGCCAGTGCGACATCGCTCGTGGCGAAGGCGCGGGTGGCCTTGTCGATCGAGACCGTGACGAGGTCGGCGATCTCCACGAGGCGGTTCTGCAGGTCCTCGAGGGACTGGTGGAAGACTTCGCGCATGTTGGGGCGCAACCTTTCATTGGAATCTCGACTGTGTGTCAGCGCGAGACGGCGGGTCGTCCGCACGAGAGCAGGTCTGCACTCCCGCACAGGCCCGATGCGATTGTGTGCTCCGAAGGTTAACGAACGGTGCCCAGCACGTGAATAGTACTTCTCTCCTTGCCGCAGGGGCGGGGGAACCCGCCGGAGCGCGGGTGAACGCACTCTACGCTGGAGTCATGACCCTGCCGCAGATCGCGCTGATCGCACTCGCCATCGGCGTGCTGATCGGGGTCGGGCTCTCGCTGCTGATCGTCTGGGCCTACCGAGCGCGGGCGAAGGTCGAGCTGGAGACGTCGACGATCGTGCCCGACGGCATGACCGATGTCCTCGACAGCATGGACGATGCCGCGTGCGTCGTCGACTCCTCCGGACTAGTCCTGGCCGGATCGCACGCCGCGACGCGCTTCGGCATCGAGGTGGGCGCGACGCTCGAGAACCCGGAGCTGCGCCAGCTCGTGCGCAGCGTGAGGGCGGTGGGCGGAACGAAGACCGAGACTCTGCGCATCACGCGCGGAGGGCTCAGCCTCGACCCTCGCCTCGTCTCGGCGCGCGCCAGCGTGATCGGCGCGCGGATGGCGCTCGTCATCATCCGCGACATCACCGAGCAGGAACGCCTCGATCAGATGCGCCGCGACTTCGTCGCGAACACGAGCCACGAGCTCAAGACGCCGGTCGGTGCGGTGAGCCTGCTCGCCGAGGCCATCGAATCCGCTGCGGATGATCCTGCCCAGGTGCGGATCTTCGCTGCCCGCATCTCTGCGGAGGCCGGGCGTCTCGGCCAGCTCACCGGACGAATCATGAGTCTGTCGCGCCTGCAGGCCGACGACGGGCTCACCGACGTGGACCCCGTGTCGATCGACGAGGTGATCGCGGCATCCATCGAAGCCCACGTCGTCCAGGCCGATTCCGCGGGCGTCGACCTCACCCGCGGCGGTGATCGCGGCGCCTGGGTGCGCGGCGACGCACAGATCCTGATCGAAGCGATCGGCAACCTCGTGGCCAACGCGATCGTGTACTCCCCGCGCGGGTCCCGCGTCGGCGTCGGGGTGAAGGCGGATGGCGGTGTCGTCGAGATCGCGGTCTCCGATCAGGGCATCGGCATCTCCGAGTCCGATCGCGAGCGCATCTTCGAACGGTTCTACCGCGCCGACGAGGCGCGCTCCCGCCGTACCGGCGGCACGGGACTCGGCCTCTCGATCGTCAAGCACGCCACCCAGCGCCACGGCGGCGAGGTGCGGCTCTGGTCGCGGCCCGGCCGCGGATCCACCTTCACGGTCCGCCTCCCGCAGATCGACGCCCCGCCGATCGAGGACACGGGCAAGAAGCGAAAGAAGAAACGCGCGCGCAAAGCGGAGAAGTCCGCCGGTGCGCGCGTCCGAAAGGGAGAGAAAGCATGACCCGCATCCTTCTCGTCGAAGACGAGCCCGACCTCGCCGACCCGCTGGCGTATCTGCTGCGGCGTGAAGGATACGAGGTCGAGATCGCCGAAGACGGCCCGGGGGCGCTCACGGCGTTCCGGGAGCGCGGCGCCGACATCGTGCTGCTCGACCTGATGCTGCCGGGGATGCCGGGCACCGAGGTGTGCCGGCAGATCCGATCGACGTCCGCTGTGCCGATCATCATGCTCACGGCCAAGGACTCCGAAGTCGACATCGTCGTGGGGCTCGAACTCGGAGCGGACGACTACATCACCAAGCCGTACTCGTCCCGCGAGCTGCTCGCCCGGATGCGGGCCGTGCTGCGACGTGTCGTGCAGGCCGACAGCGAGCTCGACGAGCGGGTGCTGGACGGCGGACGGGTGTCGCTCGACATCGACCGCCACACGGTCTCGGTCGCCGGAGCGGTGATCAACATGCCGCTGAAGGAGTTCGAGCTCCTCGAGGTGCTGATGCGCAACTCCGGTCGCGTGCTGACCCGGGGCCAGCTGATCGACCGGGTGTGGGGGAGCGACTACTTCGGCGACACCAAGACGCTCGACGTGCACATCAAGCGCATCCGCTCGCGCATCGAGGAGAACCCCGGCGAGCCGGTCATGCTCGTCACCGTGCGCGGGTTGGGGTACCGGTTCGAGGGCTGAGACCCCGGCAGACTGACGGCTGAGGCCGGGCACCCCACGGGATGCCCGGCCTCAGCCGTTGTGGTCCTGTGCCGGATCAGTCTCCGGAGGGGACCAGATCGGCGTAGTAGGGCAGCGAACCGTCGAGCACGGGAACCTGCGTCTTGACTCCGATGGAGTCGCCGGACTGGAAGTGCATCTCGATCGTGGCGCCGGGCTTCGTGTTCAGGTCGACGATGCGCAGCGGCTCGGCATCTGCGCCGAAGCTCACGCGGTCGCCTGCGGGGACGGTCACGGTGAAGTCGTTCCCCTCGACGGCGATCGTCAGCGTCGCCCTCTCCTGGGTCGGGTTGACGACGGCACCGATGAAGTTCCCGACCGAGCCGTCCTCGTTCGCGACGATGAACGCGTTGCGCACCGCGAGAGGGCCGTCTTCGTCCGAGATGTTCACGCCGTCAGATCCGGAGTACTCGATCTTCGTCGACTGCGGCGTGATGAACGTGCAGCCGGTCGCGCCGAGAAGAACGAGGGCGCTGATGGCGGCAGACGCAACAAGGCGCGATTTCACGGGTCCTCCTGAGGTCCGACGGGGTATCGGCATCCATTCTACGGGTATGCGCGGGAGGCTTCGAAGACGTGGGGGCGCGAACCTTAGCGCATCTTCCCTGTGGTATCCTTGAGGTTGCCGAAAGGACACGTTTTTATGCTTTTTGAGGTTGGCGAAACAGTCGTCTATCCGCACCATGGCGCCGCGACCATCATTGAGGTCAAGGAGCGCATCATCAAGGGTGAGGCGAAGAAGTACCTGAAGCTCAACGTCACCCAGGGTGACCTGATCATCGAGGTTCCCGCCGAGAATGTCGACCTGGTCGGCGTTCGCGACGTGATCGGCAAGGAGGGCCTCGACCACGTGTTCGAGGTGCTGCGTGCACCATTCACGGAGGAGCCCACCAACTGGTCGCGCCGTTACAAGGCGAACCTTGAGAAGCTCGCCTCCGGTGATGTCATCAAGGTCAGCGAGGTCGTCCGCGACCTGTGGCGTCGTGATCAGGACCGCGGTCTCTCCGCGGGAGAGAAGCGGATGCTGGCCAAGGCGCGCCAGATCCTCATCTCCGAGCTCGCGCTCGCTGAGAAGACCGACGAGGACAAGGCGGGCGCTCTGCTCGACGAGGTCCTCGCGTCCTGAATCTGTCGTCGGCCCCCTGTCGTGATGAATGACGGGCCGTGACGAAGGGGCGGATGCTGCGGCGTCCGCCCCTTCGTCGTATCCACCAGACGGTAGCGTGAGTGTGTGACCATGCTCCCTGTTCCGGACACCGCGATCATCGTCGTCGCCGCCGGCTCCGGCACCCGCCTGGATGCCGGTGCGCCCAAGGCCCTCGTCGGCATCGACAGCCGGTCGATACTGCGGCACGCTCTCGACGGTGTCTTCGCCGCTGCACCTGCTCAGGTGATCGTCGTGGCTCCCGCCGGCTTCGAAGGCGATGCCGAGACCGAGGCTCGCGAGGCTGCCGGAGACCGTATCGACCTCGTGCGCGTCGTGACCGGCGGAGCGACCCGCCAGCAGTCCGTCTCGGCAGGGCTCGCCGCGCTGTGGGGTGATGTCACCACCGTCCTGGTGCACGATGCCGCTCGCGCGCTCACGCCCCCGGCGCAGATCGACGCGGTCATCGCCGCCGTCACCGACTCGGTGGGCGTGATCCCTGCTCTGCCCGTGGTCGACACGCTGAAGCGGGTCGACGGCGGCGCCGTGGTCGGCGCGGTCGACCGGTCAGAGCTCGCGGCCGCGCAGACTCCGCAGGGATTCCCGCGGGCGCTCCTCGAATCGGCATATGCCGCGGCGCGGGCATCGGGTGTCGAATACACGGATGATGCGGCGCTGTTCGCAGCCGCCGGTCACGTCGTGCGCCACATCGACGGCTCGGCCCGCGCTTTCAAGATCACGACTCCGTCCGACCTCGAGCGTGCCCGGCACCTGCTGGCCGAGACGGGCGAGGTGCACTCCTCTCCGACCCGTGCCGCGCGCTCAGGACTGCCGCGGGTCGGCCTCGGCACCGACGTGCACGCCTTCGGCGGCGAGGGGAACCTCTGGTTGGCCGGCCTCGAATGGCCCGGGGAGCCGCCGCTGTCCGGGCACTCCGACGGCGATGCGGTCGCGCATGCCATCGTCGACGCGCTGCTCGGTGCCGCGGGGCTCGGCGATATCGGCGAGCACTTCGGCACCGCGCATCCGGAGTACGCGGGAGCGCACGCCGAGGTGTTCCTGGCGCGCACCCGGCAGCTGCTCGCGGAGGCGGGCTTCGTGATCGGCAACGTGTCGGCGCAGTTCCAGGGCAATCGTCCACGGTTCAGCGCACGACGTGCCGAGGCGGAGCAGGCTCTGTCCGCGGCACTCGGGGGCGCTCCGGTCTCGCTCACGGCCACCACGACGGACGGGCTCGGATTCCCCGGTCGCGGCGAAGGGATCTCCGTCACCGCGATCGCCATGGTGGTGCCCGACGATTCGCGGAGGGCATGACGGATCGCGGAGCTTTTCCCCCGATCCGTCCGCGAAACGTCACAAGGTCCGCGATTCGTCGCCTGACGGCTGCCGCTCAGCCGTCCCCCAGTAAGCTTGAGCGGTGACACTCCGCCTCCACGACACCCGCGCGCAGCAACTGCGCGACTTCGTGCCGCTCGACCCCGAGAACGTCACCATGTACGTCTGCGGTCCGACCGTGCAGTCGGGTCCGCACATCGGCCACGTCCGGGCCGCGCTGAGCTTCGATCTGCTGCGCCGCTGGCTGGAGTACCGTTTCGGTCGCGTCACCTTCGTCCGCAACGTGACCGACATCGACGACAAGGTGCTCGCGAACGCCACAGCGACCGAGCCGTGGTGGGCGCTCGCGTACCGGATCGAGCAGGAGTTCACCGCGGCGTATGCCGGCATCGGCATCCTTCCGCCCACCTACGAGCCCCGTGCGACGGCGTCGATCCCGCAGATGCAGGAGCTGATCGGCACGCTCATCGAGCGCGGCCACGCCTACCCGGCGCCGGATGGATCGGGTGACGTGTACTTCGATGTGCGCTCCTGGAACGAGTACGGCGCGCTGACCCACCAGTCGGTCGACGCCATGGAGGCCGCAGAGGATGCGGACCCCCGGGGCAAGCGGAACCCGCAGGACTTCGCCCTCTGGAAGGGCGCGAAGACGGACGAACCCGCCGACGCGACCTGGTCGTCTCCCTGGGGCGCCGGTCGTCCCGGCTGGCACATCGAATGCTCCGCGATGGCGAAGCGCTACCTCAGCGGCGAGTTCGACATCCACGGGGGAGGGCTCGACCTGCGCTTCCCGCACCACGAGAACGAACTCGCGCAGTCGACCGCGGCCGGCGACGGGTTCGCGCAGTACTGGGTGCACAACGGGCTCGTGACCGTGAACGGCCAGAAGATGTCGAAGTCGCTCGGCAACTTCACGCTCGCCGTCGACGTGCTCTCGCTGCGGGATCCCCTCGTGGTGCGCTACGCCCTCGCCGCCGCGCACTACCGGTCCAGCCTCGACCTGACCGAGTCGTCGTGGGACGAGGCGGATGCCGCGCTCGGCCGCATCGGAACTTTCATCGCGCGCGTGCGCCGCACCGTTCCCGGAGCGCCGCAGGAGCAGGGCTTCGGCGTGGTTCCCGAGGCGTTCGCCGCCGCGATGGATGACGACCTCGGCGTGCCGCAGGCGCTCGCCGTCGTGCACGAGACCGTGCGTCGCGGCAATTCGGCGATCGACGCCGGTGATCAGGAACAGGCATGGGCTGCGTTCGTCGAGGTGGACGCGATGGTGCGTCTACTCGGCTTCAGCGAGCTCATGAGCAGCGGCGGGGACCTCGCCGAACACAGGACCCTGGACGCTCTCGTCCAGACGATGATCGGCCAGCGCGCGCACGCGCGAGCCGACAAGGACTGGGCGACCGCCGATCGGATCCGCGATGCCATCGCGACGGCCGGCATCGTCCTCGAAGACACCGCAGACGGAACTCATTGGAGTATTGATGGTTAAGCCAGGGCGCCCCGGCGCAAGCAACGGCAAGAAGAAGGGCCCGCTCAAGGGCACCGGCGGACTCGGACGCAAGGCGCTCGAAGGCCGCGGGCCCACCCCCAAGGCGGAGGACCGCGCCTGGCACCCCGCAGGCAAGCGCAAGGCTGCGGCCGAGCGCTACGCCGCGTCGGGCGGCAAGGGTCGCCCCGGTGGCAGCCGCCCCGGCTCCGGCGGCGGATCGGACCGTGCCCCCAAGGCCAAGTCGGGCGATGACACCGAGAACGTCACGGGTCGGAACTCGGTGCTCGAAGCACTGCGCGCGAAGATCCCCGCGACGGCCTTCTACATCGCGCAGCGCGTCGAGATGGACGACCGCGTGAAGGAGATGCTCTCGATCGCCACGCATCGCGGTATCCCCGTGATGGAGGTCACGCGTCCTGAGCTCGACCGCATGGCCGGCTTCGACGGAGTGCACCAGGGCGTCGCGATCAAGGTGCCGCCGTACGAGTACGCGCACCCGCAGGACCTGCTCGAGAAGGTCATCGACCGCGGCGACGTGCCGTTGTTCGTGGCGCTCGACGGCATCACCGACCCTCGCAACCTCGGCGCGATCATCCGCTCGACAGCGGCATTCGGCGGCCACGGCATCATCCTGCCGCAGCGTCGCTCGGCCGGAGTGAACTCCGCCGCCTGGAAGACCAGTGCCGGCGCCGTCGCACGGACCCCTGTGGCTCTGGCGACCAACCTCACCACGCAGCTCAAGGAGTTCAAGAAGCAGGGCGTGTTCGTGCTCGGCCTCGACGGCGACGGCGATGTCTCGCTGCCGGCGCTCCAGCTGGCTGACCGCCCGGTCGTGATCGTGGTCGGTTCCGAGGGCAAGGGACTGTCCCGTCTGGTCGCCGAGACCTGCGACCAGATCGTCTCGATCCCGATCTCTGCGGCCACCGAGTCGTTGAACGCCGGTATCGCGACCTCCGTCGCGCTGTATCAGGTCGCGACGCTCCGCGCCGCGAAGTAACACCACCGCACGGCACTTCTGAACCGCTGCACGTCTGAACAGGGGAGAACCGCATGGCTCGCATCGTCGTCCTCGGAGGAACCGGCTACGCCGGCCGCCACATCGTCTCCGAGGCGGTGTCGCGCGGCCATGGGATGATCGCCCTCTCGCGCTCCGAACCGAAGGATCCTGTCGCCGGGGCCGCCTACCTGCAGGGCTCGGCGCTGGATCTCGATTCCCTCGCGCCGGCGTTCGAGGGTGCGGATGCCGTCGTCTCCGCGTTGTCGCCCCGTGGAGACATGGAGAACAGCGTGCTGGAGGCGCTCGGCAACCTCGCTTCCCGGCTCACCGGTACCGAGACGCGTCTCGGTGTGATCGGCGGTGCCGGCGGCAGCCTCGTCGCCCCGGGCGGCCCCCGGCTGTTCGATCAGAACTTCCCCGAGGAGTACAAGCACGAGGCGCAGGTCGGCATCGACTCGCTCGCTCTGCTCGAGGACACGGATGCCGGTCTCGACTGGTTCTTCGTGCACCCGGCCGAGGTGTTCGGTCCGTGGGCCGAGGGAGAGCGCACAGGGCACTACCGCGATGGCGGCGATGTGCTCGTGCGTGACGACGAGGGCAAGTCGTACATCTCGGGCGCGGACTTCGCGGTCGCGGTCGTCGATGAGATCGAGCAGGGCAACCACCACCGCGAGCGGTTCACCGTCGGATACTGACCCGCAGGGTCGCTGAGCCTTTGGACGGGCTCAGACGAGGTCGCGCCAGTCGACCTCGTCTTCGTCCTCATCGGCGACCGGTGTCGCGCCCGTGATCACCGGCAGGCTCATGGTCTCGGTCGGCGGGCCCATGATGGTGGCCTCGTCGCGACGATGGCGCAGCACCTCGTTGATGTAGCTCGTGAGCACCTCTGCGAGGGGCACGGAGCGCCCGTGCGCCTGTGAGAGGTACCAGCGGTGCTCCAGCACCTGGTGGAAGACCTCCGCGGGCTCCAGCTTGGCGCGAAGCTCGTAGGGGATGGCCCGGACCACCGGCTCGAAGACACGCGTCAGCCACTCGTGGGCGTACATCTCCTCGTCGGCCCACTGCTTGGTCGAGCGCGCACGGAACTCGTCGAGGTCGTTCAGCAGCCGTCGCGCCTGGTTCTCCTCGACATCCAGTCCCGTCAGACGGATGAGGCGTCGCTGGTGATGGCCGGCATCCACGACCTTGGGCTGGATCTCGACGACCGTGCCGTCTGCCGTGGTCGACATCGACATCTCGTCGATGTCGAATCCGAGCGCGTTGAGGCGCTCGACCCGCTCGGTGATCCGCCAGGTCTCGGCGGACGAGAACGACTCCTGAGCGGTGAGCTCGGCCCAGAGAGAGCGGTACGACGACACGATGCCGTCGGCGATCGCGATCGCGTCGACGCCGTGCTCCAGTCGCCCGCCGGCGGCGAGATCCATGATCTCCCCGGCGATGTTCGTGCGGGCGAGGTCGAGGTCGTAGGCACGCTGCCCGTCCGTCAGCCCCTCCTCGTGCAGCTCGCCGGTCTCGGCATCCACGAGGTAGGCGGCGAACGCGCCCGCGTCACGTCGGAACAGCGTGTTCGACAGCGAGACGTCACCCCAGTAGAAGCCGACGTTGTGCAGGCGCACGAGCAACA
The DNA here is from genome assembly GCF_006716345.1 of Microbacterium saperdae. Taxonomy (NCBI): domain Bacteria; kingdom Bacillati; phylum Actinomycetota; class Actinomycetes; order Micrococcales; family Microbacteriaceae; genus Microbacterium; species Microbacterium saperdae. Next base: position 758,500 of record NZ_VFOX01000001.1, read on the forward strand.
GGGCGAGGGCGTCGACGAGCCGGTTGGCGGTGTCCGGGCGCAGCACGCGGGTGAACAGTGCGCGATAGGGCATCGAGAAGCGCAGGTGGGAGGTGACCAGAGCAGCGGGGAGCGCTTCGCCGTCGGCATCCGTGCGGCCGGCGATCACCGCGACACGGTCGACGCAGGGGACGTCGAGGCGGGCCAAATTTCCGAGCATGTCGTACTCGCGCTGCGCCATCTCGGCTGTGGTCTCCTTCACGGCGATCACGCGACCGGAGAGATCGGCGAACCGCACCAGGTGACGCGAGAGGCCTTTGGGCAGCGACACGATGTGTTCGGACGGCCACTTCGCGAGCGTCGTGGACCAGGGGAGGGAGAGCAGCCCGGGGTCGATCTTGCTGGCGGTGATCCGCAGCGAATCCTGCATGGTGCTCCCGGAGAGATGAGTGGGCGAAAAAGAGACGCGGCGCAGGTGACCGAAGTCAGCCTGCGCCGCGTCTGTGGTGCCGATCAGGCGGAGACGACCGGCTTGTCGTTCAGGCGTGCACCGGACTCGATGTCGAACGCGTGCACGTGGCCCGGGTTCGCAGCGAGCGTGACCGTCTCGCCGGCGTTCGGGTGGCTGCGGCCGTCGACACGGGCGACGATGTCGCTGCGCTTTCCGTTGAGCTCGGTGTGACCGTAGAGGTAACCGTCGGCGCCGAGCTCCTCGACGAGGTCGACGACGACCGCGAGGCCCTTGCCGTCGGCCGGTCCGACCGTGATGTCCTCAGGACGCACGCCGACCGTGACCTGGCTGCCGTTCGCGCGGCCGACCGTGTCGCGGTCGAGCGGGACGACCTCGGTGCCGAACTGCACGCCACCGTCGGTGAGGTCGGCGGGGAACAGGTTCATGGCGGGCGAGCCGATGAAGCCGGCGACGAACACGTTGTTCGGCTTCTCGTACAGGTCGCGCGGCGATCCGACCTGCTGGAGCAGACCGTCCTTGAGGACCGCGATGCGGTCGCCCATGGTCAGAGCCTCGGTCTGGTCGTGGGTCACGTAGACCGTGGTGACGCCGAGACGACGCTGCAGCGACGCGATCTGCGTGCGGGTCTGGACGCGGAGCTTGGCGTCGAGGTTCGACAGCGGCTCGTCCATGAGGAACACCTGCGGCTGACGCACGATCGCGCGGCCCATGGCGACGCGCTGACGCTGACCACCCGAGAGGGCCTTCGGCTTGCGGGTCAGGTAGGGCTCGAGGTCGAGGAGCTTGGCGGCCTCGAGGACGCGAGCGGCACGCTCCTCCTTGCCGACACCGGCGATCTTGAGCGCGAAGCCCATGTTCTCGGCGACGGTCATGTGCGGGTACAGCGCGTAGTTCTGGAAGACCATCGCGATGTCGCGATCCTTCGGGGGGACGTCGGTGACGTCGCGGTCGCCGATGAGGATGCGGCCGGCGTTGACCTCTTCGAGACCGGCGAGCATGCGGAGCGACGTGGACTTACCGCAACCGGAAGGACCGACGAGGACGAGGAATTCGCCATCTCCGACCTCGAGGTTCAGCTTGTCGACTGCCGGGCGGGTTCCGCCGGGGTACAGACGGGTGGCGTCATCGAAAGTGACAGATGCCATGGTGTTTCTCCTTCACCGGCAGGTACGTGCCGGACGATCCGTTGTGATGGAAGCGGCGGATTGACCCGCCGTGACCCGACTCTGGGTCGGAATCAGTATGACATGAACAGCGGCACCTGGGTATTTCTCAGCCTCACTGGTTAACATCGAACACGGCCGCTTGATGCGGCGATCGTCGTCGCAGCGATGATCGGGGCCACCCTGCCCCCCTGAGACTCAAGAGGAACGATGTCGAGCGACGAAACGCCGAACGTCCCCACACCTCGCAATTCTCGCGAGGCTGTGCGGGAGAAGGCACAGCAGGTCCACGCCCAGCAGTCCAGGGCGCGTCTCATGCGACGGATCATCATCGGCGCGATCGCGGTCGTCGCCGTGGGCGCCATCGGCACCGCTGTGACCCTGGCGGTCTCGGCTCAGGTGTCGAAGCCGCAGCTCTCGCCGACCGGTATGGACGGCGACGGCGTGATCGTCACCGACCTCGTTCCGAGCGCGACGACCGGCGACACTCTCGAGACCCCGACTCCGGACCCCTCGGATGCCGGCACGGAGGAGACCCCCACCCCGGAGCCCACCGCCTCCGAGCGCGTCGACATCCACATCTACGTCGATTACCTCTCGCCGGACGCCGGTGAGTTCGAGCGCGCGAACGCGCGCCAGCTCGCGAGCTGGATCAACGAAGGCGCCGTGACCGTCAGCTACCACCCGGTCGCACTGCTCACCGCCAGCTCCAACGGCACCAAGTACTCCCTGCGGGCTGCGGCCGCCGCCGCGTGCGTCGCGACGCACTCGCCGGACCAGTTCTACGCGTTCAACCACGACCTCCTCGACGACCAGCCGAAGGTCGGCAGCGACGGGCTGTCCGACGTCGAACTGGCGGATGTCGCCGGCGCGGTCGGCGTCGACAACACCAAGGCCGTGCGCTCCTGCATCGAGGATGCGGACTTCGTGACCTGGGCCAAGGAGGCCACGACGCGTGCTCTCGACGGCCCGCTCGCCGGCTCCGAGGACCTGGTGCTCACCTCTGCTCCGATGATCGTCGCGAATGGTGAGGCCTATGTCGGAGCGCTCGACGACCCGGCCGAGTTCTCCCAGTTCGTGCTGACGGTGGCGAGCGACGCGTACTACCAGACGGCGACGCCGACGCCCGCGCCCAGTGCGACGCCGACCGAGACTCCCGCGAAGTAGGAGTTTCGAGCAGGCCCGCCACCATCGCTAAGCTGGTGGCACCCGCCGACTTGGCGCAATTGGTAGCGCACCGTACTTGTAATACGGGGGTTACGGGTTCGAGTCCCGTAGTCGGCTCTCACGTTCTCTCCGCGACAGGCTCCGTCATCAGTGGCACCATCCGAAGAGGAAGCCTCTTAGGCTGGGATCATGCTCGCTGCTCTGATCCGTCCTGTTGAATCGCGCACGGCGACCGTCGAGGGGATCGAGATCCCGGAGCTCCGCGCGGAGCTCATGACGCAGGTTCCCGAGGGGTGGGACATGGTCTCCGCTCATGTCGAGATGAAGCCGGGCGGCGTCCGTATCGTCGAGGGCAAGTTCGAGCGTCGCGATGGAGTGACGGAGATCCAGGCCGATGACATGGCCGCACTCGAAGCGAAGGTGCCGGAGGGCTGGCAGATGCTCTCGCTGTGGAAGCTCTAGTCTCGAATCCATGTCTGTCGAATACCTTGCGTCCGCCGTATCGGGGATGTGGCTGACCGTCGCGATCCTCGCCGGCGGGTATGCCCGAACACGCAACCGATCCGCGTGGGCATGGTTCCTGCTGACCGCCGTCTTCGGTCCGATCGCCGCATTCCTGCTCGTCGTCTGGCCGCCCGTCGTGCGCGCTCCTCGCGCTTAGGGATCACCTGCAACACGCCGTCATCCGGGAATGCCGCTCCGCGGCTCCCCGTTGTCACGATCATGACTCGTATCGGAACCAGTGATCTTGACGTCTTCCCGCTCTCCCTCGGAGGCAACGTGTTCGGTTGGACGGCCGACCGCGACGCCTCCTTCGCCGTCCTCGACGCCTTCGTGGCCGGCGGCGGCGATTTCGTCGACACCGCCGACTCGTACAGCGCGTGGGTGCCGGGGAACTCCGGTGGCGAGAGCGAGACGATCATCGGAGAGTGGCTCGCATCCCGCAAGCCGGAGAACGTCGTCGTCGCGACCAAGGTGAGCCAGCACCCGGAGTTCCGCGGCCTTGCCGGAGCGAACGTGCGCAAGGCGGCCGAAGCCTCGCTCGCACGACTGGGCGTCGACGCGATCGACCTGTACTACGCGCACTTCGACGACGAGACGGTTCCGCTGGAAGAGACCGTCGCGGCCTTCGGACAGCTCGTGACCGACGGACTCGTGCGACATGTCGCCGTGTCGAACTACTCGGCCGAGCGCATCCGCGAGTGGATCGAGATCGCGCAGCGCACCGGGGTCGCGCTGCCGGTCGCGGTGCAGCCCCACTACAACCTCGTGCACCGCAACGAGGTCGAGGAGACCATCATCCCGGTGGCGGAGGAGTTCGGACTCGGTCTCGTGCCCTACTACTCGCTGGCCAGCGGATTCCTGACCGGCAAGTACCGCTCCACGGATGCCGAGGGCCAGTCGTCGCCCCGCGCGCAGGGCGCCGCCAAGTACGCGACGGACGCCGGCCTCCGGATCATCGACACGCTGGAGGAGATCGGCGAGGCTCACGGCGCCTCCATCGCCGCCACATCGCTGGCCTGGCTCCGCGCGCAGCCCACTGTCGCCGCGCCGATCGCGAGCGCGCGCACCGTGGGGCAGGTGCCGGATCTGCTCGCCGGCGCGCGGCTCGAGCTGACGGCCGACGAGGTGCAGGTGCTGAACCGCATCTCGGAGTGGACTCCCGCTCAGGCGTAAGGAGAAGTACGGGATGGGCCCGGCATCGCGCCGGGCCCATCACCACTCAACCCACCTTCGCGCCGGCGACGCTGAACGTGACGCCCGCGCTGAGCACCCGGAGCCGGTCGACGGTCTCCTGGATGTCGAAGTCCGGACCGCCGCCGGAGATCTGGAACTCGCCTCCTGAGATGACCCCGCGTACGACCGGGGCGCTGAGCACCCCGTTGGCGTCGACGATGGCGATCTGACCCCCATCTGCCTGCGCGGCGAGCTGTCCGGTCCATTCCTCGAACTCCGACGCCGCATCCGAGGTCAGAGTGACAGCCAGGATGTCGCCCGACTGCGTCACCTCGGCGATGTCGGAGCCCGGCACACGCGGTCCCTCGGCGAAGACGTACTGCGTGGCATCTGCGTCATCGCACACCACCGTGAGCTCGTTCCACCGGGCGCTGCCGAACGGCAGGTCCGTGCACGATGGAGTCATCTCGTCGTACCCCTCGACCTGCCCGCCGCTTCCGGGGACGACCGCGAAGACCTGCGAGAAGCCGTTCGCGGGCGGCGCGGAGAGCGACTGTCCGAACTGGGTGATGAGCGCATCCGTCGTGTCCTCATCGAACGAGACGACGAGCGAATCCCCCTCTGTGGCGGTGACCGCCAGCACGTCCATGCCCGCCTGCGTCGCGTGCCGTTCGACGACGCCCTGCGCGGCGGCCAAGGTCTCGGCATCCAGATCGCCCTCGGCAGTCAGCTCCAACACGACCGACTTCGCGGAGTCGGGCACGGGAATCTCGACGGCCTCTCCGGAGGGGGATTCCTGGGTGAAGAGCGTCAGGCCTCCCCAGACGATCAGGGCGATCACGACGGTCCAGATCACGCTGAGGACGGTGCCGACGGCCACGGCGACGGTGGCGATCGCCGTCGGGCTGCCGACCCGCTTCGCCTGCACGCGCGCCACGATGCCGAGCACCAACCCGACCACGGGGATCAGCACCGCCAGGAAGAGGGAGACGATGGACAGCCCGCTCGTGCGCTGTTCGGTGCCAGGGCGCTGGTAACTCATGCGGTCTCCGTCCCGTCCGCCGCCGAATGATCCACCGCAGTGCCGCGGTCTCCCTGTTCCTGGCTCGTCACTGCGGCCCCCTCCGGTCATTGCAGCGTGCTGATGCAGGCTAGCCGACGAAGGCACCCCGGCCGGAGACGATGACCGCGGGTCGATGACTCCGGTGATCGACTACGCCTCCGAGGGCAGCGGTCCAGCGTCGTCGACCAGCCCCAGGCGATGCGCGAGGATGACGGCGTGGATGCGGTCGCGCGCGCCGAGCTTCGCCAGCACCCGGCCCACGTGGGTCTTCACGGTCGACTCGCTCACGTACAGACTCTGCGCGATCTCGGAGTTCGTGAGGCCTCGGCCGATCGCCAGGAAGACGTCGCGTTCGCGATCGGTGAGCTCCGCCGCGACATCCGGATGCGAGGGGGACTCCGAGGACGGAAGCAGCGGTGTCACATGCTCGAGCAGCATGCGGGTGATCCGGGGAGACAGAGCCGCGTCGCCCCGGTGCACCGCCCGCAGCGCGGAGAGCATCTCGTGGCGCTGCACGTCCTTCAACAGGAAACCGCTGGCCCCGGCGCGGATCGCTCCGAAGGCGTACTCGTCGAGGTCGAAGGTCGTCAGGACCAGCACGCGGGTCTGCGGATGCTCGCGGACGATCGCCTCGGTGGCGGCGATGCCGTCCAGCCCCGGCATCCGGATGTCCATCAGCACCAGGTCGGGGCGCAGAGCCGCGGCCTGGGCGATGGCCTCACGACCGTCTGCGGCCTCACCGATGACGACGATGTCGTCCTCGGCTTCGAGGACCATCCGGAAACCGAGGCGGATGAGCTGCTGGTCGTCGACGAGAAGTACGCGGATCGGTTCGGTCGTCATGGTCTCTCCACCATCTCATCGGTCGGGATCTCGGCATGGAGCACCCATCGTCCCCCCTCGGACGGGCCGTATGTGATGATCCCGTTCACGTGTGCGACACGCTCCGAGAGTCCGCGCAGCCCGAACCCGGGGGACTCGGTCGCTACGGCCGCGCCGTCGTTGGTCACATCCACGGTCACACAGCCTGTCTCATAGACGAGCCGCACGACGATGGATGTCAGGGCGGGCGCGTGGCGCATCGCGTTCGTGACGCCCTCCTGCACGATCCGCGAGGCGGCATGTGCGACAGCCAGCGGCAGGTCCGCCGTTCCCGTCACGGTGAGCGACACGGGGTAACCCGCACGCTGCGCGGTCGCGACGGTGTCGTGCGGTGAGGGCGCTTCCAGCGGGGTGAGGGGCAGCGAGTCGTCGTCTGCGCGGAGCACGCCGAGCATCGATCGCATCTCGGTGAGGGCGCTACGCGCCGTCTCGGCGGAGGCCGTCGATGCCGCGCGTGCCTGGGTCGGGTCGGAGGTCGCGGCGGCCCCCTCCGATAGAGCGACGATCACCGTGAGCGAGTGCGACACGATGTCGTGCATCTCTCTGGCGATGCGGGCGCGCTCGGCGGCTGCGGCGAGCTGCGCCTGCTGATCGCGCTCGATCAACAGCTGTCGTGACCGGTCGATCACCGCGGCCAGATACCGCTTGCGGCCGCCGACGTTGACCCCGATCAGGGTGCCGATCAGTCCGAGCACGAGTGAGCTGACGACGGAGTTCGCGGCGATCTGCAAACTGATCACACCGGCGAGGGTGAGGAGCCCGGCGAAGGCGGCGAGACTGGCCAGCGCGATCGCGAAACCCTTCCACGCGAAGGCAGTCGATCGATACACGGCGAGGGCGTAGCAGGTGGCGAGGACGAGGGGCGTGCCGACCGGCATGTCGATGAACAGGAAGGCGGCCTCGACGGTGAAGGACGCCAGGAAGGGGACGAGTGGTGCTCGTCGACGCCAGAACAGCGTCACGCACGCGCCGACGACGGCGAGGGGGAGCAGCACCGACATGACCACCGAGATCGGTGCGGGAAGGTCAGGGTTGATCCGCATGGCGGGCGTGAGCGACAGGAACAGGCACACGAGCGCGATCAGCACGTCCGCGACGCGCGGATGCCGGGCCCAGAAGCGACGGAATACCCCGGGGGGACGCGGAAGCCGCAGCTCCTCGTCCTCCCGGACCGAGGTGCTGCGGCTTCGCGTTCTGCTCACCTGGCTGACTTTACGCGTCGCGCGTGCGCAGCACGGCCCAGGCGGCGAGCAGGGTGCCCACAGCCCAGCATCCGAGTGTCAGGTAGCCGGTGGGGCCGTCGACGATGCTGCCATCGCTGGGCAGGATGATGCTCTGCGCGGCCGAGGCCGGCAGGTAGGCCGCCACATCGGTGACCCACTTCCAGCTCTCTCCGGCGAAGGAGAAGAAGTTCGTCATGATCGGCAGCACGAACAGCAGTCCGACGGTCGCGGCGATCGCTCCCGCACCGGAGCGCAGGATGAAGCCGAAGGCGACGCCGATGATGGCGAAGACAGCCATCGTGAACGACGCCACGATGATCGGCAGGAACGACGCGGAGGCATCCGACCAGTCGATGCTCTGATCGCGGGCGGAGACCACCAGCGACACCGCGAGCGCGGCGCCGAAGAAGATCACGAGCGAGGACACGAACATGAACACGGCGAGCACCAGGGCCTTGGCCGTGAGAACGGAACCGCGTACCGGGTTGGCTGCGAGCGTGGAGCGGATCATGCCGGTCGAATACTCGCCGGTGACGGCGATCGCGCCGAGGATGCCCGCGAGGAGCATCGTGAACTGGATCGGCGAGACGACCGCCTGGATCGGCTCGAATCCTGGCATGTCGACGGCCTGGGCGATCAGGACCGCGATACCGACGGTGAGCAGCGCGGTGATGCCGATCGACCACCAGGTGGATCGGACCGTGGCCAGTTTGATCCACTCGCTGCGCACGGCGCGGAAGAAGGTCAGGCGCTGTGCGGAGTCGACGCGGACGCGCGTGGGAGGCAGGGCCTGGGTGGTCATGAGATCTCCTTGGTCCGGTACTCGACGGAGTCGCCCGTGAGTGCGAGATACGCATCTTCGAGGGAACCCGTGGTCGGGGTGAGTTCGTGCAACGGGATGCCGCGGTCGGCGGCGAGGTCTCCGATGCGTGCGGCAGGAAGTCCCACGATGTCGAGGAGATCCGGGGCGGTGCTCACGATCTCCACATCGGGGCCTCCGACGGCGGCGGCGAGGTCGGCCGTGCGGGGCGTGCGCACACGCACGGTGTTGCGAGTCCATGCGCGCACGAGCTCGTCGAGCGGCGCATCCGCCAGCACCTGGCCGCGGCCCATCACGATCACGTGATCGGCCGTCTGCGCCATCTCGCTCATGAGGTGGCTGGACAGGAGGACCGTGCGGCCCTCCGAGGCGGCATGACGCACGAACTGACGCACCCAGCGCACACCCTCGGGGTCGAGGCCGTTGACCGGCTCGTCGAGGATCAGCGTGTGCGGATCGCCGAGCAGGGCCGATGCGATGCCGAGGCGCTGGCCCATGCCGAGCGAGAACTTGCCTGCGCGCTTGCGGGCCACCGAGGTGATCCCCGCGAGTTCGATGACCTCATCCACGCGTGATGCCGGGATGCCGTGTGTCGCTGCCATGGCGCGGAGGTGGTTGCGGGCGGTGCGACCGGTGTGCACGGCCTTGGCGTCGAGCAGCACGCCGACCTCGCTGAGCGGAGCGCGCAGCTTGCGGTACTCCTGCCCGCCGACGGTCGCGCGGCCCGACGTCGGCCGGTCGAGGCCCACGATCATCCGCATGGTGGTGGACTTTCCGGCGCCGTTCGGCCCGAGGAATCCGGTGACCGTTCCCGGCTGGATCGTGAACGACACGTCCTGGACGGCTGTCTTGTCTCCAAACCTCTTCGTGAGGCCCTCTGCTGTGATCATGTGAACCACGCTACGGAGCGGGACGGCGTCGGCGCGTCCTCCCGGGGTACCGTTCCGTGCGCCGGGGCGTCATCCTGTCGACGGACCCGGGGGACCGGTCGACCAGGACATGACGGATGTCATTCCCACGGTGTGACATCCGCCTCCGGCGCCGGTCGCGAGGGCGCGGTTGGCTGGACGTATGAGCCAACCCGCCCCCGCCGTCGAGCTGTCCGGCATCGTCCGCAGGTTCGGACATGGCCCGAACCGTGTCGTCGCCGTCGACCGTGTCGACCTGTGCATCGAACGGGGAGAGGTCGTCGCGCTGCTCGGTCCGAACGGTGCGGGGAAGACCACCACGGTCGACGTGCTGCTGGGCCTCTCCGAACCCGACGAGGGCACAGCGCGGGTGCTGGGAACGGATCCGCGTCATGCGGTCGCCGTGGGGCGTCTGGCTGCGGTGCTTCAGACGGGTGGTCTGCTCTCCGACCTCACCGTGCGCGAGACCATTTCGGTCGTGGCGGGTCTGCACGGCGTGAGCAGTCGGATCGCCGAGGTGATCGAGCGCGCCGACCTCGGTGCGATCGCACGCCGCCGGGTCGGGAAGTGCTCGGGTGGCGAGAAGCAGCGTGTGAAGTTCGCGATCGCGCTGCTGCCGGATCCGGACGTGCTGGTCCTCGACGAGCCGACGGCGGGGATGGATGTCACGGCGCGTCGCCGGTTCTGGGAGGCGATGCGCGCGGACGCCGACGCCGGACGCACGATCCTCTTCGCCACGCACTACCTCGAGGAGGCTGAGCAGTTCGCCCGACGCACGGTCGTCATGAACCACGGGCGGGTCGTCGCCGACGGCGCCACCGCGCGTCTGCGCGCCTCGCTCGGCGGACGCACCGTCTCGGCGACGGTGCCACTCTCGGACATCACGGAGCTCGTCGAGGAGCTCCGTACGGACCCGGCGGTCGGAGAGGTGTCCGCGGATGCCGATCGGCTCACGGTCCGCACCGCGGCGTCCGATGTCCTTGCCGGGCGTCTCCTGTCTCTCGGAGCGACCGATCTGGAGATCATCGCACCGACTCTCGAATCCGCATTCACCTCACTCACGGAGGACCGGTCATGACCACGCTCGTCGCCCCCGCGTTGTATCGCACGGAGCTCGTGCGCCAGATCCGCAACCCGTACACGCTCGCGTTCACCCTCGCGATGCCCGTCGCCATGTATCTGCTGTTCGGTGCGAGCATGTCGTACGCCACGCAGAGCGTCGGTCACGCGAACGTCTCGTTCTACGTCATGGTCTCGATGGGGGCGTTCGGCACGGCGACCGCGATGAGCTCGCTCTGCTCTCTCGCGGCGTCCGAGGTCGGCCAGGGCTGGGGGAGGCAGCTCGCTCTCACCCCGCTGACGACCTTGGGGTATGCGGTGACGAAGGTGCTCGCCGCGGTATCGTTCGCCGCGCTCGCCGTGGTGTTCGTCTATGCGGCGGGGATCGCCACCGGTGCCGAGGCGGAGGACGCGTGGCGCTGGTTCGCCGCAGCCGGTATCACGCTCGGCCTCGGTCTCATCTTCGGCCTGTTCGGGCTCGGCGTCGGCCTGGCCTTCAATTCGGATTCCGCTGCCGCGCTCGCCTCGATCTCGATCACGTTCTTCGGGTTCTTCGGCAATGTCTTCATCCCGCTCAGCGGTGCGATGCTCGACATCGCGAAGTGGACTCCCATGTACGGCTACGTCGCCCTCGTGCGGTGGCCGGCCACCGACGGGACGCTCGTCGCCGGTGGTGCGGATCCGCTGTGGGCCGTGCTCCTGAACGTCGCCGTCTGGGCGATCCTGTTCGCGGCACTCGTGCGGCTCGGCGTACTGCGCTCTCGTCGGCGTCGTTAGGCTGAGCGGATGACGACCGAGCAGCCGGGGGGCGACGCGCACACAGGCCCCTGGGAGCGCTGGGGATGGCTGATGGCCGTCGTCTGGATGGTGTTCCTGGTGTACCCCGTCCTGTCGCTGCGGGGATCGGATGCCGCGCTCGGCTGGGTCGTGCTCGGCTGGACGGCTCTGATCACGTTCGCCGTCGTCTACGTCATCGGGTTCGTGGTCGGGATGCGGTCCGCCTGGGGCACGCCGCGTCCTCTCGTGCGCACGCTGTTCTGGGTGCAGATCGTGTGCGCCATCGCGACGATCCCGGCGATCGAGACGCAGGCGCTCAGCTTCCTCCCGTACTTGATGTCGTACGCCAGCTACGGGCTGCGCGGCATGTGGCACTGGGTGACGACCATCAGCGGCATCACACTGGCCGCCGGCGTTGTTCTGTTCAGCGGGCAGCTGGAGGGGCATCTTCAGCTGCTGGTCGTGGTGGTGCTGATCGCCGTCGTGAACACGGTCAACACGTGGCTGATCAGTCGGTCGGTTGACGCGGACAAAGTGCGCATGGAGCTCGCCACCAGCGACGAACGTGCGTCGATCGCCCGTGACGTGCACGACCTGCTCGGACACACGCTGACCGCCGTGAAGCTGAAGGCGGAACTCGCCGAGCGACTGGTCGACGTCGATCCGGAGCGGGCGAAGGCCGAGCTCGCACAGATCGTGCACCTCACGGGCGAGGCGATCGCCGGAGTGCGCAGCACCGTCACCGGCATCCGCGGTGCCGCGCTGTCGGATCAGCTCCAGGCCAGCACCACCGCCCTGGAATCGGCAGGCCTGCAGGTGCGGATCGAGGGCGACCCGACCGCGCTGTCTCCCGCTCAGTCGCTGCCAGCGGGATGGATCGTGCGGGAATCGACCACGAACATCCTCCGGCACGCCAGAGCGCAGCACGTCCGCATCACGATGGCGCCGGGCGAGGTCACGATCGAAGACGACGGGCGCGGTGCGCGGGGACCTGCCGGCAGCGGTCTCCGAGGGATGTCGGAGCGGGCGGCCGCTGCGGGTGGCGTTCTGGTCGTGGAAGAGGCGTCGCACGGCGGCACGAGAGTGAGGGTGACCTGGTGACCGATCCGATCCGGCTGCTGCTCGTCGATGATCAGGCGCTGGTGCGCGGCGCCATGGGGGCGCTGCTCGAACTCGAGGACGATCTCACGGTCGTCGCCGAGGCCGGTGACGGCGCGCAGGCAGCGGAGCGTGCGCGCGAGGTGGGCCCCGACGTGTGCCTCATGGACATCCAGATGCCCGGAGTCGACGGGATCGCCGCGACACGTCTCGTGCGTGAGGTGAGCCCCGCGACCAGGGTGCTCGTCGTGACGACATTCGCCCGGCCGGGTTATCTGCGGCAGGCGTTGGATGCGGGCGCGAGCGGCTTCATCGCCAAGGACACTCCCGCCACCGATCTCGCGCATGCCGTGCGCCGCGTGCATCAGGGGCTGCGCGTGGTCGATCCGGCTCTCGCGGAGGCCTCGCTCTTCGAAGGGGCGAATCCGCTGAGTGAACGTGAGCAGCAGGTTCTCCGGTTGTCGGCCGATGGGAGGGCCATCTCCCGGATCGCGGCGGAGGTGTTCCTGTCTGCGGGGACGGTGCGCAACCATCTGTCATCCGCGATCGGGAAGACCGGCACGGAGAACCGGGCGCAGGCGGCGCGGACGGCGCGGGACAAAGGCTGGATCTGAGCCGTTGCCCGTCGGCGTCGATGCGGAGCGACGAGGTCAGTCTCCCCGCTGCCCGAACAGGGCGGGATCGACGGGGCGTTGTGCGCGCGGCAGCTTCTCGACCACCAGCAGATAGGACTCGGTGACGAGCTCGGTCACGAGGCCCTCTTCGAGGGACGGACCCGGGTTCAGCGTGATCCAGTGCTTCTTGTTCATGTGATATCCGGGGACGATGTCGGCGAACGTCTCACGCAGCGCGACCGCGTCGTCGGGATGCGACTTCAGCGTGACGCGCCCGGTGCCGTCGACCGGCAACAACAGGAACACGCGACCTCGCACTTTGTAGACGTCCCACTCCGGGCCGAAGGGGTTCTCGCGCGCGGAACCGGGCAGCTCCTCCGCCCTCGCTGCGGCGACCGAGGTCAGCTCATTCGAGTCCATGCGTCAGAACAGCCGATCCTCGTTCTTGTCGTCGCCCCGCGGTATCGCGGCGACACGATCATCGAGGCTCGCGGCGGCGAGGAGGGCCTCATCGATCACGTCGCGGCCGCCTTCGGCGGTCAACCAGTCCTGCGCGAAGGTGGTCGGGATCAGAACCGGCATGCGGTCGTGCACTCCGGTGAGATGCGCAGGCGCCGGCCGCATGATGATCGAGTAGCAGGTGAACCAGGTGCCGTCACTCGTCTTGCCGCGCTGGGTCACGGCCGCCATGCCGAACAGCGCGCCGTCGTCGACGAGGAACTGGTGCCACTGGCGAGACGGCTTCTGCATCTCGTACCAGCTGGTGGCGGGAACGATCGCCCGGGAGCGCAGGCTGCCCGGTCGCTCCTGCAGGCGCTCGGAGCGTGTGTTGATCGAGGGGAACTTCGCCGGTTCGCCACCGACCAGGAAGCCCCACCACGCGGGCTCGAGCGTCGGAGCCTCTTCGGGCCGCACGACGATCGGGTTCAGGTTGCGCAGGTTCTTGCCGGTCGGACGTACGGTCTCACCCGCGTTCTCCTGCGCCCACAGCCGAAGGCCCTCGAGCACGGACTCATCGGCCGCGGCGAGGAGCTCCGCATCGGAGAAACGGGGATCGAGTCCATAGCTCGCGCACATGCCGTCAGCGTAGCCCCGGGCGCCGACATCCCGTGAGCGCGGGGCCTCGCCGCCGCTCGGGTAGGGTCGACAGGTGACCCAGACCCGCGCGCTCCCCGCTCCGGTCGCACTCGGGGGAGCGGTCGCGATCGGCATGATGACGGCCATCCAGGCCCGGATCAACGGCGTCCTCGGAGTCCGTCTCGACGACGGCATCGTCGCGGGTTTCGTGTCGTTCAGCGTGGGCTTGCTCGCCCTCGTCGTCGTGGTCGCCGCGCTGCCCTCCGGTCGTCGCGGTGTCGGACGACTGTGGCGCGGAGTGCGCTCACGCACGATCCCGGTATGGATGCTGCTGGGCGGCGCCTGCGGCGCACTCACCGTCTCGACGCAGGGGCTCACCGCGGGTGTGCTCGGGGTCTCCCTCTTCACGGTCGGGGTGGTCGCGGGACAGACGCTGCACGGACTGGTCCTGGATCGGATCGGCTTCGGTCCGGCCGGAGTGGTCGCCGTCACCCCGGGACGCGTGCTCGGCGGTCTGCTCGCGCTCGCCGCGGTCGGCATCTCGCTCAGCGGAGACGTGCTGGCCACGGCGCCGCTGTGGATGCTGTTGCTGCCGTTCGCGGCCGGCGTCGGGATCGCCTGGCAGGCCGCGACCAACGGTCGTCTCGCGCAGCGGGTGCAGTCCCCGATCATCGCGACGCTCATGAGCTTCATCGCCGGGACCATCGTGCTGCTGCTCGCGGCAGGAGTGAGCATCGCCCTGCGCGGCACTCCGAACCCACTCCCGACGGAACCCTGGCTGTATCTCGGCGGCTTCCTCGGCTTCGCCTACATCCTGCTGGGTGCGTTCATCGTCGGCCAGACCGGTGTGCTGCTGATGGGACTCGGATCCGTGCTCGGGCAGCTGACGACCTCGGTCGTGATCGATCTGCTCTGGCCCCCGGCATCCGGGCCCGCCCCCTGGCAGATCATCGGGATGGTGGTCGTGGCCGCTGCCTCCGTCGCCGTGGCGCTGCCCCGTCGTCGCCGCAGGGCGTGAGGGGCTACTTCTTCTTCTTCGCCTTCGGCATCCGGCTGACGAGTTTGCGGGCATCGACGGCCTTGCGTCGTCCCGGCTTCTTGCCCGCAGGCTTGCCGCCGACGTAGAGCCAGCCGAGGAGCTCCTCGTTCTTGTCGAGCCCGTGCGCCTTCGCCACGGCCTTCGCCCGCGTGTAGTGCCCCGTCCGCCAGAGCACGCCCCATCCGGCGTCGTCGAGCAGCAGGCTCAGCATGTGCGCGACGCCGGACGCGACCGCCTCCTGCTCCCACCGCGGCACCTTGTCGCTCTTGCGGTAGCTGGCCACCACCGCGATGAGCAGCGGCGCGCGCAGCGGCTTGGTCGACGGCGACTTGTCTCCCTGTGCCTTCGAGATCGCGGCACCGAGGAGGTCGCGGTCGGATCCGCGCAGCTCGATCAGGCGCCACGGGCGCAGCGACGAGTGATCGGCGACCCTTCCCGCGGCGGCGACCAGGGTGAGCAGCTCCTCATGCGAGGGTGCGGTGTCGTCGACCTTCGACCAGGACTGACGGGCGCGGACGGCGTCGAGCGCGGTCACGACGCTTCAGGGGTGAAGTTCAGCGCGATCGAGTTCATGCAGTAGCGGTCGCCGGTGGGCGTGCCGAAGCCGTCGGGGAAGACATGGCCGAGATGCGAACCGCAGTTGGCGCAGCGCACCTCGGTGCGCACCATGCCCAGGGTCGTGTCCTCGATGAGCTGCACGGCCTCCGGGCGGATCGACTCGTAGAAGCTCGGCCATCCGCATCCGGAATCGAACTTGGTGCCGCTCTGGAAGAGCTCGGCACCGCAGGCGCCGCACGTGTAGAGGCCGGCGCGGCCCTCGTCGAGCAGTTCGCCGGTCCAGGCGCGCTCGGTCGCCGCCTGGCGCAGCACGGCGTACTGCTCCGCGCCGAGTTCCTCGCGCCATTCGTCTTCGGTCTTGTCCACGCTGTAGGCCATGCGTCCTCCTGGGTCCCCTCCATTCTCCCTCCTCCGACGGGCGAACGGCCGCCTCGGGCGACAATGGGCGTATGACGGATGCCGTGCAGCTGCGATACTCCCGCTTCGCCACGGAGGAGGCCCCCGGCCGGAGTGCCCTGTACGAGGAATGGGCGCAGGGCGTCGCCGTGGATGCGGAGATCCGGGCGGTGCTCGCGCGCATCCCGGAGAACCGGCGTCAGCCCCCACTGGTGTTCGCGGTGACCCGCCTGCTCGGCGCGCCGCTCGAGGGATTCCCGGTGTGGCGCGAGTTCGTGCTCCTCCATGCGGATGACATCGTCGCCGAGTGCCTGGTCCGCTCGTTGCAGACGAATGAGCCGCTGCGGCTCGCGGCCCTGCTGCCTGCGCTGTCGGAGGTCGACGGGCCCATCGCCCTTCTCGAGCTCGGAGCCGCGGCCGGGCTGTGCCTGTACCCCGATCGGTACTCCTATCGCTTCGTGGGCGAGGACGGTCGGGTGCGGGCGGCTCTCGACCCGTCGTCGGGGGAGTCCTCCGTGATCCTCACCAGTCAGGTCACCGGGCCCCTGCCGCCCGTGCGGATGCCGGACGTGGTCTGGCGCGCGGGCATCGACCTCGCACCTCTGGACGTCGCGGTGGAGCGCGACCGCCGTTGGCTGCGCGGACTCGTCTGGCCGGGAGAGGCAGGGCGTGAGGAGCGCATCGAGGCCGCCGTGACCATCGCCGCCGCAGAACCGCCGCTGCTCGTCGCCGGCGATGCGTTGGACCGGCTGGACGCGCTCGCCGCGCGGGCGCCCCGCGACGCCACGCTCGTGATCACCAGTCCCGGGGTGCTCGTGCACATCCCGCGTGCGCACCGCACGGCGGTGGTCGAGCGGGTGAGGGAGCTGCCCGCCCGGTGGATCACGATCGACCCTCCCGGCCTGCTCGACATCTGGACACCCGCCGTCGATCCCGAGACCTGGCCGGGGTTCGTCGTCGCGCTCGACGGGCAGGTGCGTGCCGCGGCGGATCCGCTCGGCCGATGGTGGGAGTGGCGCGGCGCTTCCGCAGCGGAGGGGCCATAACCTGGAGCCATGCTCGGAGACCTCACGGAGCGCGATCGCGCTGTCCTCCATCTGGAGGCGGCCTGGCCGCGTCACAGCGGGGCGAAGGAAGAGATCATCCGCGCCCAGCTCGGCATGAGCGCTGCCCGCTACTACCAGGTCCTCGGGCGTCTGGTGGAGTCCGAGGCGGCACTCGAGTACGACCCGATGCTCGTTCGTCGTCTTCGACGGCTCCGGGACTCCCGTGCCTCCCATCGCGCCATGCGCACCCCCGGCTTCGTGGGCTGAGAGTGCTTCTCGCGCGTATCTGAGGATGCGGATGCGGATTGCCAGACGTGTGCCGATAGCATCGAGGGGTGTCAAAGCCCACCCGCGATCGCTTCGATGACGTCCCTCGCACCTCCGGCCGCGTCGGGGCGCACCGCGCAGAAGCCCCCGGGATGAACGGCTGGGTGGTGCTCCTGTGGTCCTTCGTCGCCGCCCTCGTGCTGATCATCGCCGGTATCTTCGGATCGCTCGTGGTCATGGGGCGCATCGACATCTTCCCCGAATCCGCCCCGAGCGCCGTGCCGACCCCGCAGGAGACCGGAGTGGTCGACACCGCCTTCTCGGTCATGATCCTCAACGCGACGCCCGACGAGGGCCTCGACGAGCAGATGCGCGACCTCCTGATCAACAAAGGCTGGGCGGCCGGCACGGTCTACGCGAGCGACAGCGACAGCACCGACTTCGCGACGACGACCGTCTATTACGTCGAGGATGACGATGAGCTCGCGGCCATCGGTCTGGCGAACCTGATCGGCGGCGCTGACGTGGAGCAGAGCGATGTCTACGCCGGTCTCAACCGCACGGACGGGGAGCAGCTCACCGTCGTGATCGGCCTCGACCGCTCCGCCTCGCCTCCGGCGACGCCTGCCGACGATCCCGCCTCCTGACACACGACCGGCACCCGGCTCCGGCGGCTTGCACTCGGAGGGGTCGAGTGCCAGAATGGCGTTAGCACTCTCACACTCTGAGTGCTAAACCCAACGTCTACGTCCAGGAGGGACGAAAAAACTCATGGCAAAGATCATTGCTTTCGATGAGGAGGCCCGCCGCGGCCTCGAGCGCGGCCTCAACATCCTCGCCGACGCGGTCAAGGTGACCCTCGGCCCGCGCGGCCGCAACGTCGTGCTCGAGAAGAAGTGGGGCGCCCCCACGATCACGAACGACGGTGTCTCCATCGCCAAGGAGATCGAGCTCGACGACCCGTACGAGAAGATCGGTGCGGAGCTCGTCAAGGAGGTCGCCAAGAAGACTGACGACGTCGCCGGTGACGGCACCACGACCGCGACGGTCCTGGCTCAGGCGCTCGTCCGCGAAGGCCTGCGCAACGTCGCAGCCGGCGCCGACCCGATCTCGCTGAAGCGCGGCATCGAGAAGGCTGTCGCCGCGATCACCGAGGAGCTGCTCGCCAGCGCCAAGGAGATCGACTCCAAGGAGCAGATCGCCGCGACCGCGTCCATCTCCGCCGCTGACCCCGCGATCGGCGAGCTCATCGCCGAGGCGATCGACAAGGTCGGCAAGGAGGGTGTGGTCACCGTCGAGGAGTCCCAGACCTTCGGCACCGAGCTCGAGCTCACCGAGGGCATGCGGTTCGACAAGGGCTACCTGAACCCGTACTTCGTCACGGACCCCGACCGTCAGGAAGCCGTCTTCGAGGACGCCTACATCCTGATCGCGAACCAGAAGATCTCCAACATCAAGGACCTTCTGCCCATCGTCGACAAGGTGATCCAGGACGGCAAGGAGCTCGTCATCATCGCCGAGGACGTCGAGGGCGAGGCTCTCGCGACGCTCGTGCTCAACAAGCTCAAGGGCATCTTCAAGTCGGTCGCCGTCAAGGCTCCCGGCTTCGGCGACCGCCGCAAGGCGCAGCTGCAGGACATCGCGATCCTCACCGGTGGTCAGGTCATCACCGAAGAGGTCGGCCTGAAGCTCGAGAAC
Organism: Microbacterium saperdae; assembly: GCF_006716345.1. Classification (NCBI taxonomy): domain Bacteria; kingdom Bacillati; phylum Actinomycetota; class Actinomycetes; order Micrococcales; family Microbacteriaceae; genus Microbacterium; species Microbacterium saperdae. The sequence goes on from NZ_VFOX01000001.1 coordinate 777,483, forward strand.
GCCACGCTCGACCTGCTGGGTCGTGCCCGCAAGGTCATCGTCACCAAGGACGAGACCACGATCGTCGAGGGCGCCGGCGAGGCCGACCAGATCGACGGTCGCGTCACGCAGATCCGTCGTGAGATCGAGAACACCGACAGCGACTACGACCGCGAGAAGCTGCAGGAGCGCCTGGCGAAGCTCGCCGGTGGCGTCGCCGTCATCAAGGCCGGCGCTGCGACCGAGGTCGAGCTCAAGGAGCGCAAGCACCGCATCGAGGACGCCGTACGCAACGCGAAGGCAGCCGTCGAGGAGGGCATCGTCCCCGGTGGTGGTGTCGCGCTCATCCAGTCGGGTACGAAGGCTCTCGACGCCCTCAACCTCACGGGTGACGAGGCGACCGGCGCGAACATCGTGCGCGTCGCGATCGAGGCTCCCCTCAAGCAGATCGCGCTGAACGCCGGTCTCGAGCCGGGTGTCGTCGCGAACAAGGTCTCCGAGCTTCCTTCGGGCCAGGGTCTGAACGCAGCCACGGGCGAGTACGTCGACATGTTCGCCGCCGGCATCATCGACCCCGCCAAGGTGACCCGGTCGGCGCTGCAGAACGCAGCTTCGATCGCGGCTCTCTTCCTCACGACCGAGGTCGTCGTCGCCGACAAGCCCGAGAAGGCTGCGGCTCCGATGGGTGACCCGTCTGGTGGCATGGACTTCTGATCCCTCGACGGGCTCACGCCCTTCGACCGGCTCAGGGACTGCCACACAGAGTTCGCTGAACAGAAACGCCCCGGCTTCGGCCGGGGCGTTTCTGCGTGGTGCGGGGAGACGGCCGCCTCAGCGGAACAGGCTCGCGGAGTACTGATCGGCATCCGCGTACTGCGTGGCGGCAGAGCCAAGGGCCGTGCCGATCGACTCGAGCGCCTGTTCGACATGCAGCTGTGCGCCTCGCCACTGTTCCGCACAGCTCTGGAAGGCGTTCGATGCGCTGCCGACCCACGAGGACTGCAGCTGCGTCAGCTGAGCCGTGAGCGCCGCGGACTCGCTCTGCAGACGCTCCATGGTGGCGCGGGCCGCTCCGTGCGCGGCGTGGACGGCTTCGGTGTCGACGGTGAAGACGGACATGGGAACTCCTTCGTTGGTGGAGTTCCGAGGCTAAGAGGGCGGCGGCGTACGCCGACGGCCAGGACGCGCCTGCTCCCGGGGCCTGTGCAGAACGGCACGAAGCCCTGGGCGGTGCAGGGAGCGCGGCTCAGAGGTCGAGACGCTCGAGAGGCTGCGTCTCTTCGAGCAGATGCGCGGGAGTCTCCCGTGAGGGGGCAAGGGGGAGTGTGACGGTGAACGTCGCGCCCCCACCGGGCGTCTCGGAGACGGCGACCGAACCGTGCAGCGCCTTGAGGATCGACGACACGATCGCCAGGCCGAGCCCCGATCCGCCGGTCTCCCGTGCGCGGGACGTGTCCGCCCGCCAGAACCGCTCGAAGATCTGCTCGCGGATCTGAGGAGGAATGCCCTCGCCGTGGTCGACGATGGCGATGCTCCCGGTGCCGCGCGCGCGATCGGAGTCGACCACGATCTCGATCGGGCTGTCTTCTGCCGAGAACCGCCGTGCGTTGCCGAGCAGGTTGGTCACCACCTGACGGACCTTGTTCTCCTCACCCCACACGATCGGCGGGGTGCGCACCGGGGTGTCCGGGGCCTCCGAGAAGTCGAATGCGGGTGTGGGCTCCTCCGGCGTCGTGCGGGGCCGGCGTCGCAGACGCGAGAGCGCGGCGCGAGAGAGGCCGCGCGGTGCCGGCTGTTCCGGTTCCTGCTTCGGAATGCTCCGAGTGGGCGCCGTGACGCTCTCGATCGTGAGATCGATCATGGTCACGGTGCGACTGGGAGCCGCCGCGCGCACGTCGAGGGCGGCGTCGCGGGCGATCGGACGCAGGTCGAGCGCGACGATCTCGGGTTCGCGCTCCTCATCGAGTCGGGCCAGCGCGAGCAGGTCCTCGACCAGCACCCCCATCCGGATCGCTTCCTTCTCGATGCGCTCCATCGCCCGGGCGGTGTCCTCCTCGCCCTTGATCGCGCCCATGCGATAGAGCTCGGCGTAGCCGCGCACGCTGACCAGCGGAGTGCGCAGCTCATGGCTGGCATCGCCGATGAAGCGTCGCATGTGCTGCACGGTGCGATCGCGTTGGGCGAGCGAGCCGTCGACGCGGTCGAGCATGGTGTTGATGGCGGAGTTCAGGCGGCCGACCTCGGTCGTGGGCTCCAGATCCGTCAGGCGCTGGCTGAAGTCCCCGGCGGCGATGGACATCGCGGTCGACTCCACCTGCCCCAGGCGACGGAAGGTCAGCGTCACCAGGAAACGCGTGAGGAGGGCGGCGATGAAGATCGTGATGAAGGCGATCGTGATGTAGATGCTGAAGTACTGCCCGATGATCCGGTCCGCCGGTGCGAGCGGGACCGCCACGACCTGAGTGCGCAGTGCGCCACCCTCTGAGGGCAGGACGGCGACCGACGAGCTGAACAGCGCACCGTCCTCGCCGACCAGCGGCATCACGGTGTCCTCGCTGCTCTTCGCCTCCGCGAGCGGGAACTCCTGCCGGAACTCCGGCGCCTCCGCGGAGGAGTTCCCCGCGGTCGCCTGCAGCACCCCTTCTGCGTCGTAGATCGCGACGAAGAAGTCGCGTGGCTGCTCGTCTTTGCGGGTGTAGACGGGATCCCCGTCTACCGGGGTGGTGTCGAAGTAGCGATTGACGAGGTCGCTCGACACCAGCGCGGGCAGCTGCGACTCCACGTTCGCGACCAGAGCCGTTCGCAGGATCGGAACGGTCCCGAGACCCGCGATCAGCAGCCCCAGCGCGAGCACGCCGACCGTGACTCCGGTGACCTTCGCGCGAAGGCTGATGCGCCGCCACCAGCTGGTGACCGCATCCGGCTTGTGCGCCATGCGGTCCTCCCGGTTCGGCGTCGTGCGGTGCAGGCGGCGGTCAGGCCGACTTGCCGACCTTCAGCATGTAGCCGAAACCGCGCTTGGTCTGGATGAGCGACTCCTCGGTGTGCGGGTCGATCTTGCGGCGCAGGTACGAGATGTAGCTCTCGACGATGCCGGCGTCGCCGTTGAAGTCGTACTCCCACACGTGGTCGAGGATCTGCGCCTTCGACAGCACCCGGTTCGGGTTCAGCATCAGATAGCGCAGCAGCTTGAACTCCGTCGGGCTCAGCTCGATCGGCTCCTTGCCGACATGCACGTCGTGTGTGTCCTGGTCCATCGCCAGCTCGCCGGCGCGGATGATGGATTCCTCGTCAGCCTGCATCGTGCGGCGGAGGATCGCCTGGGCCCTCGCGACGATCTCGTCGAGACTGAACGGCTTGGTGACGTAGTCGTCGCCGCCGGCGTTCAGTCCCTCGATCTTGTCCTCGGTACCGTCCTTGGCGGTGAGGAAGAGGATCGGGGCCGTGAACCCGGCCCCGCGGAGACGCTTGGTGACGCTGAACCCGTTCATGTCGGGCAGCATCACATCGAGGATGATGAGGTCCGGCTCCTCCTCCAGGACGGCGGAGATGGTCGCAGCGCCGTTGGCGACCGTCTTCACCTGGAACCCGGCGAAGCTGAGACCGGTCGAGAGCAGGTCACGGATGTTGGGTTCGTCGTCGACGACCAGGATGCGCGCAGCAGTCATGACCCCATTATGGTGACTTCGTCGATGCGCAGGCTGATTATCTGTCGGAGCGGCGTCGAAGCGGTGCGATGACGCCCCGTCCGGGATCAGGCGGCCAGGGCGTCGGCGTCGAGGATCGTGTAGCTGTATCCCTGCTCCGCGAGGAACCGCTGACGGTTCTGCGCGTAGTCCTGATCGATCGTGTCGCGGGCGATCAGCGTGTAGAAGCTGGCGGTGTGCCCTGACTGCTTCGGGCGCAGCAGACGGCCGAGACGCTGCGCCTCCTCCTGGCGGGAACCGAACGAGCCGGATACCTGGATCGCCACGGATGCCTCGGGCAGGTCGATCGAGAAGTTCGCGACCTTCGACACCACCAGCAGCGAGATCTCGCCCTCGCGGAACTGGCGGTACAGCGCCTCGCGCTCATCCACCGGGGTGGCCCCGGTGATCTGCGGCGCGTTCAACGCCTGCGACAGCGTCTCGAGCTGGTCGAGGTACTGTCCGATCACCAGGATCCGCTCGTCCGGATGCTTCGCGATGAGCTCCTTGACCGTGTCGATCTTCGCCGGTGCGGATGCCGCGAGCCGGTACCGCTCGTCGTCCGTCGCGGCGGCGTACTCCAGCCTGTCGTCCGGCGGGAGGTCGACACGTACCTCGTAGCAGGCGGCGGGGGAGATGAACCCCTGTGCCTCGATCTGCTTCCACGGGGCGTCGAACCGCTTGGGGCCGATCAGGCTGAACACATCGCCTTCCCGTCCGTCCTCGCGCACCAGCGTGGCGGTCAGGCCGATGCGTCGGCGTGCCTGGAGGTCTGCCGTGAGCTTGAACACGGGTGCCGGGAGGAGGTGCACCTCGTCGTACACGATCAGGCCCCAGTCGAGCGCGTCGAGCAGGGCGAGGTGGGCGTACTCGCCCTTCCGCTTCGCCGTGAGGATCTGGTAGGTCGCGATCGTGACCGGCTTGACCTCTTTGGCCTGTCCGGAGTACTCGCCGATCTCCTCGGGCGTCAGGCTCGTGCGCTTGAGGAGCTCGTCGCGCCACTGGCGTGCCGACACGGTGTTCGTCACCAGGATCAGCGTGGTCGTCTTGGTGGCGGCCATGGCGCCGGCGCCGACGATCGTCTTGCCGGCGCCGCAGGGGAGCACGACCACTCCGGAGCCGTCCTTCGAGAAGGCATCGACGGCGTCCTGCTGGTAGGGGCGGATGTGCCAGCCGTCTTCGGCGAGGTCGATCTCGTGCGGGGTGCCGGGGGTGTATCCGGCGAGGTCCTCTGCCGGCCAGCCGATCTTGAGCAGTTCCTGCTTGATCTGCCCGCGTGCCCACGCGTCGACCACGAAGGTCGTCGGCGAGGGGTGGCCGATCAGGAGGGGCTGGATGCGCTTGTTGTTCGCGACCTGGGTCAGCACGGCGGGGTCGGAGGAGCGCAGGATCAGCGTCCCCTCGTCGTCGCGTTCGATCACCAGACGGCCGTAGCGGTTCACGGTCTCCCGCAGGTCGACGGCGACCGACGGAGGGACGGGGAAGCGGGACCAGCGGTCGAGCGTCTCGAGCATGTCTTCGGCGGTGTGGCCGGCGGCGCGGGCGTTCCACAGTCCCAGACGGGTGATCCGATAGGTGTGGATGTGCTCGGGCGCGCGTTCCAGCTCGGCGAAGATCGCCAGCTCGTGACGAGCGCTCTCCGCATCGGCGTGCGCGACTTCGAGCAGTACGGTGCGATCGCTCTGGACGATCAGGGGGCCATCAGACATAGCTGTCCAGTTTACCGCGCGCAGAGAGGCGGGGGCGCTACGAGGCGACCACGCTGGCCGCGCGGATGCTCGAGACGGGCAGTGTGCGCTCGACGTCGGCCGCGCGGTCCCGTCCCCGCAGGCGGCCTCCGCCGAGACCGGTCGCTTCGAGCAGCAGCTCCCGTGTCGAGCCGTCCGGCATTCCGACGGTCACTCGCAGCACCGCTCTGGCGCGCACGGCGGCCTCGAGCTCGCGGTCGAGCCACGCCGCATCGGCGTCAGGTCCCTGCTGAGAGCGCAGGCGCTGGATCAAGGGCAGGAGATCGGGCTGCGGCGTCACGGCGGTGCCCGTCGGCGCGGCCGGGTGCCGCTCGCGGATGAGCGCGGCACCGTCCGAGCCGACGAGTGTGGCCGGGTAGCGGGCGTCGGTGAGAGCCCAGTAGACGGTGTCGCGGCCCACGCGCGTCGTCAGCGAGTCGACGTGTTTCGTCAATGCCAGAGGGCGGAGTCCCTGATCGATCGCCATCGCCTCGATCAGATGAGGATCGGTGCTCTCGATGCGGGTGCGTCCGGTCTCGTCGTCGGTGGACACCCGCACCAGTCCGTGCCGCTGCGCGGTCTGGGCGACCAGATAGCTCAGGGGTTGGGGGATGCCGGTGAGAGAGATCTCGGCCAGGAAGTCCAGGATCGACTCCGCGCTCTCGCCCGCGCCGAACGCGCGGGCGATCGACTCGGTCGTGAACCGGTACGACGAGGCCTGCGCGGCCGACTCGCGGGCGGCCATCGTGCGGAGCCGAACGTCGAGCGGGGGCGCGAGAGGTCCCGGTGCGATCGCGGTGAGGTCGTTCTGGAGGAAGATCTTGTCGACTTCGGCCGGCAGCAGCCGCGCGAGTTCGGTCGCGTCGGCAGACTGTCCGCGCCGTAGAGGGATCGACCAGACCGGCTCCGCGCCGCCCTCGGCGATGACGCCGAGCAGAGTCGCAGCCTGCAGCAGTGCGCGGCTGCGCTCCGGCCACGAAGGATCCCATGGATGCGCCTGCGGCCAATCCGCGGGAGAGATCCATCCGCCGTCCGTCGATCGCACGCCGCGCGGCAGTGCATCCCGGAACGCCGTCGCGAGGACGCTCCAGCGGTCGGGGGCCGAGGAGCGGAGCCAGTCCTCCGCCGCGGTGCTGGTGCGCAGGCGACGTTCGTCGATGACAGCCAGGCGAGCGTCGACGGCGATCGCGAGGAGCGCGTCGATGACGTCGATCGGGAGACCGCTCTCGCTCAGCTGGCGCTTCTCGCCGGCGCTGACGCCACCTCCGGCGAGCAGGGCGAACGGGGAGTCCCGCGCGACGAGCAGCAGGTCGGCCAGGATCGACACGGTCGTGAAGGCGCGCTCTGCGGCGTGCGCGGCCAGGTCGGCCGGAGCTGTCGGCGCGGAGGTCGTGGTCGTCTCCGGCGGTGCGGTGCGGCCGCTGAGCGCGGCGATCACGGGCGCCGGGGGAGTGCCGTCCGGACGGAGCAGCGCGAGCGCGGTCAGGGCGGCGCGTTCCTCTCCCGCGTCTTCGCCGGCCGCCGCGCGCAGCAGAGCCGCCGCCTCGGGCCCCGTGAGCGTGGGAAGCACCTTCGTCAGCGACGCGGGGTCGAGCAGCGTCTCGGCGGCGTCGAAGAAGTCGTGCCAGCCGACATCCGCACGCACGCGACGTTCCGCGAAGAGGTGCAGAAGCTCTGCATCGCTCGCCGCGGCCAGCCAATCGGCCAGAGGACGTGCGTGCGCGGTCATGCCGAAGTCCTCAGGACCGCGATGCCGCGCGCCCTTTTCGGATGAAGCTCATCACCAGGAGCACGATGATCATGATGAATGCCGCCGGCAGACCGTAGAACGGGATCGCGGCGACCACCGGCCAGACGCCCCCGCCGAACGCGGCCTGGTCCATGCCCAGCGCCGTGCCGATGATGATCGCGAAGAAGCAGATCACGGATGCGGCGGCGATTCCGAGCGCGCCGAATGCCAGGAAGCGATCCAGGCGCCGGATGGAAAGCTCCGGTTCGGAATTCTGTGCACTCATCTCTCTCACCCTACTCTCACCAGGACCTTCGAGTTCCCCTGTCTCCGACCGGTAGGCTGGAGGTGGACGCGTGTGAGCGCGCCTTCTTTTCCGCACCGACTCAGCGAGGTTCTCCCATGCCCACCGGCAAGGTCAGGTTCTACGACGAAGACAAAGGCTTCGGCTTCATCGCCAGCGATGACGGCCAGGATGTCTTCCTGCACGCTTCCGCCATGCCCACCGGCACGGCTGTGAAGGCGGGCGCTCGCGTCGAGTTCGGTGTGGCCGACGGCAAGCGCGGTCTTCAGGCGCTCTCGGTCCGCGTCCTCGAAGCGCCGCCGAGCCTCGCGAAGGCCAAGCGGAAGTCCGCCGACGACATGGCGATCATCGTCGAGGATCTCGTGAAGCTCCTCGACAGCATCGGCGGGGACCTGCGGCGTGGCCGCTACCCGTCATCGAGCCACGGCCGCAAGATCGCGGCCGTCCTACGCAAGGTCGCCGATGACCTCGAAGCCTGACGCCGACGCGCGTCTCCTCGACGCCCATGATCTCGCCCTGCAGGCACTGCGCGAGATCACCCCTGCGGCGACCGTCGGCCCTGCAGCGGGCTATCTGCAGGAAGACGACGGCTCCGTGTCGTTGCGCTTCGAGAACAGGCTGCCCGGTTACCCCGGCTGGTACTGGACGGTGACCGTCGCGCGCGTCGAGGATGAGGATCCGACCGTGCTCGAGGTCGAGCTCCTCCCCGGAGACGGCGCACTTCTCGCTCCGGAATGGGTGCCGTGGGTCGAACGTCTCGCCGAGTACCGCTCGCACCAGGCCGAGCTCGCCGAGCAGGCGGCTGCGGCAGCGGGTGCGGAAGGCGCCTCCGACGACATCGATGCCGACTCCGAGCTCGACGAGGATGACCTCGACGAAGACGACGAGCTGGATGAGGATGACGACCACGAGGCCGACATCCTGCATGCCGGTGACCTCGACGGCGTCGACATCGACGAGCTCGACGAGGCGACCGACGACGAGGTGTCCGACGAGGAAGAAGAAGACGACGTCGACGCCGACGAGGATGTCGACGCCGACGAGGTCGACGAGGAGGAGTGACCCCCGACGCTCAGGCGCCGAGGTTCTCCAGCACGTAGTCGAGCGAACGCGTGAGCTGACGCACGTCATCCGGCTCGATCGAGACGAACGTGGCGACCCGCAACTGGTTGCGTCCGAGCTTCCGGTAGGGCTCCGTGTCGACGATGCCGTTGGCGCGGAGCGTCTTGGCGATCGCGGCCGCGTCGATGCTCTCGTCGAAGTCGATCGTGACGACCACGGGGGAGCGGTGCGTCGCATCCGTGACGAACGGGGTGGCGATCGCCGAGGCCTCTGCCCAGTCGTACAGCACGGAGGATGACTCCGCGGTGCGGGCACCAGCCCAGCTGAGGCCTCCGTTGTCGAGGATCCAGCGCAGCTGGCTGTCGAGCAGGTGCAGGGTGGTCAGCGCCGGTGTGTTCAAGGTCTGGTTGAGCCGCGAGTTGTCCACCGCGTTCTTCAGGCTCAGGAACTCGGGGATGTAGCGGTCGGAGGCGGCGATGCGCTCGATGCGCTCGATCGCCGCGGGCGACGCGACGGCGAACCACAGCCCGCCGTCCGAGCCGAGGTTCTTCTGCGGTGCGAAGTAGTACACGTCGGCCTGGGTCGCATCGAAGTCGATGCCGCCGGCGGCGCTGGTCGCGTCGATCACGGTCAGGGCGCCGTCGGCCGCGATGCGCTCGATCGGCGCCGCGACGCCGGTGGAGGTCTCGTTGTGAGGCCAGGCGTACACGTCGACACCCTCGACCACCTCGGCGGACGTGCGGGATCCGGGCTCCGCCTTGCGCACGTCGGGCGCTTCGAGCCACGGGGCGGCTGCGGCACCGGCGAACTTCCCGCCGAACTCTCCGAAGACGAGGTTCTGGCTGCGGCGCTCGATGAGACCGAATGCGGCGGCATCCCAGAACGCGGTCGACCCGCCGTTGCCGACCAGGATCTCGTACCCCTCGGGGATGCGGAACAGGGAGGCGAGCTGCTCGCGCACGCTGCCCACGAGGTTCTTCACCGGGGCCTGGCGGTGGGAGGTGCCCAGGAGCGTGGCCCCCGACGCGAGGAGTGCGTCGAGCTGCGCGGGGCGCACCTTCGACGGACCACAGCCGAAACGGCCGTCGACGGGCAGGAGGTCACGCGGAATCTCGATCGCCATGGGTCGATTCTAGGGGGCGCGGATGAGACTCGATCACCGGGGCGAGGCCGATGTCCCCGCGGGAATGTAGGCTTGCCTAAGAACCTCGGAGGGCCTGCACATGACGGATCTGATCGACACCACGGAGATGTACCTCCGCACCATCCTCGAGCTCGAGGAGGAGAACATCGTGCCGCTGCGTGCGCGCATCTCCGAGCGCCTCGGTCACTCGGGCCCGACCGTCTCGCAGACCGTCGGCCGCATGGAACGCGACGGGCTCGTCGTCGTCTCCGAGGACCGCACGCTCGAACTCACGGACTCCGGGCGCCGCAAGGCGGTCAACGTCATGCGCAAGCATCGTCTCGCGGAGCGTCTGCTGTCCGACGTGATCGGACTCGATTGGGCGTTCGTGCACGAAGAGGCCTGCCGCTGGGAGCACGTCATGAGCGAGCAGGTCGAGCGCCGGCTCGTCGAGCTCCTCGGCCACCCCACGGAATCGCCGTACGGCAACCCGATCCCCGGCCTCGACCAGCTCGGCGATCTGCCGGCCCGCACCTTCGACGAGGGCGTGATCGGTCTGGTCCAGAAACTGAATGCCGCCGGCGAGCCGATCGACGGCACCGTGCGTCGTCTGGCCGAGCCCGCGCAGGTCGACCCCGAGCTCCTCGAGCAGTTGCGTGATGCGGGTGTCGTTCCCGGTGCGCACGGCGACTTCCGCTTCAGCGAGGGCTATGTCCTCATCCAGATGGACGGCAAGGAAGACGGGCTGGAACTGCCTGTCGAGCTCGCATCCCACATCTTCCTCGTGGGCGATCCGGCCTGATATTCCGGGGATCCACGCCCCCTCCCCGACGATTGCCAGGTTCACAGGGTGACACGATCGTTATCTTCCGGTAGCCTCGGTCAGGTCGTCAGCGAAGAAGCCCGCTGACGGCGAAACCGCGAAGATTGCCTTTCGGCTCGTCATCTTCACGGCATGAACGCACAAAGTACCCGAGATACATTCGTGCCCCGAGAAGCAGAGTGCCGACGAGCCAGCGCTACCCGAAAGCGCACAGGCGCAGGAGGACTAAGTTTTGGTCGCAGACATCGAACCGCCCGCGAAGAAATCTGAAGATCGAGTACCCGCACGCCGGACAGGCGCGCGAGTCAGCGCTCGAAAGACCGTGAAGCCGCTCCGTTCTGTCGCCATCTTCGGCGCTGTCGGTGCACTCGTCGCCGGCATCGCTCTGCCCGCCTACGCCGCCACCAAGCCGGCTGAGGCCGCCACCACCGTGCAGCAGCTCGCCGCGGTCGATGCGCAGTCCCTCGTCGTCGCCTCGCAGGCCACCGCCGCACCTCTCGCCCGTGGAACGTTCACCGCGACGACGCCGGAGGAGATCGCGAAGAAGAAGGCTGAGGAAGCAGCTGCCGCTCGGGCCGCTGCAGCTGCGAAGTCCTCCGCTGCGGCATCGAACTTCAGCACCGCGGGCTATGCGCTCGTCTCTCCCGGTTCCGGTGAGGTGCGCTACCCGCTCCCCGGCGGCTCCTACAGCCAGGGCCGTACCATCGGCGGCGGACACAACGGCGCCGACATGCTCGCGCCGGCGATGACCCCGATCTACGCGGCGGCTGCGGGCGTCGTCCGTGCCTCTGCGGAGAGCATCGGAGGCTACGGCGTGTGCGTCATGATCGACAGTGTCGTGGGCGGTCAGCGCGTCCAGACCACCTACGGTCACATGACCTACGGCACGCGTCAGGTGCAGGCGGGGCAGACCGTCGCCGCCGGGCAGCTGATCGGTTTCGTCGGCAGCACCGGCCGTTCCACCGCGAACCACCTCCACTTCGAGGTCTGGATCAACGGCGGTCTCGTCGAGCCTTACTCCTGGCTCGCTGCCAACGCCGGCTGAGCCACGTGGCCCACGCCGCCATAGGCGGACGCGGACACGCCCCGAGCGTTCACCGGAAGTTTCGCCCCGCTCTCAGGGGAATGGGTTAGCCTGATCCCGTTGTCGCACAGACGGGAGAGGCTGATGGCGCGAATACCGAACATCCGAACCATGGATGGACTCGGTCGTCACGTCCTTCTGCATCGCCCGCAGGGACTGCACGGTACTGCCGTGTGTGAAAGGCGCTGTCTTTAGACGGCGCCTTTTCTTGTTCCTGCGAACGCTCTGCCATCTGCGCGACCTCGTGATTCGAGAGTGCCGGGAAGCCGTCCCGGCGGATCGAGAGGATTCCGAATGCGCACACTAGTCCTGAATGCCGGATACGAGCCGCTTGCGATCGTGTCGTTCAAGAGAGCCCTCGTGCTCGTGATGAACGACAAAGCGACGGTGATAGAGCGCGTGGAGGACGACCCCGTCTGGGGGAGCCACGGAGTCTACGACCGGCCGGCGGTCATCATCCTGGCCCGATACGTGCGCGTGCCGAACAGCAGACGGGTTCCGGTGACGCGGCGCGGTGTTCTCCGACGAGACAACCATCGCTGCGGATACTGCGGCAAGGCCGCGTCGACGATCGACCACGTGCTGCCGCGTTCCCGCGGCGGGGCGGATTCCTGGGAGAACCTGGTGGCGTGCTGCCTGCGCTGCAACAACGTGAAGAGCGATCGGACTCCGCAGGAGATGCGGTGGGAGCTGCGGTTCACGCCGCGGCCGCCGCACGGCACCGCCTGGACCGTGCGCGGTACCGAGCGCAGCGACCCGCGGTGGGAGCCGTATCTGGAGTTGGCGGCGTAAACAGGCGTCTATCCCCCGGATGTGCCCTCGACAGGATTCGAACCTGCGACCTGCCCTTTAGGAGAGGGCTGCTCTATCCTGCTGAGCTACGGGGGCGTGCGATCCAGTCTAAGCGACGGCGTGGCTCGCAGCGGAGTGCCCGGCGCCGATCACGAGGTCGGCGGCCCGGATCACCGCGTCGAAGCTCGCGTCGATCACGGACCCGGCGCGACCAGCGGTCCAGCGCACACCGGTCTCGTCCCGGTACTCGAGCAGGGTGATCGCATCGCTGGCATTGCCGGCTTCCGCGCTGGTCTGATGCAGCGAGAGGATCTCGACACGGATGCCGGCCGCCAGCAACGCCTGGGTGAGGGCTTCCACCGGCCCGATCCCCGTATGCACCGAGGCGGAGTCCGCTCCGCGCGCACGCAGCCGCACCTCGGTGGATGCCCGGTCGACGCGATAGTCGGTGAGAGAGACCTGGCCGGAGGTCTCGGTGAGGTAGTGCGTGGCGAACAGCTCCCACAGGGCCTGTGCCGAGAGCTCGTCTCCGCTCGCATCGGCCTGCTGCTGCACGTGCCGCGCGAAGTCGATCTGCAGACGCCGGGGGAGCTCGACACCGAACGCGGTCTCCAGCAGGTGGGCGATCCCACCCTTCCCGGACTGCGAGTTCACCCGGATCACGGCGTCGTAGCCCCGCCCGATGTCGGCAGGGTCGATCGGCAGGTACGGGACGCGCCAGTCCAGCTTCTCCGCGTCGATCCCGGTGGCCAGAGCCTGCGCCCGATGTGCGGCGAGCCCCTTGCGGATCGCATCCTGATGCGTCCCGCTGAAGGCGGTGTGCACCAGGTCGCCGACGTAGGGGTGTCGGGGGTGCACCTCGATCCGGTTGCAGTACTCGACCGTGCGGCGGATCTCGTCGATGTCGGAGAAGTCGATCATCGGATCGACACCCTGCGCATGCAGGTTCAGGGCGAGTGTCGCGATGTCGACGTTGCCCGTGCGCTCTCCGTTGCCGAAGATGCAGCCCTCGACGCGCTGTGCGCCCGCGAGCACGGCGAGTTCGGCGCATGCGATCCCGGTGCCGCGGTCGTTGTGCGAGTGCACCGAGAGGATCACACCGTCGCGCCGCGCGAGGTTCCGGTGCATGTACTCGATCTGATCGGCATACACGTTCGGGGTGGCGATCTCGACGGTCGCCGGCAGGTTCAGGATGACGGGACGTGCGGCCGTGGCATCCCACAGGGTCGTGATGCTGTCGCAGAGGTCGAGCACATAGTCGGGCTCGGTCAGGTTGAACACCTCGGGGGAGAACTGGAACCGCACGTTCGGGAGATCTGCGGTGAGCTCGAGCACGTCGCGCCCCGCCGACAGGATGAGGTCCTTGAGCTCGGCGCGGTCGCGCCCGAGCACCAGGTCGCGCCACGTCGGCGCCGTGGCCGTGTAGACGTGGATCACCACGGGGTTGCGGATGCCGCGGACAGAGTCGACCGTCCGTTCGATCAGGTCTCGGCGGGCGGCCGTGAACACGACGATCGTGACGTCGTCGGGGGCGAGAGCGGACTCGGCGATCAGACGCACGAAGTCGAAGTCGGTCTGCGAGGCCGAGGGGTACCCCACCTCGATCTCCTTGTAGCCCATCGCGAGCATCAGCTCGAAGAAGCGTCGCTTGCGCGCGGGGTCCATCGGCTCGGCGAGAGCCTGATTGCCGTCGCGGAGGTCCACCGGCACCCACAGCGGGGCGACGGTGAGCTCGCGCGTGGGCCAGGTGCGCTCGGTGAGCGGAACGTCGACGCGATCACGCACGGCGGCATAGCGGTGCGAGGGCATCTGCGATGAGCGCTGGCGGTTCCACGCGGGTGCGTCGGCAGGCACGGGGCCGTGCGGCGTGGACAGGGTGCGGAAGGGCGACGGAGTGGATGTCGCGGTGTTCATGGTTTTCTCCGAGTGGTCGGCGGGATCCGACCGGCATGCAGACTGCCCACGACGGGGAACCGGTCTGATCAGGCCCCGTCGTGGCGGAGAAGGAGGAGTCGTCCGATGCGCACGACCACAATGTAGCAACTCCTCAGACAAGTTGACAAGTTAGACTGGTGCGCATGGTGCAGATCCAACGAACTCCGCTCGCCGACCAGGCCGCCGAGATCCTCCTCGAACGCGTGCGTGCGGGGGAGTGGACGCTCGGACAGAAGCTCCCTGGGGAGACGACGTTGGCCCCGCAGCTCGGCGTGGGACGGTCCACGGTGCGCGAGGCCATCCGGCAGCTCGCCGGCCGCGGTGTGCTGACCACTCGTCAGGGGTCCGGGGTGTTCGTGGCTGCGCTCGACGTTCCCGAAGACTGGGACGCGGTGCTCCGGCGTGCCGATATCGTGAGCGTGATCGAGGCCAGGATCGCGATCGAGTCCGAGGCGGCAGCACTCGCGGCGGAGCGTCGCACGGCCGTCGATGTGCGCGCGATCCGTCGAGCCCTCGACGCGCGCGCCACGACCGGACCCGGGATCGAGAACCACGTCGACGCCGATACGGCATTCCACCGCACGATCGTCGCCGCGTCGCACAACAGCATCCTGCTCGATCTGTTCGATGCCCTGACTCCACGACTGCGACAGGCGATGATCGAGATGCTCCGCATCCGCACGGATCACGGAGGCCCTGAGGACCATGACAGACACGTGCGTCTGGCGCAGACGGTGATCGACCGCGAGCCGGAGCTGGCCGCCGCGGAGAGCCGTGACCACCTCGGCGCGCTCAAGAAGGCCCTGGCATGAACCGAGACGTCCTGCGGCTCGATGCCGTCACCTTCCGCCGCAGCGGCACCGAGATCCTGCACGGCATCGACCTCACGGTACGCCGGGGTGAACACTGGGCTCTGCTCGGGCCCAACGGTGCGGGCAAGAGCACGATCCTCGGCTTCTGCGGCGCGCAGACGCATCCGACCTCCGGCACCGTCGAGGTCCTCGGCCATCGGCTGGGGCGCGTGGACATGCAGGAGCTCCGCCGACACATCGGGCACGTGAACCCGCGGCATCCGCTCCGCTCCGACCTCTCACCGCTCGAGGTCGCTCTCACCGGTGTCACCGGAACGGTCGAACGTGCGATGCGGTGGCAGCCCACCGACGAGCAGCAGGAGAACGCTCGACGTCTGATCGCATTGGTCGGGCTCGGCGAGGCGGAGGCCGCGCGGTGGCCGACCATGTCCCAGGGCGAGCGAGGGCGCGCACTGATAGCTCGCGCGCTCGTCGCGTCTCCCGCTCTGCTCCTGCTCGACGAACCGACCACGGGGCTCGACGTCGCGGCGCGCGAGCAGCTGCTCGAGACCATCGACGATCTCTCGCGCGCCGACCCCGAGCTCGCCTCCGTGCTGGTGACGCACCACCTCGAGGAGCTCCCCGAGACGACCACGCACGCCCTGGTCATCGCGGGCGGACGGGTGCTCGCGGCGGGACCGGTCGGCGACACGATCACCTCAGAGGTGATCAGCACCGCCTTCCGGCACCCTATCGAGGTGGCGTATCACGACGGCCGGTGGAGCGCGCGTGCGATCAGACGCGCGCTCGTCTGAGTCTCAGTCCTGTCCGCGCCGCCAGAGCTTCGACGGCCACCAGATCGCCTTGCCGATGTCGTAGGTGAGCGCCGGCACCAGCAGCGACCGCACGACGAAGGTGTCGAGCAGCACACCGAACGCCACGATGAAGGCCAGCTGAACGAGGAACAGGATCGGGATCACGGACAGCGCGGCGAAGGTCGCCGCGAGCACGAGGCCGGCCGAGGTGATCACGCCGCCGGTGATCGACAGTCCGCGCAGCACACCCTCCCGCGTGCCGTGCTCGATCGACTCCTCGCGCACGCGCGTCATCAGGAAGATGTTGTAGTCGATGCCGAGGGCCACCAGGAAGACGAATCCGTAGAGCGGTACCGCGGGATCGGCTCCGGGGAAGTCGAAGATGCCGTTGAAGACCAGTGCCGAGACGCCCAAGGCGGTGCCGAACGAGAGCACGGTCGTCAGGATCAGCAGCACCGGAGCCAGGATCGAGCGCAGCAGCAGCATGAGGATGAGCATGATCACGACCAGGATCAGCGGGATGATCAGGTTCCGGTCGTGGATCGACGCATCGTTCGTGTCGATCGCCGTCGCGGTGACGCCACCGACGAGGGCGTCGACATCATCGAGCTGCGTGCGCAGGTCGCGCACGGTGGCCGCCGCGGCGTCCGAATCGGCCGCATCCGTCAGCGTGCCCTGCAACAGCACGTCGCCGTCGACCACGGTCGGTTCCGGCGCGGGGGTGCCGGGAGCGCCCACGGCGGTGATGCCGTCAGCCGTCACCGGAGCGCTGCCGCTCGGCGAGTCTGATGCGGTGACCGCGACTCCGTCGACCCCGTCACTCGCCAGCAGCACGTCGGCCGCCGCCTGCAGGGAGTCCTCGGGCACGATGACGTACACGGGGCTGCCGGATCCCCCGGGGAAGTGCTCGCCCAGCGCGACCTGTCCATCGCGGGCCTCGGAGGCGCCGAGTACCAGGTCGGACTGCGGTACTCCGACCGCGTTGAGCTGCGTGAGGCCTGCGGCCCCGGCGAGCAGCACGAGCGTGGTCACGATCCAGATGACCCGCGGCCGCTTCTTGATGAGCCCGGCCAGTCGCGCCCAGAGCCCGGTGGTGCGCATGCCGTGCTCGGCTGCGACGACCTCGGGCTCGAACTTCGGTCGGCGCGGCCAGAACACGGCACGGCCGAAGAGCAGCAGCAGGGCCGGCAGCAACGTGAGCGCCGCGAGCATCGCGAACACGATGCCGATCGCCGCGACCGGTCCGAGCGTGCTGTTCGACTTCAGGTCGCTCAGGAGCAGGCAGAGGAGCCCGGCGATCACGGTGCCGCCCGAGGCCACGATCGGCTCGAAGGAGCCCTTCCACGCCGCGAGCACGGCCGTGCCCTTGTCCTGCGCCACGCGAAGCTCCTCGCGGAAGCGCGCCACGAACAGCAGCGCGTAGTCGGTGGCCGCGCCGATGACGAGGATGAACAGGATGCCCTGCGTCTGTCCGCTCAACAGCAGCACCTCGAACTTGGCCAGCCACCAGACCACCAGCAGAGCGACGCACAGCGCGAACAGGCTGGTCGACAGCACCACCAACGGCAGCAGGAACGACCGGTAGACCAGCACCAGGATCACCAGCACCGCCAGGAGGGCGACGCCCAGCAGGAGTCCGTCGATGCCGGAGAATCCGGCGACGAGATCGGCGCTGAAGCCGGCGGGTCCCGTGATGTAGACGGTCACCCCGTCGGGCACGGCCTCGCGCAGCTGGGTGCCGAGCGCCTCGGTGGCATCCGCGAGCTCGGCGTCGCTCTCGATCGGGATGAAGGCCTGCACCGCTTTGCCGTCGTCGGAGGGCAGGGCGGGGGAGACGTCCGTGCTCACTCCTTCGACAGAGGGCGCGTCGGCGACGGCGTCCGAGATCGTCTCGAGCTCGGCATCCGTCAGCTTCTGCTCGGACGTGAAGAGCGCGATCGCCGGGATGGCCTCGCTGTCGTTGAACTCGCCGAGCAGCTTCTGCACCTGGGTCGCGTCGGACGACGACGGGAGGTAGCTGGTCTGGTCGTTCGACGACACCTCGTCGACCTTGCCGAACAGCGGCCCTCCCAGCGACGCGCCCACCAGCCAGACGAGGATCAGCGCGACGGGGATGAAGACACGGACCCAGGAGTGGCGGCGCGAGCGTTCGCGGGGCGTCGGAGTGGGCGCCTGAGCGGGGCGGGACATCGGTTTCCTTCCGGAGGGTGGTTCGCGGGGTCAGGAGACCCAGGCGAGGATCAGGATCATGGTCGCGAGGAAGCCCGCGATGTAGTTCAGGGCGATGAAGCGTCGCCACGACCGGTTGGTCGCCGCGGAGCCCTCGTCGGTCACGTTCCACCAGGGCAGCGCGTTGACGATGTACGGGACTGCGAGTACGGCGGCGAGCGGAGCGGGCCAGGGGGTCAGGAGCATGCTCGCGCCCGCCACGGTCCAGAGCACGACAGACAGTCGCACGGTCGCACGGGCCCCGATCACGGTGGCGATCGAGCCGATGCCGGCCTCCCGATCCGGGCCCACATCCTGCACGGCGCCGAACGCGTGTGCCGCCATCCCCCAGAGGAAGAAGGCGATCAGGACGACCACGGTGCCCGTCGTCACGGGGGCGCCGGTCAGGGCGAGACCGACGATCGCGGGGCTGACGAAATGCGTGCTCGAGGTGATCGAATCGAGGAACGGACGCTCCTTGAACCGCAGCCCGGGGGCCGAATAGGCGATGACCGCGAAGACGCTCACGGCGAGCCAGATCCAGGAGGCCGGGTTGCCGACGACCACCAGATAGAGCAGGAAGGGCACATTCGTCAGGGCTGCGGCCCAGAGCGTCGCGCGATGGATGCGGGGGGCCAGTAGAGCGCCCTCGATGCCGCCCTTGCGCGGATTCGCGAGATCCGAGGCGTAGTCGAAGACATCGTTGATCCCGTACATGGCCAGGTTGTACGGGATGAGGAAGTACAGGGTGCCGATGACGAGGGTGGCGTCGATCTCCCGCGTGCTGAGCAGATAGGCGGCCGCGAAGGGGAAGGCGGTGTTGATCCAGCTGATCGGTCGAGAGGAGAGCACGATCTGGGCGATGTCGCGCCCGAGCGATGGCCTCCCCGTCACGGCGCTCACGTGTCGTCCTCCGTCGCATCCGTTGGGGTATGCCTGCGTGCGCTGCGGCGGGCCCGCAATGCCGCCCACAGGCTCGGCAGCAGCAGTGCGCCGGCAAGGGGGTAGGCGAAGTCCTCGATCGGGGCGAGACCGATGTGGATGTCGAGCAGGTGCTGACCCGAGTAATGGAACAGCCCGGTGCCGATCATGATCGTGTCGAACACGGCCGTCAGGATGAACAGCACCACGACGGTGAGCGCGATCGCACCGAGATGAGGGCCCGACCCGCGGCGCCGCGCGAGCAGCGACAGCACCAGCGCGGTCACGACGGCCGCGGCGAGGAAGCAGGCGGCGAGCTGGATGTACGTCATCCCCGCACCTCCTCGGTGCGACGCCGGGCACGCAGTCGGCTGAGGATGCGCACGGCACCGGTGTAGATCACCATCGTGCACACCACGAGGAACAGCAGGAAGACGGGTTCCTCGATCGGCAGCTCCGGCGCGAGCAGGATTCCTGTGGCGATCGTCGCATCGCCGCGGAAGAAGATCCCCCCGGCGATGCCTGCGACGTCCCACACCAGGAAGAACGCGAGGCCGACGACGGTCACGACCATCGCCGCGACCGTGTCGCGCCAGAAGAACAGGCGGAAGCGCCAGTCCAGCAGCAGCATGCATCCGAGCGAGACGAGCAGCGTCGTCAGGTACAGCGCGCCCATCAGTCCGTCTCCGCGCGGACGGTGTCGCGGACCGGCACGGGGAGCGGGCCGCCGGAGTGATCACCGCGGATGCGCTTCAGCACGATCTCGGCGCTGATGAGGCACATCGGCACACCGACGCCCGGAGCCGTGGTGCCGCCGGCGTAGAACAGGCCGCGGACCCGCTTCGACGCGTTCTGCGCGCGGAACATCGCGCTCTGCGAGAGGATGTGCGCCGGACCCAGCATCCCTCCGCGCCACGAATGGTAGTCGTCACGGAAGTCGGCTGGACCTTTCGTCTCCCTGACGACGATGCGCTCGCGCAGATCCGGGATGTCCGCCCAGCGCGCGACGAGGTCGATGGCCGCGTCGGCTGCGCGCTCGATCGCCGGCGACCCGCTACCGTCTGCTCCGCCGTGGCCGAGGTCGACATCGGCGGGGATCGGCACCAGGACGAACAGGTTCTCGTGGTCGGCGGGGGCCACATCGGGGTCGGTCGCGCTCGGTCGGCAGACGTAGGTCGAGGCGGGCGTCGGGATCACGGGGTCGCGCCCGAAGATCGCATCGAAGTTCGCATCCCAGTCGTCGGTGAAGAACAGCGAGTGATGCGGGAGCTGCGGCAGTGAGCCGCGCACACCGAGCATCACGAGCAGCCCGCCGGGACCGCTGGTGCGTCGCCCCCACCAGGACTCCGGATAGCTCTGCAGGGATGCCGGCAGCAGCGCGGTCTCGGTGTGGTGCAGGTCGGCGGCGGAGACCACGATGTCGGCCTGCTCGACCCGGTCGGTGCCGCTCCCGTCGCGCCACCCGACGCCGGTGACTTGCGTGCCGCTCCGGTCGTCCTGCGTGCGGATGCCGGTGACCTCCGCGCCCGTGACGATCTGCACACCGGCCGCGCGGGCGAGATCCTCGATCCGCTCGACCACCCGCCAGAAGCCGCCCTGGGGGTAGCTGACGCCCTGGTCGAGGTCGAGAGCGCTCATGAGGTGGTACATCGCGGGAGCGCTGCGCGGGTCGGTGCCGAGGAACACCGCGGGATAGCCGAGGATCTGTCGGATCACGGGATTCCGGAAGCGGCGGGCGGCGAACGCCTGGAGCCGCGTGCCGAGCAGTGTGAACAGACGGGGGAGCGCGCGCAGCACCTCGGGCGCGAGCAGAGAGCGGAGACGGGTGAAGGGGTTGTAGAGGAAATACCTCTCCGCCATCGTGCTGGCCTCGTGTGCGGAGTCCAGATACGTCGCCAGCGCGGGTGCCGAGCCTGGTTCGATCGAGTCGAAGAGCCGGCTCACCTCTTCGCGCCCGGCTGGCACGGTCACCGACGAGGCCGAATCGGTCGACGATCCCGGCTGCCGGAACACCCGGTATCCGGGATCGAGCAGGGTCAGATCGAGCTGTTCCTCCGCACTGGTGCCCATCATGGCGAAGAAGTGGTCGAACACCTCCGGCATCAGGTACCAGGAGGGGCCGGAGTCGAAACGGAATCCGTCGCGCTCGATGGTGCCGGCTCGGCCGCCGACGCGGTCGTTCTTCTCGAGGACCGTGACATCATGCCCGTCGCGGGCGAGGAGGCCGGCCACGGCGAGCCCGGCGACGCCGGCGCCGATCACCACGACGCGGCTCATCGGTCCCTCTCCAGGGCGGTCACCAGCACGGCGCGCGCGGCGAGCACGGCTTTGAGGGGATCAGGCACGCGCACCCTCTTGCGGTACAGCACGTCGACCGGCGTCTTCGCCACGCGCCGCGTCAACGCCGCGAACAGGGCATGCGCGCTGCGGACGGCCGCGCGGGAGTCCTTGGGCAGCAGAGGGATCGCGATGCGCGCATCATCGAGCTGTTGCACGACCGTCGCCACCCACGCATCACGGTCGGCCTCCGTGAGGCGCTCGCCGCCACCCAGGTAGCCGCGGTGCAGCCGGTCCGTGTCGTCGGCGAGATCGCGCAGGAAGTTCACGTTCTGGAAGGCGGCGCCGAGCTGGCGCGCCCCGCGCTCGATGATCTGCTCCTCGGCAGGGGTGCGCGAGGCGCCGCGCAGGAACACGCGCGTGCACATGAGACCGACGACCTCGGCCGAGCCGTACACATAGCGGGCGTGAGCATCGCCGTCGTAGGCGGTGAATCCGGCGTCGCTCGCGATGTCGGCGCGCATCGAGTCGAAGAAGGGCTGGGTCAGGTCCTCGCCGATGCCGCACTCCCGCGCTGTGCGGGCGAAGGCGTGCAGGATCAGATCGCTGCTGTAGCCCGTGCGCATCGATCGGTGCGTCTCGGCGACATACGAGGTGAGGGCATCGCTCTGGGCCGCCGCGTCGAGACCGGCCTCGGCTGCGACGCCGTCGACGATCTCGTCGGCGATGCGCACCATCGCATAGATGTTGCGGACATGCTGGCGGTGACGAGGTCCGAGTAGGCGGGTCGCGAGCCCGAACGAGGTGGAGTAGTTGCGGATGACGTCCGTCGTCGCGATCTCAGCGGTGCGGCTGAACCGGTCCAGAGCACCGTCGCCGGCGGGACTCGCAGGGCTCCCCGTCATGCCCGTCGGCTCTCGATACGCGAGGCGAGGGCGAGGATGGTGCGCCCCGCAGCCGGCGAGATCGTGCCGGCGGTCTCGGCCTCTGCGAGCACGGTCGACACCGCGCCCAGCTGCTCCTCGACCAGGCTGCGGGCGAATCCCTCCGCCCCGCACTCCCGGAGACGGTCGCGGATGTCGGTGCATTGCCGGGTGCTCAGCTCCGGCGCGCCGAAGTGCAGTTCGATGCTCGGCCAGTGGCCCGTCATCCGGGCGTAGGCGATGATCGCGGTCTCCTTGCCTTCGCGCAGATCGGAGAACGCGTCCTTGCCGTGCTCCTCCGCGTCGCCGAACACCGACAACAGGTCGTCCTGCAACTGGTAGGCGAGGCCCAGGTGGCGACCGATCGCCGTGAGCTGCTCTTCCGCCGATGCGGAGGCACCGGCCAGCACGGCCGCAGCGCGCAGAGGGAGCACGAACGAGTAGGTCGCCGTCTTGTAGGCGCTCATCGACAGGATGGTGCGGAGGTCCGGCGGGATGATGCCGTCGCTCAGGCCGATGTCGGTGTGCTCTCCGGCGACCGTCTCGAGGATGGTCTGCTCCATGAGGGCGAGCAGACGGTCCCGGGTGTCGACGGCGACGTCGGCGCGGGCGAATCCCAGGACGGCGGAAGCCAGCAGGAGGTCGCCCATGAGGATCGCGCTGGATCGCGCCCAGTGGAGTTCCGCGTCGTCGGGGTCATCGGATCGGCGTTCCGCAAGAGAGCCGATCAGGTTCGGTCGGCGCCGTCGGATCAGGTCGCCGTCGATCACGTCGTCGTGCAGCAGGAAGGCGTAGTGGAGGAGCTCGACGTTCGCCGCGATATCCACTGCGCAGGCGGCTTCCTCGTGCGTCAGACCAGCGGCGGAGAGAGCCAGGCGGAAGTCGAGGAGGAGCCGGGGGCGGATCAGTTTGCCGCCGAGAGCGTGTTCCGCCGCGGCTCTCCACAGTGCGGCGAACTCGGGTCCGTACGCCTCGGCGGCCGTACTGCGCTCGGTGAAACGGAGGCGGAGCGCCTCTTCGATGCGGGTGCCGAGATCTTCCTCAGTCGCCATCGCGGCCATGGTCAGACCTCGCCGATCTGGCGCAGCTGCGGCAACTGCTCGCGGATCCACGGGCTGAAGGCGAAAGGAGCTCGTTCGACGGCGTCCACCAGGTCTGAGGGCTCGATCCAGGCCCACTCGGCGACCTCGTCGGGGTTCACAGAGAGGTCGCCCTCGATGACGGCGACGTGCACAGGGCAGATCTCGTTCTCGACGATCCCGCTCGCATCGACGGCACGGTAGCGGAAAGAGGGCAGGACGAGGCGGATGTCGGAGAGCCGCACACCGAGCTCTTCGTACGCGCGGCGGGCGACGGCGGCGGCCATGTCCTCGCCGGGGCGGGGGTGACCGCAGAAGCTGTTGGTCCAGACGCCCGGCCAGGTCTGCTTGCTCAGGGCGCGTCGCGTCACCAGGATGCGGCCGCGATCGTCACGGATGTGGCAGGAAAACGCGAGGTGTAGAGGTGTGTCCGAGGTGTGCACTTCGCGCTTCGGGAGCACGCCGACCGCGGTCCCGTCTTCGGCGAGGAGGGTCACATCGTCCATGGCATCCTCTCGGCGATTTGGCTAACTAAGTGAGTTATCAACTTAGCATGAAGCCCGTCATGTGTAACATGATCGCATGGAGAACGAGTCCCGCACCACCCTCGCTCCGGGTGCGTCGGGAGAGGCGGCACTGAGCGCGAACGTTCCTGGCCCTGACGGTCTGAGTCATTCGGCCATCTATGACGTCGATGCGAGCGACCCCCGAAGCGCGCTGATCGACCGCAGCGGCGTCCCTCCGGAGGATCTGCGGCAGATCGCGCGGCTCATGGGAGCGATCGGCGAATTGCGCGAAGCCGAGCAGCGGCTCTCCTTGGCTTCGCGCCGCTACATGCAGCTCAACGAGACGGATATGCGCGCGCTGCACTACCTGATCGTCTGTGCGAATCGCGACGTGATCGCGACGCCGGGAGGAATCGCCCAGCATCTGGGCATATCGACGGCGGCGACGACCAAACTCCTCGATCGTCTCGAGAAGAGTGCGCATATTCATCGCGCCCCGCATCCGACGGATCGGCGGGCGCTGGCGATCACGATATCCGCGGAGACGCGCCATGCGGCGATGGAGACGGTCGGGCGACAGCAGGCGAAGCGATTTTATGCGGCAGCTCGTCTGACCCCGGAGGAGCGTGAAGTCGTCATCAGATTCCTCACGGATATGACGAGCGAGATCACGCTTCGGGACGAGCCCTGGGCAAAGGAAGCAAAGGAATAGGCGCCTCCGGAGAAGCGCCTATTCCTCGACTTCGTCAGTGGGCTGCGTTGTAGGCCTCGACGATCGGTGCGGGAATGCGCCCGCGCTCCGAAAGCGTGTAGCCGTTCTCATTGGCCCAGGTGCGGATGGCCGCGACCTCGGGGTTCCGTCCCGGACGCTTGCGCGGAGCGGCGGAACGCACGGCGCCGCCGGATCCTGCTCGACGTCCTGCGGAGATGTACGGTTCGAACGCTGCACGCAATTCCTCTGCGTGGGTGCTGCTCACATCGATCTCGTACGAGGTGCCGTTCAGAGAGAAATGAACGGTCTCGCCTTCGCCGACTTCCAGAACGCTGCCGTCGATATCGTCGACCAGCTGGTGCACAATTCTTCTCGCCATGGAGATCACGATACTCGCGTGGAATAACCACGACAACAGGAATTGCAGACCGAGTGCATTATTCGTGACCGGTGTCGATGAGCTTGAGGCCCACAATGCAGCCGACAAGACCCATCAGCAGCAGAATGCGCAGCCAGGAGATCTCCGTGTCGCCGGTGATCATCGCCCAGATCACGGTGAGCGACGCGCCGATTCCCACCCATACCGCGTAAGCGGTTCCTGTGGAGATATCGCGCATCGCGAATGCGAGGCCGAACATCGAGATCGCCAGAGCGACGAAGAATGTCACGCTCGGCCAGAGCTTGGTGAGTCCGTCGGACTTGCCCAGTGCGGTCGCCCACACGGCCTCGAGAACTCCGGATGCGATCAAAACGATCCACGACATGATGGTCCTTTCGGACCAGTCTTTGCGCTTTCCGGGTACTGGCCTGCCTCGTCCGGAGCCGGTGTTCGCCGACTGGGTCCCATGGTAGCGAACAGTACTGGGCAGGGCCTGTGCAGCCCGGAGGTCAGGGGAGCAGGCCGGCTCGGCGAGCCTTCGCCACGGCGGAGTGACGGGTGGAAGCGTCGAGCTTCGACATCGCGGTGCCGAGATAGGCCTTGACCGTGCCCTCGCGCAATCCCAGTCGGCTGGCGATCTCCGCGTTCGTCGACCCCAGCGCGGCGCACGCGAGCACGTCGATCTCACGGGGGGAGAGCCGGACGGTGGGCACCGGGCCCGTCGCGACCGGCACCGCGTCGCCGGCGAGTATGGCGAGCCGGCGCTCGACGCGGGCGATCCGACTGCGCAGGGAATCGTCGTCGATCGACGCGGCGATGCTGCGGAGTTCGGCGAAGCTCTCGCGCAGTTGCTCACGTTGGGGCGGGGCGACGGTGTCGTCGGCCGTCCGCGCCCGAAGTCGTTGCTCGACCTCGTCGCGGATGCGCAATTCATCGGCGACGGACTGGGCGACCTGCATCGCCGGTGCC
Organism: Microbacterium saperdae; assembly: GCF_006716345.1. NCBI lineage: Bacteria > Bacillati > Actinomycetota > Actinomycetes > Micrococcales > Microbacteriaceae > Microbacterium > Microbacterium saperdae. The sequence goes on from NZ_VFOX01000001.1 coordinate 803,307, forward strand.
GTCGTGATCCCGCCGACCGGCTCTTCATCCCAGGTGCCGGCGTACAGCACGCCGCGGGATCGACCTCGCACCACGATGGGGAGGGCGAGGAGCGTGCGAAGGCCTTCACCGAGCACGAACATGTCGTAGTCGTGCGTGATCTGCTGCGAGGAACCGTAGTCGCTCGTCATCCGCGGTCGGAGCTCCATCATCGCGCGACCTCCGAGGCCTCGCTCGGGACGGACGCGCAGGCCGTCGAGACTGCGGGTGCGGTTGCCCACGATGCTCGTGACGCTCACCACGCCCTCTTCGATCAGTCCGCCGAATGCCACCGGAAAGCGGGTGCGTCGGGCCAGCTCGCTCACCGCGTTGGCGACGAGCTCGGTCTCGGATTCCCACGTCACCGGTGAGCTCATGATCTTCCTACCTCGGGAGACAGCGCCGTGCCCCATTTCGTAGCGTCGACCCTACCACCGGGGGAGTGGAGGGGCCCGGCATCGGGGGAGCGGAGGGGCCCGGCATCGGGGGAGCGGAGGGGCACGGTGCCGAACGGGCAGCGGGACCCCGGCGGCCTACTCGTCGGGACCCCGCTCATCCGCGATGCCGCGGTCTCAGCGCTGCTCGAGATCGAGCAGGAAGCGCTTCCTCTCGGGGTGCGCGCCGTAGTGCCCGGGCGAGCCGTCGGATCGCACCACTCGATGCACCGGCACGATGATCGAGAAGGGGGTGAGCCGGCAGGCCGTGCCGACCGCTCGTGCCGCTCCCGGATGTCCGGCGAGCACGGCGACCTCGCCGTAGCTCAGCGTCTCGCCCCATTCGATCGCGGCGATCGTCTGCAGTGCGGTCAGTGAGAACCCGTGGGCGAGGCGCCAGTCGAGCTCCACCTGGTCGGCGAAGCGGACGGGTTCGCCGTCGAAGTAGGCGTCGAGGAGTCGCGACAGCTCGTCGGCAGCGCCCGGGTCGGGTTCGGGGACAGCGCCGAGCTCACGAGCGACACCCTCCAGCAGCCAGGGGACGGAAGGGTCTTCTGATTCGGAGAGATCGAACCTCACGATGCCCTGATCGGAGAACACCGCGAGAGCATCGCCGAACGGCGTCGGCGCGAAGTCGTAGCGGAAGGTCATGCCTCCATAGTGTCCGCTCGCACTGACCCTGGACGCCCGGCCCTCCCCGATGCAGCGCGCTCCGGGGACAAGTGCTTCTCCTCCGGCGACGTGCAGGAGGAGTGCTCGGGCCCGTTCAGAGGCAGAAATCCGGTGAAACCCGCCAGGGATACCGGACGCCGGGCCCTGACACGCCTAGGGTGTGAATTGTGTGGCGACGTGATGACAAGTCTGCGGATGACGCAGTGGCGGAGGCCGCAGTGACTCTCGGCGAGCTCCACGAGTCCGCGACCGGCGTCGATGTCGCACACGCCGCAGAGGCCGAGCGCACCAGATTGCGGGCCGAAGCGGCGGATCTCGGGGGCGCGTCGCCCCTGGTCAGCTTCCGTGATGGTCCCGAATCCGGGATCGACATCTCGAAAGCGCATCCCGGCAGTCTTCCCCAGTTCATCACCGGACGATCGACGCTGCTGTCCAACCTGTTCCGTGATGAGGTGGGCCTGCGGACTGCGCGACTGGCGGCCGAACGCATCACCGCCAAGAACACCGAGCTACGCACCGTCCGAGGGATCGAAGCGGTCCATCTGGCCGTGGGCGTCGCGCACTGGCGCATCGGCGGCGTCGGGTTCTCCGCTCCGGTGCTGCTGCGCCCGCTGGCCATCCGACGGCACCACTCCGATTTCGAGCTCAAGCTGCAGGGCGTGTTCGAGGTGAACCCGGAGCTCGTGCGCATCGCACGGGAGCACTTCGGGATCTCCATCGACGCTGCCGCGCTCGCCGCCCTCGCGTACGACGGCGGCATCTTCAAGCCGCAGCCGGTGATCGACAATCTGCGCGCGACGGCGCGCTCGATCGACACCTTCTCGGTCGAACCGCGTCTGGTCGTCTCCACGTTCGCCGACGTGAGCGGCGCGATGGTCCGCGACGGCCGGAATCTCGACCATGTGATGCTGAACGCGCTCGCCGGCCACGTCGGGGATCGCGAACAGGTTGCGGCACCGCGCGCGACGCCGCACCACACCGGCCCCGATGACCGCGCGCCTGCATCCGACAACCTCCTGCTCGACGCGGATGCCGAGCAGGAAGCGGTGCTCGCGCGCATCGCTGCCGGTCATTCCCTGACGGTGGCGACGCTTCCCGGCACCGGCGGCACCCAGACCGTGATCAACGCCCTGGGGGAGTTGGTGCGCGCCGGTCGCCGCGTGCTCGTGGTCTCCGCACGGCGCTCCACCCTCGACGGCGTGCGGCATCGTCTCGCCGGGATCGGTCTCGACAGCCTCGCGATCTCGCCGGCGAGCGTACGTCGCGACCTCGTGCGTGCGATCGGACGCAATGAGAAGGCGGTCGCGCCGAAGGTCGGCGAGGTCGACGACGCGCTCGTCCGCCTGCGCACGGTGCTGCGCGACTACCGGCAGGCGCTCACCGCGCCCGTCGGCGGCACCGGAGCCTCTGTGCTCGATGCCACCCGACACCTGACCCGTCTCGCATCCCTGCCCGTGCCTCCGTCGACGACGGCGCGTCTCGGTACCGATGCGCTGCACCGGCTGGCCGAAGATCGGTCGGCTGCCGCTTCCGCGCTCGCGCAGGCTGCTCGACTCGGCGAGTTCCGGTTCGGACCGGATGACTCGCCCTGGTACGGCGTCACGTTCTCGAGCACGGAGGCGGCGCGCGCCGCACACGAGCTGGCCGCGCGACTGCACACCAACAGCATCCCCACGCTCCTGGAGCGCGGCTATGAGCTGATCGCGCAGACGCGCATGCGCCCCTTCGCCACGATCGATGAGCTCGGCGAGTACCTCGTGCTGCTGCAGGGCATTCGCGATTCGCTCGACCGCTTCAGCCCCACGGTGTTCGAGCGGCCGCTCGGCGAACTCATCCAGGCGCACGGGTCGCGCCGCGATGCGCCGGGTCTGTCCGGAGCGAACCGTCGTCGGCTGCGTCGTCTGGCGAAGGAGTACGTGCGTCCCGGCGTGCATGTCACCGAGATGCATGAGGCGCTGCTGCGCATCCAGGCGCAGCGCACGCAGTGGCAGCGCTTCGTGGAAGCAGGAGTGGCGCCCGAGGTGCCCCTCGGTCTCGCGGATGTGTCGGCAGCGTGGCAGCGCGCCCACGCCGAACTCGCGGAGCTCGATGCCGCGCTCGGTCGCCGTGAGCCGCTCGCGTCGCTGCCGGTCGCCCGACTGGTGCGCACGCTCGCGGGGCTCGCCGCCAAGTCCGATGTCTTCGACAACCTGGTCGAGCGCGCGCAGCTGCGCGACCGCCTGGCGCTGTGGGGTCTCGAGCCGCTGCTCGCCGAACTCTCGGTGCGCCATGTCTCCGAGGGCCAGGTCGGCGAGGAACTCGAATTCGCCTGGTGGCAGTCGCTCCTCGAGCGCGCATTGCAGGACAACCGTGCCCTGCTGGGGGCCAACACCGCCGTGGTCGATCGCCTCGAGCGGGACTTCCGTCTGGTCGACGAAGCGCACGCGGCCATGGCCGGACCTCTGCTCGCCTGGCAGCTCGCGAGTCAGTGGAAGATCGCGATCGTCGACGAGCCGCAGCAGTCCCAGCACCTTCGTCGTGCTCTGACGCAGCCCGGTTCCAGCACGGCCGAGATCGTCAGCGCCGCCCCGAGCCTGGTCGACGTGCTCGCCCCGGTCTGGATCTCCTCGCCCTACCGCGTGCCGGAGATCCCGGAGTCGGTCGAGTTCGACACCGTGCTCCTGGTCGACGCCGCGGCCATCAACCTCGCCGAGGCCGCGCCGGCCATCCGCCGCGCACGTCAGATCGTGGCGTTCGGCGATCCGGTGACGCAGCGTCCGACGCCGTTCCACATCGCCGTCGATCCGGGTGATGACTGGGAGTCCGAGGTTCCCTTCGATGACGTCTCGGTGTTCGAGCGCCTCTCGGAGCTGCTGCCGGTGATGACGCTCACGCGCAGCTATCGCGCCGGCGGCGAGGACCTCGCCGAGCTGATCAACGATGCCTTCTACGGAGGCGAGATCGTCTCGCTGCCCTGGGCCGGTTCGTATCTCGGTCGCGGCAGCCTCACGGTCGACTACGTCGAGGGCGGCACCGGCGCACCCGATCCGATCTCCGGTGCGGTCGAGAGCCCGGATGCCGAGGTCGCTCGTGTGGTCACGCTCGTCGTCGAGCATGCCGTGCACCGTCCGACCGAATCGCTCATGGTGGTCACCGCCAGCACGCGGCACGCCGAGCGCGTGCGCGCTGCGGTCACGTCGGCGTTCGCCGGGCGATCCGATGTCGCCGACTTCGTGGGCCGAGACACCGCCGAGCCGTTCTCGGTGCTGACGCTGGAGGAATCGGTCGCGGAGAGCCGGGACCGCGTGATCTTCTCGCTCGGCTTCGGCCTCACCAAGCACGGCCGCGTGCTGAGCGACTTCGGCGACCTCTCCACGCCGGACGGCGAGCGTCTGCTCACGGTCGGCATGACGAGGGCCCGGCGCTCGATGGTCATCGTGTCATCCATCCGGCCCTCCTCGTTCGATGACGGACGCCTCGAGCACGGTGCGGCCACTCTGATGTCGATCCTCGGCGGACTCGCCGCCCGCGGTCGTGATGCGCGCCTGGAAGATCTGGCCGACCCGCTGACCCTCGCGCTCGCGAGAGAACTGCGGCGTCTCGGCGCCTCGGTCGACGTCGACTACCGCGGACGCCTTCCGCTGGTCGCGCAGCATCAGGGCAAGGCCGTGGTGATCGAGTCCGATCCCGAGTCCCGGGGAGAGTCGCTGCGTGAGACCCTGCGTCTCCGCCCGCACGTGCTCCGTCGCCTGGGATGGCACTACGTGCGTGTGCACGCCTTCGATCTCTACAGCGACCCGGTGACAGCAGCGACGCGGATCGCCGCGGTGCTCGGCATCTCCGATTCGGCGCCGCGGGCCGACAACGACACGCAGCCGATCGATGTCGTCGATCCTGACAATGGCTGAGCAGCCTGAACCTGCAGCACCGCAGCAGCGCGTCGTGCGGGTGCCCGGTTCTCGGCGCGCGCGCCTGACACCCGTTCCCGGTACCGACCCGGATCCGGAGTCGGGGCCGGCGGTCGTGGAGAAGACCACGCGGACTGTACGCGGACCGAAGGGCCCCAACGACGATCAGCTGATGCAGGACGTCCCGCCGCACTACTGACGCGCGCGGATGAGGGCAGTCCGGAACGCAAGAAGCGCACGACCCCGATCGGGAGGCATGCGCTTCTCGTGCGAGCAGACGTGTGGTCAGCTGCGCTGGTTCTTGGCGAGCAGGTCGCGGATCTCGAGCAGGAGCTCGGCCTCGGTGGCTGCGGCGGGCTCCTCGGCGGGGGTGCCCTTCTTGGCGGCGACGCGCGCCTTGTAGTGGTTCATCGGCACGACGAACACGAAGTAGACCACGAGAGCGACAGCGAGGAAGCTGATGATGGCCGAGATCAGGTCACCGATCGGGAAAGTGACCGTGTCGCCGTAGAGGGTCGGGATCTGCGGCCCGAAACTGCCCGCGGCATCCGCTTTGAAGAACACCGCGACGAGCGGGTTGATGATGCTGGCCACGACGGCGTTCACGATCGTGGTGAACGCGCCGCCGATGACCACGGCGACCGCCAGATCGATGACATTGCCGCGAAGGATGAACTCCTTGAAACCTTTGAGCATGGGGACCCCCAACAGATCGGGACCTCAGGAAGAGGTGGAACTCGATGCAGCCGCCGGTTTGGCGCTCGTCGTCGACTCCGACTTCGATGATGCCGAAGCATCCTTCGATCCGCCAGTCTTGGCGCGCGAGTCGGTGCGATAGAAGCCGGATCCGTTGAAGGTCACCCCGATCGAGCCGTACTGCTTGCGCAGGGTGCCGCCGCACTCGGGGCAGACCGAGAGCGCATCATCCGAGAAGCTCTGCACGGCGTCGAACTGGTGTCCGCACGAGGTGCAGGCATAGGCGTAGGTGGGCATTTCGTCCTCAGGTTCAGCGTCGCGATGGCGACAGGATCAGGGTCCGCGACGGGGTGACGACGCCGTTCACCGGCTGGTCGTGCACCTCCCGGGGCAGGGAGTCGAGTATCTCGGAATCATAGATGACGGCGTAGACAGGAGGGCACTTCTCCATGGAACCGATGGTCTTGTCGAAGTATCCGCGGCCCCAGCCCATCCTCATCCCGGACCGATCGACCGCTGCCGCGGGGACGATCATCAGGTCGACGTCGTTCACGGCGATGGGGCCGAGTACTTCACCGGTGGGCTCGGGGAGGCCGTGCAGCCCTTCGGTCGTCTCGTCGTCGTCGTTCGCGACGGCCCAGTCCAGCAGGCCGTCGGCACGCGTGATGGGAAGCAGCACGCGGATGCCGCGGCGCACGGCCCTGGTCACGAACTCTCGCGTGCCCGGTTCGGTCAGGGTGGAGAGGAAGCAGGAGATGGATCGGGCGTCGAGCTCATCGACGAGGGCGTCCAGGCGTTCGCCGATCGCCGTCGCTGCTGATTCGCGCTGTGCGTCGGAGAGCAGCCCTCGGCGTTCGCGCAGTTCGGCGCGGAGTGCGCGTTTGGCATGCTCGACGTCGTTCGACATGCCTCCGAGTCTACGGTGGTGACCACCACTAGGCTGAGGGGATGGGTACGCAGAAGATCAAGGCCGTCATTCCTGCAGCGGGTCTGGGGACACGATTCCTGCCGGCGACCAAGGCGATGCCGAAGGAGATGCTCCCGGTCGTCGACAAGCCGGCCATCCAGTACGTGGTCGAAGAGGCCGCGGATGCGGGCATCGACGACATCCTCGTCATCATCGGCCGCAACAAGAACGCGATCTCCAACCACTTCGACTCGGTGCCCGAGCTCGAGGTGAAGCTGATGGAGAAGGGCGACACGGGTCGCCTCGAGCGCGTCATGAAGTCGAGCGACATCGCCGACATCCACTTCGTCCGTCAGGGAGAGCCCAAGGGACTCGGTCACGCCGTGCTGCGCGCACGCGCGCACGTCGGCGACACCTCCTTCGCCGTGCTCCTCGGTGACGACCTGATCGATGAGCGCGACCCGCTGCTGACGCACATGATCGCCGAGCACGAGCGCAGTGGCGCGGCCGTGATCGCCCTCATGGAGGTCGATCCCGCCAACATCCACATGTACGGCGCCGCCGCCGTCGAGCCGATCGAGGGCTCGGAGTCCGTCCGCGTGACCGCGCTCGTCGAGAAGCCCGCAACGGAGGACGCCCCCTCGAACCTCGCCGTCATCGGGCGCTACGTGCTCCCGCCGTCGGTGTTCGAGATCCTCGAGCGCACGGAGCCCGGCAAGGGTGGCGAGATCCAGCTCACGGATGCGCTCCAGGAGATGGCGGCGGATCCTGACGGCCCCGGTGTCGTGGGCGTGATCTTCCGCGGACGTCGCTACGACACGGGCGACCGCGTGGACTACATCAAGGCGATCGTGCAGCTGGCCTCCGACCGTGAGGACCTCGGGCCCGAGTTGCGGCCGTGGTTGAAGGAGTTCGCGGAACGCCTGTAGGCGACTCTGCGGGCGTCGGGGCGCGCGATGGATCTGACGGCAGGGATCAGGCACGGGGCGATCGAGCTGCGGCTCATCCGTTCCAAGGACGCACGTCCGCTGCAGCATGAGCTGCTGGCCAATCGATCGTGGCTGCAGCCGTGGGAGGCGACCGTTCCCTACGGAAGCGTGTCGTTCGACATGCGGTTGAGCATCCGGCGGCTCCTCCAGCAGTACAAGGACGGCGCCGGGTATCCGTTCGTCATGGAGTACGACGGCGAGGTCGCCGGTCAACTGAACGTCTGGGGCGTCGCCCGCGGGTCGCTGTGTTCGGCGACCATCGGCTACTGGGTGAGCGAGCGATTCGCCGGCCGGGGGATCACGCCCACGGCTGTCGCGCTCGCGACCGATGCCTGCTTCACGGAGTACGGATTGCATCGGATGGAGATCTGCATCCGCCCCGAGAACGTGGCGAGTCTGCGCGTGGTGCAGAAGCTGGGCTTCCGCTACGAAGGGCTGCGGCGGCGATACATCCACATCGACGGAGACTGGCGGGATCACTACGCCTTCGCGCTGACCCGAGAGGATGTTCCGCAGGGTGTCCTGGCACGGTGGCTGAACGGTCAGGTGCCGCCCGATGCGTCGACGGTGCCTCCGGCGGACCGTCTGAGGCTCTGACGAGACGCCGACTCGCCGCGACACGCGCCGACTGCGCGTTCGGAAGCCTCGGGAACCCGTAGCTTTATCGGTATGGACGGGCCGGTGCTGAGTGGGGGAGTGATCGTGCTCGTCGCTGTGCTCCTCTGGATGCTCTACCTGTTGCCGTCCTGGCGTGGTCGCTTCCAGTACAACGCGGCTGAGCGCAACGCCGTGCGGCTGAACCAGGCTCTCCGCGTGCTCGCCGAGACCAGTGAGACCCCGGGTGAAGTGCGGTTAGAGTTGAACGCCCGCACCGCGTTGGCGCAGCAGAAGCTCGCCAAGCGTGTGCAGTCCGAACGCGAGGCTGCCGAGCTCGAAGCGCTCCGGAACGAACTCGCCGCCACCAGGGCGGACCCCGTCGTACGCCAGGCGCGAGCGCGTCGTCGTGTGCGGGCGACGGCGACCACCACCGTGCTCATCGGCCTCGCCGTCGCGGGCCTCGGCGTGTGGCAGCTCGTCGCCACAGGTGCGCAGGCGCTGCTGTGGGTCGGAGGGGCACTCGTGCTCGTCTCCGGTCTCGCGCTGCAGCGGATGGCATCCGTGGCTGCACGATCCGTGCGACGCCCGCAGCAGGCCGCACAGCCGAAGACCGAACGTGTGGCGCCCGAGCTGCATGATCAGGGCCGTGCCACCTGGACCCCTCGTCCGCTCCCCGAACCGATGGTGTCGGTCGCCGGATCGCGCGCACAGGTCGCGCAGGCCGAGATCGAGGCGCAGGAAGAACGTCGTAAGGCCGCCCGGATCGCCGCGCTGCGTGCCCGTGCCGAGGAGATGGCCCCGGAGGCTCCGGTGGCCCTGCCCGCCGCCTCCTCATCTCCGTACGCCCGGATGGGTTTCGTGGACGACGCGGAGATCGAAGACCACGTCAGGGAGCTGCTCTCCCGACGAGCTGCCGGCTGATCGGCGTGACGCAGAGCCCTCTTCCGTCGTGATAGCGTAGAGGTGTTCACGGGCCTATGGCGCAGTTGGTAGCGCGCCTCGTTCGCATCGAGGAGGTCAGGGGTTCGAATCCCCTTAGGTCCACCAAGGAACGCTTGTTCCAAACATTGACATGATCGATGTACGAAGAAGCCCCCAAAGCTCTGGGGGCTTCTTCGTTTTTCGTGGGCGGACGCGGGCTCTGCAGCGGCGCCTGCTCAAACCCGGCGGACTGCCAGGCCATCTGTGCCTCGACTAGCATCTGGGCGGGTTCGGACAGCTCCGACTGCGCTCGATCGAGATCGGTGATCCACATGCGAGTGAAGATCGCCTGGTTGAGGCGCCGCCGCATCTCATCGCTGGCGTTCAGGTAGAGCTCGTAGGGATCGCTGAGCAGCTCAAGCCAGCCGCGAATGTAGGTCGCGCCGTCGACTAGGTCGTCTTCGATGCTCCCAAGCTGGATCTCGACCCTACGCTTCTGCTCGTGTATCTCGCGGATGCGGGCAACCACATTGGAGGAGGCGAGGCCGCGCCTTCGGCGACGAGGTCGACGAGATTGTCCGCTTTGACCGAAAGTTGCTGAAGTCGAGCCTTCAATTGACTTCGGAGCTGGGCCTGGACAGCCTGTCGGTCGGAGAGCACGTTGTCGATGGCACGCTCGACCCATTCGATGAAGCCAGCATCGAGCTGGACCGTGCGGTAGTGCGCGGTGACTGCCTCCTCGACTTCGTGGACCGGGATGTGGCGGGAATCGCAGTGCCCGTGATGACGCCCGATGCAGAAGAAGTAGAAGTACTCGACCTTGTTTCTTCCTACCGCTCGCTGTATGACGAGTCGGTTGTTGGGGACGCCGCGCTCGAGCTGGCACTCGCCGCAGAACACGCTGCCTTTGAGGTACTGCTCATAGATCCGCCTGCGTTCCCCCGCCCGCCCACTCTGCTCGAGCATGGACTGAACCTGATCGAACAGGTCGCGATCGATCAGAGCCGGGTGGCGGCCGTCGAATACTTCGCCCTGGTATGTGATCTGCCCGATGTAGTAGGGCTCTCTGAGTAGACGGGACATCTTGGACGTGGACACCTGCCCCGGGGGCCGTGAGACGGTGGGGTGGGTGGTCAGCCCTCTAAAACTGAGTTCGTCCACGATGTCGTCCTTCGTGAACTCCGGTGGCGTAGAGCTCGAACGCGAGCATGATGAAGGGCGCCCTCTCGGGATCGATGACGATCGTGTTGACCTTGCGGTACTCGAACATCTCCGTGACGTTGAGGTACCCCAGAGGTGCCTTGCCGAGCGTTCCGCCGTTCTTGGCCTTCTGGCCCATCTTGTACGCGATGTCGGCGCCGTCCTCGCGCGATCGATATTCGTTGAACGCCGCGAGAATGCCGTGCATGAGTTGGCCGACGGGAGAGGCGTCGATTTGCTCCGTGGCGGAGATCAGGGTGACGCCTCGCTTCTGAAGCTCTGCCATGACGAGAGCGTCGTCGGATCTTTCGGCTGGTACTTCGGCAGATCGACGAGGCGCGCCACCTCTGATGAGATGCCGCTTGCGCTTGACGGCAGGAACTTTTCGTTCACAATGAGGCGCATATGAGCAGTTCTCGACGCGTCGCACGCTCTTGTGTTGGGGTACCCACCATTCTTGGGGGTGACGTGATTCGCGCCGAACTGGGGAGTTACCAATGACGGGAACACCGGAACCGATACTGCCGCTGTCCTTGCTGGCTTCGAACCGGGAGCAATTCAACGCGGTCTTCTACGAGCCCGTGAGTGTTGCACTCCAGACCAAGACAAATCTGCATCTGCATGTACTACGGGTGCAGAACGGCGACTTCGACCTTCCGGCCCTGTACCGCGTGCTGAAGAACAACAGCGTTGCGTACGTGCTGTCGCGCCTGAACTATCAGAAGGCGCTAGAGGATCCTGGGCGGATGATGGAAGTCGCGACAAAGGTGCAGTCACAGTTCCGTATGCCCGACGACAAGGCGGGTGAAGGTGGAGAGGTGATCCTGTACTCGCTACTGGAGGGGCACCTGGGCGCGCCCAAGATTCTCTCGAAGATGGAAATCAAGACGAGTAGTGAACACTACGTCCACGGGTCGGACGGCGTACATCTGCTGCGCACGGGGGATAACAGCTACCAGCTGATCTTCGGAGAATCAAAAATGTACGGGGATGCCGGTACGGTCGGGTCGAGCGCGAAGCGCGGGATAAAAGCCGCCTTCACTTCTGTTGGCAAGGTGCACGAGGACGGGTTCGACTTCGACACCTGGCTGGTGCAGTCCGAGCTGCTGAAGGAGAAGCTTGACGCGGAGAAGCTGGCGTTGCTGTCGGCGATCCTGCTGCCGTCGTCGGGCGGTGGTGACGACGAAATCAAGAAGCACAACGCCTTCGGCATCTTCGTGGGCTACGAGGTCGACGTGAGCGACCTGAAAGTGGAGGACATGGAGCTGGACGCCATCGAGGACGAACTCCGGAAGCGGGCGACCGACGCGATCGTCGCCCAGCACGACCTCATCAAGCAAGAGATCACCGACCGTGGCCTCGGCGTGTACCCGATCCATATGTATGCCGTCCCATTCGCAAAACGAGGCGAGGGAGACAAGATGCACGGCATCGAGAGAATCCGCTTCGATCTGGCCGCGCAGCTTGGAAATCACGAGGCCAAGAAGTAGATGCCTGCTCAAATCGCAGCCGACGCGCTGTCGGACATGATTGTCGCGCGGTCGGACTACCAACAGGACCTTGCCGCCATCGAAGCCGCAGTTTCAGAAGTGTTCCTCACTGGGACTGCGTCTTCCGAGCTCACCGATGAGCAGGTCACTCGCCTGCTCCGATTCGCTGACATCATGTCGCACTCGACGCAGCCCGCCCACCGTGAAACGGCCTACACCATCATTGCGTTGCTGCGAGAGTACGAGGAGCTCGTCGGGCTGTCGGATCACGTGAGCACGCGCGCCGCAGCCGTCGCCACAGCCGTACTCATCGAACTGGGCAACTTCCCTGGCCTTCGGACGCTGTCCAACGCAACGGAATCGACCTACGCGCTGCCGGTTTCGCGGGGCATCCTGCGTGCGGCCAAGGAGGTCATGCAGGCGACCAAGCACGGGACAGCGACGCTCACGGACACCCAGTTCCAGATCGCTGAGAAGATGCGCGGGGAGGACTTCTTCAGCTTCTCGGGCCCGACGTCGCTAGGGAAGTCGTTCATCCTGAAGGACGCGATCTATGACATCGTGCGCCGCTCCGATCTGGATCAGCACTGCATCGTCGTGCTTGTCCCAACTAAGGCGCTCATTGGCCAAACCGCCGCCGACCTTCGCGAGCTGCTGAAGGATGTGCCGGAGGTGAATGTCGCGACCTTCCCGACGCTCCCGCTGTTCCTGCGCCGCACCTATCCGCGCACCGTCTTCGTGCTCACTCCCGAACGCTTGCTGCGCTACCTCTCGAACGCGGTGCGCGACATCGACTACCTGATCGTCGACGAGGCCCAGAAGGTCATCTCCAAGAAGGACGCACGCTCCTCGATCTACTACCACGCGATCGTGGAGACCACCCGCCGGTTCGCGACCAAGCTGATCTTCGCGTCCCCGAGCATCGAGAACCCGGAGCTGTTTCTCGAGCTGTTCGGGAAGGCGACCAACGGTGCGCTCGCGGTGCGCGAACGCACGGTGGCTCAGCAGCGCTACTTCGTGGACCTAGTCGACCGTGCCCAGTATTTCCTGTCCGCAGCGAGCGGTGGAGAAGGGAAGCTGCAGGCAGTACCCGACGCCCGCACGCCGATTCAGCTGGTGACATCGCTGAGCGGCGAACGAAAGTCAATCGTCTACATCAACAGCTCGGCGAAGTCTGCCGAGTTCGCGCTTGAGCTCGCAAAGACGCTGCCGAAGGCCACAGACCCCACCATCGCCGAACTGATCAAGTTCGTGAAGGAGCACATCCACAAGGACTACTTCCTCGTGAAGACGCTCGAGCACGGCGTCGCGTTCCACCACGGGAAGATGCCACAAGAGGTGCGCGAGAAGGTCGAGGCCTCCTTCTCCGATCCGACGTCGAAGCTTCAGTACGTCGTCTGCACTTCCACTCTCCTCGAGGGTGTCAATCTCCCGGCGAAGAACATCTTCGTCCTCAATGACACGCATGGGCCGGCGGGCTTCGGGAAGATCGACTTCGAGAACCTTGCCGGACGTGCCGGGCGCCTCACATACGACTTCTCCGGCAACGTCATCTGCGTGCGCCATGAGTCGAATGGGTGGAGCGAGACTCGACGCGAGCTGATTCCGCGCGGCGAGCCGATCATCGCGGAGAGCTTCCTTGTCAATCCGGGCAACAAGCGCAAAGACTTCACTGACATTGGGTACGTGCTTCGGGGGGAGCCGATCCCGAGCAACCCCTCCAACGACGCCAAGCGCACCGTCGAGCAATACACGTCGATTCTCATGCTGCATGTCCTCGGCAAACAGCAGACACCGCTTCGTGCCCTCTTCCTGGAGAAGGTGAAGGATGGCGCGAAGCTGCTCGATCGTGCCGTCACGTCCTTTACTGGCTCGGAGGAGGTGCTTCGCCGCGCACCCGGCATCCAGCCGAAGTATCAGAACGCGGTGTGGGACGATCTCACCGAAGGGCGGGCAGGCGCGCTGGTGCCTGCGGACACGGTCGATCTGGACTACTCCCTGTTCGAGCAGGTATTGATTCGTCTCGGGGCCTTGTACAACTGGATCGTTGAGGAGTCTGGCGGCAACGATGACCGGCTCGTGCCTGCCACAGAACCTGGCTACAGCGCACGTCTCCGGTACTGGGCGATGCTGATGTCGTACTGGGTGAAGGGTGACCCACTCGTTCTCGTGCTGAGTCGCACAATCGCCTACCACGCTGAGCAAGGCACGATCACCTACCGGGACTGGACGCGGGACCCATCCCTGGTAGTCGAACGCTTTAACGCCCGCGACCCGAAACACATCAACCTCATCATCGAAAAGACCATGCGGGACCTTGAGACCGGACTCCGGTTCAAGATCATCAGCTACCTCGAGAACTACTACGACCTCGCCGTTCAAGCAATGGGTGCGGACGGCGCAGGGATCAACGTGGCCAAGCTCGTGGAGTATGGCTCGAGTGACCCACGGGTGATCAACTTGCAGGAAGTTGGCTTCTCTCGTGCTGTCGCACTCGACCTGACCAGCAAGTACGCCAGCCATCTCACCTTCACGTCGGGCGGAGAGCTCGAGGCGGTCGACGTCGACGCGCTCCTTGCCCTGGCTGACGTTGCGGATGAGACGCGTGAGGAGCTCGAGAACATCCTGCGCAAGGCACCCGTTGCTTCCGGCGAAACCGTGTAGGTGGGACCGTGAATAGACAAAGCCCGTGTTACTCAGGGCCCCGAGCGCGGAGCGTCCGAGGTCCCGGTGACAGACTGCTCGCTACGGTTGATGCCGTGACCCGTTCCATCGGCATGCCCCGGCGTGTCGATGAGTGATGCCCCGGGCAGCGCCCATGGCCTGTCAAGGGAGGATCGGGAGGCGTTCTCGGCTGCGCTTCTCCGTTTCTTTGATGAGCTCGAACCTCTGCTCCTGGGCGGATTCGGCGAGGAGCTTCCGGGCTCGCGGGCCGAGCGTTTAGCGCAGGGGACGTTTCCGTCCAACTCCCAGGGGCCGTATCCGGGACGAAACGCGCTCGAGACGGTGCTCTTCGCGACCCTGGCGGGGCTGGATCATGCGCGGCTGCTTGCGAGGGCCCTGCTGCACGACGACGCCGCATTCTCTATCGCGACGCTCGCGCGCGGGGCCGTGGAGGCGTATGCGCGGGCCTGGTGGATCAGAGAGCCGGACGAGGATTCGGCGATACTGGTTCGCTGGCTCTCAGGCTTGGCTTCGGAACTGAGCACGTTTGATCGCCTCCGGCCCGACGCGGTCCTCCATGAGATGCGCGGCCGCAACACGGACGCGGCTGCTGTGCTCGCCGGCGTGATCGACGATATTGAACAGCTGACAGGCAGTCGAACCCCGCTGAAGGTCAGTTACACCGCCCTGGCTGCCTCCCTGGCAGACCAATGGAAGGCGGACGGCCGAGTGGTGTACTCCGATCTATCCGGCGTGGCGCATGGAGAGTCTCTCGGGATACACGGCTTCGTGACCGTTGATGAGGATTTGAGCATCTACCGTGTGGAGCTCAGCGCGCGGTGGGGTCTCATGGCCACACAATGGACGCTCTCGGCAACAACCCTCGTGAGTCGTGAGGTGCTCAGAATACTCGGCAGGGATATCCCGCAGGCACATCCTTGCGCGGTCGCTCATGACGCTGCAGCGAACCTGCTTGCCTCAGCTCGCGGGCGCATCCTCCATCCTGACTCGGCTTCCGAACGTTAGCTCTCATCATGTTCAAGCTTGACGCGTCGGGCGGTGCTGTATGACCGAAGAGATCGCCCCGATCAGCAAAATGCGGACACTCTTCCTCGTGTTCGTGGCGCACTCTTGACAGCCTGAAACAGGCGCTCTTCAGCCAACAGCCCGCGCTGACGTTCAACGAGAAGAGTCCGACCTTGGTGGTCGAGATCACTCGCCACGTAACAGTGCGGGCTCTTTTCGTGCTTGCCGTTGTTGCGCACTGTGGGGCGCATGGCAGCATGGTGCGGCTTCGAGTGGCCGCACTCGACTCGCGACCCTGCCGCGTGATTCAAGCAGCGATGCAGCCTGGAGAAGCCCGTGTCCCCGCAGACCGGCCGGTGACCTACCGAGCCTGCGTGACGGCCTTGATGATCGTGTTCGTCGAGATGCCAAGCTGCCGCCCGATTGCGGCGGCCGATGCGCCTGCGGCGTGCTTTGAGCGGGCCTCATCGAATTCAGCCGCGGTCATGCGTCGCAACGTTGAGACACCAGCGTCCGCCAGATGCTTGCCCGCGGTCTGCCGGGTGACGCCCAACGCCTTTTGCGGCCGCGACGACGCTACCGTGCTGCTGGTAGTGCGCGAGAAGTTGCTCGATCTCATCTGGCCGAAGTTGACGTGCCGTTCTTGGCGCGCTCGTTCTAGCGCCGTTCGGCTTGGATTTCTGAGCCTTCTCGACGAGATCCCTCACGCCGTGCGGCGCACCCATATGTTTCGAGTACGCATGCAGCAGGTCCACAGAACAAAGAAGCCCCCGGCTCACGCCGGGGGCTTCTTTCTTGTTCTCGCCCCGTGATCGGTCGCGACTGTCAGCTGGCGGTCTGAGCGAGGATGCGCTCAAGCCCTTTGGCATATTGCGCTTCGACGATGTAGAGGCCTGTGACCGTCAGCAGCAGTATTGCGAAGGCCACGGTGCCGAGAACGGGAAGGTTGTTCCACAGCGCGACGGCTCCGGAGACCAGACCCATAAGAGCCGCGACTCGTATCACCAGCACGCTTCTCCTCCTCCGTGCAAGTGTCGATTCGTATCTCATCGCTGAACTCCGATTCATCCCGACATTGAGTCGACGCGGGAAATGCCGAGCCTGACAGGTCGCGGGCTGCGCAACAATCGGCAGAACTAGGGGATTGCGGTCGGCATCGTGGTTCTGTCTCTGCAGGCTAAGCGATTCGCACCACAGGATCTCCCTCCCGCCGCGGTACCGTGAGGACGTGCCAGCCCGTCGCAAGGTCCCCGCGTCCGCGCGCACGCCTGCCGCTCGCACGCGCTATGCGCGTCGCAGACAGAATCGGCTGTCGCGCGTGGACAACGACCTCACTCCCGACCAGTGGCAGGCGCTGATGGAGGCGTGGGAGGGCTGCGCCTACTGCCAGAACCCGGCGCCGGCGCTGCAGCGCGACTGCATCATGCCCGTGTCCCGCGGTGGTCGCTACACCGTGGAGAACGTGGTGCCGGCGTGCGCATCATGCAACGCGAGCAAGAACAACAGCGAGGTCACGTCGTGGCTGCGTCGGAAGAAGCTCGACGAACGGGCGTTCCTCGTCCGTCATGCGACGATCCTGAAGTCCCTCGTCCCCGCTGCGGAGGACGAGGGACTGTAGTTCGTCAGCGTCCTCAGAGCACCGACTGCGCGCGGGTGAGCACGTCGCGCAGGATCTGCTCGATCTCGCGGAACTCCGGCTGACCGACCGTGAGCGGCGGTGCGAGCTGGATCACGGGGTCGCCCCGGTCATCCGCGCGGCAGTACAGACCCGCTTCGAACAGGGCGGGGGAGAGGAAGCCGCGGAGCAGCCGCTCGGACTCCGCGTCGTCGAACGTCTCCTTCGTGGCCTTGTCCTTCACCAGCTCGATGCCGAAGAAGTAGCCGTCTCCGCGCACATCGCCGACGATCGGGATGTCGAGCAGCTTCTCGAGCTCGGCGCGGAACAGTGGAGAGTTCTCGCGCACGCGCTGGTTCAGTCCCTCCTCGTCGAAGATCGCGAGGTTCTCGAGCGCGACAGCCGCGGAGACCGGGTGGCCGCCGAACGTGTAGCCGTGCGGGAACGACATGTCGCCCTTCGAGAAGGGCTCATAGATCCGGTCGCTGACGACCGTGGCGCCGATGGGCGAGTATCCGCTGGTCATGCCCTTGGCGCACGTGATCATGTCGGGCACGTAGCCCAGGCCCGTGCACGCGAACGTGTGGCCGAGGCGGCCGAACGCGCAGATGACCTCGTCGGACACGAGCAGCACGTCGTGACGATCGCAGATCTCGCGCACCCGGGCGAAGTAGCCGGGAGGAGGCGGGAAGCATCCGCCGGAGTTCTGCACCGGCTCCAGGAAGACCGCGGCGACCGTGTCGGCGCCTTCGAAGAGGATCATCTCCTCGATGCGATCAGCGGCCCAGCGGCCGAAGGCCTCGAGATCGTCGGTCGGCCCACCCATCTCGGCGGCGCGGTAGAAGTTGGTGTTCGGCACGCGGAAGCCGCCGGGGGTGACCGGTTCGAACATCGACTTCATCGCCGGGATGCCGGTGATCGCGAGGGCACCCTGCGGGGTGCCGTGATAGGCGACCGAGCGGGAGATGACCTTGTGCTTGGTGGGCTTGCCCATCAGCTTCCAGTAGTGCTTGGCGAGCTTGAAGGCGGTCTCGACGGCCTCGCCGCCTCCGGTCGAGAAAAAGACGCGGTTCAGGTCGCCCGGTGCCTCGTCGGCGAGGCGGTCGGCGAGCTCGATCGCGGCAGGGTGCGCGTACGACCACAGCGGGAAGAACGCCAGCTCCGACGCCTGCTTCGCTGCGGCCTCCGCAAGTCGACGGCGCCCGTGCCCGGCGTTGACCACGAACAGGCCCGCGAGCCCGTCGAAGTACTGCTTGCCCTTGGCATCCCAGATGTGGTGCCCGTCACCTTTGACGATGATCGGCACACCGGACTGCTCCATCGTGGACTGTCGGGTGAAGTGCATCCAGAGGTGGTCTTTGGCCATCGCCTGGAGTTCGGCTTCGTTGCGTGTGGTGCTCATCTGGTCCCCCAGTTGTAGAGCTGCTTCTGCAGCTTGGCGTAGATGAAGGTTTCGGTCGAGAGGACCCCGTCGATGGGGCGGATGACGTCGTTGATCAGCGCGAGGAGATCCTCGTCGTCCTCGCAGACGACCTCGGCCAGGACGTCGAAGGAGCCGACCGTGATGACCACGTAGTCGATCGCCTCGATCTCCGCGACGGCCTCGGCGACCCGGCGTGCGTCGCCTGAGACGCGGATGCCGATCATGGCCTGGCGGTGGAAGCCGAGCTGCATGGGGTCGGTCACGGCGACGATCTGCATGATGCCGGACTCCGTGAGACGCTGCACGCGCTGGCGGACGGCCGCCTCGCTCAGGCCGACCACGCGTCCGATGTCGGAGTAGGAGCGGCGCCCGTCTTCCTGGAGGAGCTCGATGATCGTCTTCGAGACCTCATCCAGCGTGGGGTGTTTTCTCGGGCTCATGGTGCGATCTTCGCACTCGGAACGAGGTTCAGCAACCGATTTCGCGCTATGGGTTCCCTGGACCTGCGGAAAACAGCAGGAAGTGGATCAGGATTCGAGCGGCCCCAGCCACGCGCTCGCCGCCGTCGCATGCGCGGATTCGGGGTCGGAGGGGTGGAAGGCTCCCGCCAGCACATCGCGGTACAGGCGCGAGAGCTCGTTCGACGAGAAGTACGAACCGCCGCCGGCCACCAGCATCGCCTGGTCGACCACGTGCTTGGCCATCGTGATCGCGCGGTGCTTGACCCCGGACAGCAGGCTGAACCACCGCGCGCCGTTGTCGACGCGCTCGTCCGCGTCACGCGCGATTGCGGCGATCTGCGGGGGGAGCGCGTCGTAGGCGAGGGCCATGTCGGCGATGCGCCAGCGGATGTCGGCATCCTGGCTGTATGTCGTGCCTGTCTTCTTCGAGCGGCGGGTGTGCGCGGTCTGCACGGCCAGGTCCAGCGCGCGCCGAGCGATGCCGGTGTAGACGGAAGCGAGCAGGATCTCGAACACGCTGAAGATCCCGAACACGATCGGGTCGGGGTTCGGACCGGGATCGATCCGGCGCACGACGTGCGCGGCATCCGCTGTGGCGCCGTTCAGCCGGGTGGTGCGGCTCTGGGTCGCCCGCATCCCGAGGGTGTCCCAGTCCTCCGACGTGGTGACCGCGTCGGTGCGCTCGACGAATGCGAAGACGAGCTTCGGCGCATCCGCGCTCGTGGTGTCGAGCCCGTGCAGTCCGAGCCGGGTCCACACCGGGGCCAGCGACGTGAAGATCTTGGTGCCGGTGAACGCGTAGCCGCCCGCGGGGAGCGGTGCGGCATCCGTGTCGCTGCCGAACAGCACGAGGTCGTTGCCGCCCTCGCTGATGCCGAACGCGAAGACCTCGCCGGCGACCGCGCCGTCCTGCACGAACTCCAGCCCGGGCACGCCACGGTCGGAGAACACCTTCGCGACGCCGGTCCACACCAGGTGCATGTTGATGGCGAGGGCTGTGGCCGGGGCGGCGGTCGCGAGCCGCTGCTGCAGCAGGGCGGCCTCCGCGAGGCCGAGACCCGCACCCCCGCGCTCCGTGGGAACGAGGATCGACAGATATCCGGCCGCGCGCAGCTCGTCGAGGTCCTGCTGCGGGAACGTGTTCTCGCGGTCGTACAGGGGAGCGCGTTCGCGGATGCGCTCCAGCAGCTCATCGGGCAGGAAGACGGTGGGGTCGAAAGCGCTCACTTCAAGGCCTCCAGAAGCTGTCGCACGGATTCCTCCGGCTTGTCGCGGTGCAGGGAGTGCCCGGCTCCGGCGACGATCGACATCGTGATCAGCGGATTCGCCGACAGCACCTCGTCGGCCAGATCGCCGGTGAAGATGCTGTAGACGGCGGGGTCGGCGCCGAGCACGTGCGTGGGGACCGCGAGCGCTGCAGCCGCGGCCCGCACGTCCCATGGCTGGTTCTGGACGCTGGTCTGCTCCACGGCCCACGCGCTCGCCCGGAGCACGGCATCCACCTTCAGCTCCTGATCCTGCGGGTGCCAGTGCGGGTGCTCCTGCTGCACCACTTCGAGCCGGGTGTCGGCGAATGCCCGTTCCTGGCTCCGCCGCACGATTCCGGCGTCGCGACCGTTGACGTGGATGGCTGGATCGATCAGCACGAGGCGGCGCGTCCAGGCGGACTCGGATGCGGCGGCGACCGTGCTCGCGGCGCCTCCGAGCGAGTGTCCGATGACCGCATCCCAGCTGCCGCCATCGGACGGCAGGGTCGCGGCGAGGTCGGCGCCGTAGGCCGCGACCGAGTAGTCGAGCGACCGGGGCGCGTCGCCGTGACCGCGCAGATCGACGGCGGTCGCGTGCCAGCCGGCGTCCGCCAGCGCGTCGCCGAGACGCCACATCAGGGCGCCGGAGGAGCCGAGGCCGTGCACGAGAAGGGCGCGGCGGGGAGCCGTGGGCGAGCCCCAGGCGATGCGGGGCAGCGGGAGCGGAGCGGGCATGATCCCAGCCTACGACCGGCCGGCCGGCCCGGCCCCGGAGCGCGCAGAAGGGGTGCGCCCGATGGACGCACCCCTTCTGTGTCGGAGCGGGATCAGTGCGTGCTGATCGCCACCAGTCCCGACGGGTAGCGGTCACGCGCCGACACGTAGATCTCGCCGTCGGTGGGGTTCACCGAGACGCCGTAGACCTTGTTGCCGTAGGCGTGTGCGCTCAGTCTCGAGACCAGCGAGAGGTCGTCGGTCGCGTACACCGACACCCCACTCGCGTCGAAGGTCGTGGACTGGTGGCCGGCGATCAGCCGACCCGTGGTCGTGTCGACCGCGAGCGAGCGCAGGTCGGCGTTCGCCATCGGAATGGTGCCGACGAGCTCCCACGTGCCTCCGGCGAAGACCCGTACGCCGTCGGTGGAGCCTTCGGCGTCGGCCGTGCCGACGTAGAGCCGGTCGTTCACGCCGTCCCACGCGATGCCGTGCGAGCGCCAGGCGGATGCGCCGGCCGGGGTCACCGTGATCGGCGCTCCCGTCACCGCATCCATGATCTCGACGCCGGTCCCGCGCGTGGCTCCGAACACCAGACCCGCCTCGGGGTCGATGTCGATGCCGCGCACGTTCGCGGTGAACGCGTACGGACCGCGCTTCAGCGCCCCGCTGGCCGCATCCATCACGAGCCACTGGTTCGAGTAGGCGACGTACAGCTCGCCCTTCGCCTCGTCCAGCGCGACATCGCGCACGCCCTCATCCGCAGCCGTCGGTGCCGGCACGTCCAGCGTGCGCAGGAGGGTGTCCGTCGCCGGATCGATCTCCCAGACGCGCGCCGGCCGCATCTCGTTGCCGACGAACAGGTTCCCCGTGCGGCTGTCCACGACCGAGCCGACCGGTCGGTCATCCGATTCGGGAACATCCGTCGCCGACGGGATCACCGAGAGCGAGCGCGCCGTGAACACCGGGGTCTCCGGGTCCGTCGGATCGGTCGGGTCCGTGGGATCGGTCGGATCCGTGGGATCCGTGGGGTCCGTGGGGTCCGTGGGGTCCGTGGGATCGATCGTCTTCCGCACGCTGACGGTGACGGCCGCCGACGTGAGTTCCTCTCCCGGAGGGTTGAGGCGGAAGTCGCGGTTCGACACGAACACCCGCTGGTGCTGCTCGTCCACGACGATGCCGTAACCGTCCTTGCCGTACTTCGGGCCCGCGAAATCACCGAGCAGCGCGCCCGTCGCCAGGTCGTGCACCGAGAAACCGCCGCTCGTGGCCGTGGTTCCCGTGTAGCCCACGTAGAGCAGACCGTTCGTCGAGTCGATGTCGACCTGACGCGGGCTGGCCCTGCTGGTGCGCTCCCAGAGCTTCTTGAACCCGTCCGTCGCGTCGAAGGCCTCCACGTTCACGACGTCGGTGAGGTCGTGGAACTTGGTGCTGACGACGGTGCCGGTGGTGGGGTCGGCGGCGACGTAGTAGGCGTCGGCGGTGCCGTTGATGACGCCGAGGGAGGCGCCGGTTTCGGCGTCGAGTACTTCGATGCCCCGGGAGGGGACGGCGATGTAGACGTGTCCGAGTGTCGGGTCGACGTCGATCGATCGGTTGGATTCGATCGTCGGGTACGGTCCGCGTACGACCTGCCCGAAGGTGTCGGGTGCGATCGAGACGACGAGCCAGTTGCGGTTCTGCTGTCCGACGTAGAGGAGGTTGTTCTCGTCGTCGATGCCGATGTCGCGGATGTTCTCCGGCAGTGTCATCTCGCCGAGGACCTTGTCGGTGTCGGGGTCGATCTCGAAGATCTTCCGGCTGTTCTGGTCACCCAGGTACAGCACGTCACGCGACTCCGAATACGCCATGCCCGCCGGCAGGCTCGCCTTCGAACGATCCACCGACGCCAGGTGTCCTGCCGACTCGTAGGTCAGCGTCTCCGGAAGCACACGCTCGCTGACGGTGACGGCCGCCGAGGTGAGCTCCTGTCCTGGCGGGTTGAGGCGGAAGTCACGGTTGGAGACGAACACCCGCTGGTGCTCCTCGTCGACCGCGATGCCGTAGCCGTCCTTGCCGTAGGACGGATCGGCGAAGTCGCCGAGCGCCTTTCCGGTCTTCAGATCGTGCACCGAGAATCCGCCCGAGCCCGCGCTCGTGCCGGTGTAGCCGACATAGAGCAGACCGTTGGTGGAGTCGATGTCGATCTGACGAGGGTTCGGACGCGTCGCCTTGGCCCACAGCTTCTTGAAGCCGTTGTTCGCGTCGAAGGCCTCCACGTTCACGACGTCGGTGAGGTCGTGGAACTTGGTGCTGACGACGGTGCCGGTGGTGGGGTCGGCGGCGACGTAGTAGGCGTCGGCGGTGCCGTTGATGACGCCGAGGGAGGCGCCGGTTTCGGCGTCGAGTACTTCGATGCCCCGGGAGGGGACGGCGATGTAGACGTGTCCGAGTGTCGGGTCGACGTCGATCGATCGGTTGGATTCGATCGTCGGGTACGGTCCGCGTACGACCTGCCCGAAGGTGTCGGGTGCGATCGAGACGACGAGCCAGTTGCGGTTCTGCTGTCCGACGTAGAGGAGGTTGTTCTCGTCGTCGATGCCGATGTCGCGGATGTTCTCCGGCAGTGTCATCTCGCCGAGGACCTTGTCGGTGTCGGGGTCGATCTCGAAGATCTTCCGGCTGTTCTGGTCACCCAGGTACAGCACGTCACGCGACTCCGAATACGCCATGCCCGCCGGCAGGCTCGCCTTCGAACGATCCACCGACGCCAGAGAGCTCACGACCTCGTAGTCGACCTCGCCCGTGGGGACGTCAGGCGTGACCTCACCGGGATCGGGGTTGCCGCCGCAGCCGAGGCACGGCTGGACGGGACCGGTCGGGATCTCCTGCGGGTCGACGCCGTCGGTGACGAGCTTGCCCTTCTCGTCCTTCGTGATCGTCACGCCGTCGAAGAACTGGCCGTCGGCCGTTCGCGACTCGTACCGGAGCGTGCCCTCGGTGACGTCGACGAGCTGATAGAACTGCTTGCCGCCGTCGAGGCGTCGGAGGTGCGCGCCGTTCTCGTTCCACAGGCGCGGGCCGTACTCGTACAGTTTCACGCTCGCACTCGAGCCCACGTAGACCGGGCCGGTCGCGCTCTTCTCGGGATCGGCACCAGCGGGCAGGTTCTCCTCCGCAGCGAGGGTGTTGCCACGTCCGTAGGCGTGGTCATGACCCTGCAGCACGAGGTCGACGTTGTACTTCTCGAACAGCGGACCCCAGACGGTGCGGATGCCCAGGTTGTTGCGTCCCTCGTCGAGCGAGTACACGGGGTGGTGGAACAGCACGACGGTCCACTCGTTGGCGTTCTCGGCGAGCACGCCCTCGAGCCACTCGGCCTGGACCCGCAGGCCCTCCTCCGAGGAGATGTTGCTGTTGAGCGAGATGAAGCGGACGCCCTCGCGGTCGGTGTAGTACACCGTGCCGGCCAGCTCGTCGTACACCTCTCCCTCGCCCGTGGGGCCGTTGGCCGGGTAGGGGAGCTGCGCGCGCCACGTGCGGGACAGCCCGCCGTCGTACTCATGGTTGCCAGGGGTCGTGATGAGGTTCTGCGTTCCCAGCGAGTACGAGAACGCGTCGAAGAGCTCACCCCACTGCTCATCGGAGTTCGCGTCGTCCACCAGGTCGCCGACCTGCACCACGACATCCGCATTCGGGCGATCGCGGAAGGCGTTGCGCAGCACGCGCGAGCCGTCGCTGAGGATGCCGTTCTGGATGTCGCCGAGGAAGATGAACGAGGTCGTCTTGTCGGTCGCGCTCGCGGTCGCGAAGTCCTGCCATTCGGAGAAGTTCGTGCCGTCGCCCACCCGGTACATGTACTCGACCCCGGGCTGCAGGCCCGTGATGGTCGCGGAGTGCATGTTCTGGGTGTAGCCGATGTCGGTCGTGACCTCGGTGTGGGCGGCGTCGGCCTCCAACACGCCGCCGGGGTACGGAGCGGGCGTCATGGTGCGGTACTGGACGAGTCCGCGGTCGGTCGTCGCGGACGTGCGCCAGGTCACGGTCTGCTGCGTGGTGGCGTCGGCGGCGGGGGTCAGGACGATCCGGTCGGGGATCGCCGAGGGCTCCCAGCGGGAGGGTGCGGCCTCGGCCGCCTGCGCTGCGGGCGCAGGTGCGGCGAGGACACCCCCCGAGAGGAGCACGGCTCCCACGAGGGCGCAGGCGGTGAACCGCCAGGGGGTGCGGCGCCGCGTGAAGGGGATGGTCATCGAGATCAGTGCCTTTCGGGAATCGAGGAGAGGGCCGGTCACGCGGCGGAGCGGGAACGGATGCGAGAGCGGACGATCACGGCGACGCCGGCCGCGGTGATGAGGATGCCGAACAGTGCGATACCGCCGCCTGCCCAGCCGGTCGCGGCGAGAGAACCGCCGTCGGCCACGCGGGTCACGATGATCGCGATGCGACCGGATGCGTCGGAGCCGAGTCCGGTGACGACGATCTCGTGTTCACCCGGCTCTGTGTCGGCGGGGATGCGCACGGTCGCCGCGACGGCTCCCTTGGCATCACTGGACGTCACGGCCAGCTGCACCGGGGTCGAGTGCAGTTCGATCGACACTCGTTCTCCGGCGTCGAGCCCCTTGGCGGTCAGCTGGATCTCGTCACCGGGGGCGACCTGCGCGGTCGACAGCGTGATCGCGACATCAGCCGGGTCCACAGGATCGACAGGATCGACGGGGTCGACCGGGTCCACCGGGTCCACCGGATCCACGGGGTCCACCGGGTCCACCGGATCCACGGGGTCGACCGGGTCGGGGCCCGATTCGTCGAAGCCCCAGCGGGTGGAGCCGGGGCCGGTGGCCCACGCCTCGTCGTCGCTCACGAGCTTGCTGCCGTCCGCGGCCTGGGCGATCGTGAAGGAGTCGAACAGCGCACCGTCGACCGTACGCGCCTCGACGTGGAACTCATCGTCGGTGACGTCGACCGTCTGGAACAGCTGCACATCGCGGCCGACCACACGGAGGTTCGCGTCGTTCGCGGTCCAGTTGTTCGCGTCGGCGGGGTCCGGAACGTACATCTTCGGGCCCGCGACGGACACGAGGTAGACGGGGCCGGTGTGGCTCTTCTCCGGGTCGGCGCCGGCGGGCAGACCGGTCTCGTTCGCGATCAGGTTGCCGCGCCCGTAGGCGTGGTCGTGCCCCTGCACCACGAGGTCGACGCCGTACTTCTCGAAGAGCGGCATCCACGCCTCGCGCAGCACGGCGTTGTCGCGCCCCGAGGTCACCGAGAAGATCGGGTGGTGGAAAGCGACGACGGTCCAGGTGTTCGGGTTCTCGGCGAGCTGCGCCTCGAGCCATTCCGTCTGGGCCGTCAGGCTCGCCGGGTTGAAGGCCTGCGTGCTGTTGAGCGTGATGAAGCGCACGCCCTGGTAGTCGACGGAGTACACCGTCTCGCCCAGGTCTGCGCCGGCCGGGCCGTTCGCCGGGTACTCGAACTGCGCGTCCCAGTGCTTCGACAGCTCGGGACCGGGATAGTACTCGTGGTTGCCGGTGGCGGCGATCACGTTGAGGTACTGGTTCGAGAACGCGGCTGCCTCGTGCCACTCGCCCCACTCGGCATCCGAGGTCTCGGTGTCGATCAGGTCGCCGGCGTGCACGACGGCGCGCGCGTACGGGCGGGCCTCGAAGGCCGCGCGGAGTGCGCGCGACGTGAACGCCTTGTTGTCGTTCTGCGCATCGCCCTGCACGAGGAAGCTGAAGTTGCCCACGGCGTCATCGGCCGTCGTGAACTCGAGCCACTCGCTCCACGTCGTGCCGTCGCCGACACGGTAGAGGTAGGTGGTCGCGGCCTCGAGCTGATCGAAGGTCGCGGAGTGGTGCGCGATCCGGTAGCCGAAGTTCGACTCGAAGCCGGTCGTGGTCGCCGTGACGATCCGTGCGGCTGCGACGTCGACGGGTGTGGCGGTGAGAGGTGCGATCTGCACCTGCGGCGTCGTGACATCCGACGAGGTGCGCCAGCTGACGCTCTGGCTCGTCTGGGGCGTCGCCGTCGGCGTGAGGATCACGCGGTCAGGCACCGTCGAGGGCACGAACACCGTCGCGGGGGCGACGGCGGGGGGATTGAGTCCTCCGGCGGCGACGGCGACGCCGCCTCCGAGGAGGGTGAGGCCGAGAGCGGCAGCGAGGCCGCCGGCGGTGAAAGCGGCCGTGCGCCGCAGGGTCAGGGATCGTGGCAAGCGCGCCATCGCAGGCAGCACCTTTCGTCGGGATTCGAGGTGGGAGATGGCGCTCGACAGCAGGGTGGAAGCGGCGCCATTCGCGAAGCTACTAGCGCCGGATGCAGCGAAACGGCGGTTCCAGCGAGTGGCCATTCGGCGTTCATTAACTGACGCCGAGCGTTCACCGATCGGTCGCTTGACGGCGCCTGACCGGTTCTGAACCCTGCCGGGGAGGTCTGCGCGTCGTGTGTGCGCGCTGCGCGGTGTGTGCGTCAGCGCCGGCGCGGGAGGCCGCGCAGCAGGCGCGCCGAGGAGGCGCGTCCTCGGCGAGAACGGCGCGGTCGTGCGGAGAGGATCCGGGGTGTCAGTCGAGCGGCGGCAGGTCGGCCGCGATCGTCAGCACGCGCTCGGCGGCGGCGTGACCGGCCGTCAGGCGCGCGGAGAGGGGCGCACCGTCGAGGGTCGCAGCGAGGAAGCCGGACGCGAACGCGTCGCCCGCGCCCACCGGTTCGACGACATCGACCACGGGCGCCGGCACGAACACCGGCTCGGCATCGCCGTCGAAGGCGGTCGCTCCGACGTCGCCGTCCTTCACGATCAGCAGCGGGCACCGGGGGAGGAATGCCCGGATCTCGGCAGGGGTGACGGTGCCCCAGATGCGCTCGGCCTCGTCGCGGCCGACGAAGGTGATGTCGGCGGCATCCGCCAGACGGGCGAGGGTCTCGGCGGCATCCTCCCGACTCCAGAGCGGACGCCGGTCGTTCACGTCGAACGACACGAGCGCGCCGGCGCTGCGGGCATCTGCGAAGAGGCGGTCGACCATCTCCCGGCACGAGGGCGAGAGTGCGGGAGTGATGCCGGTGGTGTGCACGATCCGCACGCCGTCGAGTCGCTCCGGCGTCAGGAAGCCGGGCTCCATGTGCGCGGCGGCCGATCCGCGGCGGTAGTAGTAGACGGAGGAGGACTCGATGCCCGGGTCCTTGAACATGACGCCGGTGGGAGCATCCTCGGCGCGCTCGACCCACAGCTCCACGCCGCGCCGCGCGAGCTCGGATGCGATGCGGTCTCCCAGCGGGTCGGCTCCCAGGCGCGATGCCCAGGCGACGCGGTGGCCGGTGGCGGCGACTCCCGCCGACACGTTGGACTCCGCCCCGGCGAGCCCGATCGTCGCGTGCCCCGCCGCGGCGAGACCCGCATCCGTCGGCGTGATCAGCGCCATGGTCTCGCCGACGCAGACGATCTCGGGCGCGGACGTCTGGGGAGGAAGGGAGCTCATGAGGGGGTGACCGCCAGGGGTTCGGTGTCGGGATGGGGGCTCGCGTCGCGATGACGCAGATCAGGGAAGGAACGCACGAACACGATCGAGACGATCAGGCCGACAGCGGCGAACAGCGTCGCGGCGAGATAGGCCCCGCGCCAGTCGCTCACGTCGACGAGGAAGCCGGCCACGGCGGACCCGGCTGCGGCGCCGATCAGCTGGCCGGTGCCGGCCCATCCGAACGCCTCCGCGGTCTCGCTGAACTTGACGCTCGCGGAGGTGATGGCGAAGAGCACGGCGAGGGCCGGGGCGATGCCGATGCCGGCGAGGATCAGTGTGCCGCCGAGCCAGAACACGTTGAGCATGACCATGGTGAGTCCGAGGCCGATCGTGACGATCAGCAGACGCCGCGCCATGGCCCACGGGCCGATCG
The DNA here is from genome assembly GCF_006716345.1 of Microbacterium saperdae. Classification (NCBI taxonomy): domain Bacteria; kingdom Bacillati; phylum Actinomycetota; class Actinomycetes; order Micrococcales; family Microbacteriaceae; genus Microbacterium; species Microbacterium saperdae. The sequence goes on from NZ_VFOX01000001.1 coordinate 832,134, forward strand.
GGATGTGGCCGAAGGCCAGGCCGCCGGCGAGGCTGCCGACCGAGAAGACCGCGAGCACGAGTCCGGCGGCGAGGCTGCCGTGCTCGAACGTCGCCACGACGCCGACCTCGACGGCGGCGCACGCGCCGATCAGGAGGAAGCCGATCACGGTGGCGAGCATGACCGGGGGCTTCAGGACGACCTTGCCCAGCGGGTTGCGGCTGCGGGGGATCCGCACGCGACCGACCTCGGGGGAGAGGATGAACCACGCCCCTCCCACGACCAGGATGATCGCGACCAGCAGCAGACCCTCGGTCGTGCCGATCTGCGTCGACACGAGAGTGATGACCACCGGCGCCAGGATCCAGATGATCTCCTGCAGCGAGGCGTCGAGCGAGAAGAGCGGGGTGAGCTGCGAGGAGTTCACGAGCTTCGGGTAGATGGTCCGCACGGCGGCCTGGATCGGAGGAGTGGAGAGACCGGCCACCATCCCCAGCACCATGTACCCGGGCAGGTTCAGCGGGAGCAGGGCGAGCGCCAGCACGGCGACGACGCAGACGCTCAGCGTCAGCGTGATCACGCGGCGCATGCCCCACACGCCCATCCAACGGCTGGTGATGGGACCGGCGACGGCCTGGCCCACGCTGGTCGCCGCGAGCACGAGGCCGGCGGCTCCGTAGGATCCCGTCTGCTGTTCGACGTGCAGCAGGATCGCGAGCGAGGACATGCCGTTGGGGAATCGCGCGGTCAACTGAGCAGCGATCATGCGCGCCACTCCCGGCGTGCGAAGAAGGTCCCGATATCCCGCCACCTCACAACGGTACCGGCACCCGACGGAGCGCGTCGAAGCGGGTGCGGATGCGACACGCCGACGACACGCCGAAAGGCAGTTTCCACAGGTCTCGGAATGTCCGAACCCCCTCGTATGGTCGCGCCTGTGGACAGATCGCTCACAGGCGCTTCCCAGCCGCGATTTCTCGCGGTTCGGATGCCCTTCGACGGGGTCCCAGCCTGTGGAAGAAACGGTGGAGAACCTGTGTTGTAACAGTGGAGAGCGGTGGAAAACTACACGGATGTAACTACTACCCCTTGTGGTCACCCTCAATGTCCGTCCCTATATGTAGTATTGAAGTCCCGGCGGGGGTCTGCCGGAGCAACCAGAGATTTGAGGGGTTTCAGATGTCGATCACGGTCTACACCAAGCCGTCCTGCGTCCAGTGCAACGCGACCTACCGTGCGCTGGATGCCCAGGGCATCGAGTACGAGATCCATGACCTGTCGGAGGACCCGACGGCCCTGGAGCAGGTCAAGGCGCTCGGTTACATGCAGGCGCCCGTCGTCGTGACCGACGAGGACCACTGGTCGGGCTTCCGTCCCGACAAGATCGCCGAGCTCGCCACGCGCCTGGCGTGACCGACCATGAGCGCCGTCGCGACCGCCGCGCCGCTCCTGGTCTACTTCTCGAGCGCGTCGGGTAACACCGCGCGTTTCATCGAGAAGGTCGGGCTCCCGGCCCGACGCATCCCGCTCCACCGGCAGGAGGAAGAACTCGTCATCGACGAGCCCTTCGTGCTTGTCACCCCCACCTATGGCGGAGGTGAAGGACGCGGCGTCGAACGAGGTGCCGTGCCCAAGCAGGTGATCCGGTTCCTCAACGACGAGCGCAACCGGCAACACATCCGCGGTGTCATCTCCGCGGGAAACACCAACTTCGGCGATTCCTTCTGTCTCGCCGGCGACATCATCAGCCGCAAGTGCCACGTGCCTCACTTGTACCGGCTCGAAATCTTCGGCACACAGGACGACGTTGATCGCGTGAGCGACGGATTGGAACGACGGTGGGTATCACAGTTGAAGAGCAGGACGCAGTGACCGAGACGGTGGCGTTCAAGGCGAACCCGAACTACGAGGGCCTGGACTATCACGCCCTCAACGCGATGCTCAACCTGTACGACGCGGACGGCAAGATCCAGTTCGACGCCGACAAGCGGGCCGCGCGGGAGTACTTCCTCCAGCACGTCAACCAGAACACGGTGTTCTTCCACTCGCTCAAGGAGCGTCTCGACTACCTGGTCGAGAAGGAGTACTACGAGCCGGCCGTCATCGAGCAGTACTCGCTCGACTTCATCCAGAAGCTCAACGACCGCGCGTACGACAAGAAGTTCCGCTTCGAGACCTTCCTCGGCGCCTTCAAGTACTACACGAGCTACACGCTGAAGACCTTCGACGGCAAGCGCTACCTCGAGCGCTTCGAGGACCGTGTCGTGATGACCGCCCTCGGTCTCGCCGACGGCGATGAGAAGCTCGCGATCGCTCTGGTCGACGAGATCATCTCCGGACGCTTCCAGCCGGCGACGCCGACCTTCCTCAACGCGGGCAAGGCTCAGCGCGGCGAGCTCGTCAGCTGCTTCCTCCTGCGCATCGAAGACAACATGGAGTCGATCGCCCGCGGCATCAACTCCGCCCTCCAGCTCTCCAAGCGCGGCGGCGGCGTGGCGCTGCTGCTCTCGAACATCCGCGAGGCCGGCGCACCGATCAAGCAGATCGAGAACCAGTCGTCGGGCATCATCCCCGTCATGAAGCTGCTCGAAGACAGCTTCAGCTACGCCAACCAGCTCGGCGCCCGTCAGGGTGCCGGTGCGGTGTACCTCAACGCGCACCACCCCGACATCATGCGCTTCCTCGACACCAAGCGTGAGAACGCCGACGAGAAGATCCGCATCAAGACGCTGTCGCTCGGCGTCGTGGTCCCCGACATCACGTTCGAGCTCGCCAAGAACGGCGAGGACATGTACCTCTTCTCGCCGTACGACGTCGAGAAGGTCTACGGGGTGCCCTTCGGCGACATCTCCGTCACCGAGAAGTACCGCGAGATGGTCGACGACTCGCGCATCAAGAAGACGAAGATCAACGCGCGTGAGTTCTTCCAGACCATCGCCGAGATCCAGTTCGAGTCGGGCTACCCGTACATCATGTTCGAGGACACGGTGAACAAGGCCAACCCGATCAAGGGCCGCATCAACATGTCCAACCTCTGCAGCGAGATCCTGCAGGTGAACACGCCGACCACGTACAACGACGACCTGTCGTACGACCAGATCGGCAAGGACATCTCGTGCAACCTCGGCTCGATGAACATCGCGCTGTCGATGGATGCCGATGACCTCGGCCAGACCGTCGAGACCGCGATCCGTGCGCTGAGCGCGGTCAGCGACCAGAGCCACATCCGCTCCGTGCGTTCGATCGAGGACGGCAACGACCGCTCCCACGCGATCGGCCTCGGTCAGATGAACCTGCACGGCTACCTTGCTCGTGAGCACGTGTACTACGGCTCCGAAGAGGGTATCGACTTCACGAACATCTACTTCTACACGGTGCTGTTCCACGCGCTGCGCGCCTCGAACAACCTCGCGATCGAGCGCAAGCAGGCCTTCGACGGGTTCGAGGACTCGACGTACGCGTCGGGGGAGTTCTTCGACAAGTACATCGACCGCGCCTGGGTTCCGGAGACCGAGAAGGTCAAGGAGCTGTTCGCCGGCAAGCACATCCCGACGCAGGCGGACTGGGTGGCGCTGAAGTCGTCGATCCAGGAGCACGGCATCTACAACCAGAACCTGCAGGCGGTGCCGCCGACCGGCTCGATCTCGTACATCAACAACTCGACGTCGTCGATCCACCCGATCGCGTCGAAGATCGAGATCCGCAAGGAAGGCAAGCTCGGCCGCGTCTACTACCCGGCGGCGTTCATGACGAACGACAACCTGGAGTACTACCAGGACGCGTACGAGATCGGCTACGAGAAGGTCATCGACACGTACGCCGCGGCTACGCAGCACGTGGACCAGGGCCTCTCGCTGACGCTGTTCTTCAAGGACACCGCCACCACGCGTGACATCAACAAGGCGCAGATCTACGCATGGCGCAAGGGCATCAAGACGATCTACTACATCCGTCTGCGTCAGATGGCGCTCGAGGGCACCGACATGACCGAGTGCGTCTCCTGCATGCTCTGACCTGCTCACTGACTCGAGAAACGACGAAGACATGACTCCCCACCCCCCGATCAAGCTGGTCGACAGCGTGCAGGCGATCAACTGGAACCGCATCATCGACGACAAGGACCTCGAGGTCTGGAACCGTCTGGTGAACAACTTCTGGCTGCCCGAGAAGGTGCCGCTGTCGAACGACATCCAGTCGTGGAACACGTTGACGCCCGAAGAGCAGCTGCTCACCATGCGCGTCTTCACCGGTCTGACGCTGCTCGACACGATCCAGGGAACGGTGGGCGCCGTCTCACTGATCCCTGACGCGATCACCCCTCACGAGGAGGCCGTGTACACGAACATCGCCTTCATGGAGTCGGTGCACGCGAAGAGCTACTCCTCGATCTTCTCGACGCTCGCGTCGACGAAGGAGATCGACGAGGCGTTCCGCTGGTCCACCGAGAACCCGAACCTTCAGAAGAAGGCTCAGATCATCATGGACTACTACCAGGGCGATGACCCGCTCAAGCGCAAGGTCGCCTCGACGCTGCTCGAGTCGTTCCTGTTCTACTCGGGCTTCTACCTGCCGATCTACTGGTCGTCCAAGGCGAAGCTCACGAACACGGCCGACCTCATCCGCCTCATCATCCGTGACGAGGCCGTGCACGGGTACTACATCGGCTACAAGTTCCAGAAGGGTCTCGAGAACGAGACCGAGGAGCGCCGTCAGGAGCTGAAGGACTACACCTTCAACCTGCTGTTCGAGCTCTACGACAACGAGGTTCAGTACACGCAGGACCTCTACGACGGCGTCGGCCTGACCGAGGACGTCAAGAAGTTCCTGCACTACAACGCCAACAAGGCGCTGATGAACCTCGGCTACGAAGCGATGTTCCCCTCGACCGTCACGAACGTGAACCCTGCGATCCTGTCTGCACTTTCGCCCAACGCCGACGAGAACCACGACTTCTTCAGCGGGTCGGGTTCGTCCTACGTCATCGGCAAGGCCGAGGCCACGGAAGACGACGACTGGGACTTCTGACAGATACTCTCTGGAACCCCAGCCAGACAGCTGGTCAGTGGCCCGGATCCGCGAAGTCCCGCGGATCCGGGCCACTTCCGTACCCTCTCGTTCATCGCGGCCGGATATCAGGACTTCGCGGACCGGTGGAATCCGATCCGCGACGCGACGGTCTCTCCGGTCGGCGAGCACGCGGGCGAGAACGACGATCCCTCCGCAGGGTGCAACTCGACGAGGGAGCCGGCTTCGACCCCGAAGATGCCCGTGCGCGGCGGAGCCTCCAGCGACTCGAGGACGACGCCGCGCCCGGCGTGCTCTGAGGTGCCGCGCAGGTCGTTCCTCATCGGTTGTCCTTGATCCGGGTGGGTTCCCGCAGGGACGGTCGTCGTCCCCGCGGTCGTCTGGTTCCCCGCCCAGGCGCAGCCGGACGGCTCCGTGCGGTTGCGAGGATCTGCGCGACTGACCCTTCCGGACGGGACCGGCGCCGATCGAGTCGCCGAGACTCTGCGAGGAACGCGTTGCACGGTCGAGTTGGCATCCGATTTTCGATCCGTCGCCTGGAGGAAGCTCCTGCAGAACGCCGCCGCCGGGCTCATGGCTCTCACCGGACGACGCGCGGGAATGTTCGCCCGTGCGGACATCGCCGAATTGACTCGGGTCTATCTGCGGGAATGCCTGCGCGTCGCCCGCGCCGAGGGAGCGCAGCTCGAAGAAGACGTCCCCGAAGAGATCCTTGCGGGCTTCCGGGCGTCTCCTGCCGACCTCAGCACGTCGATCCTCACCGACCGCGAAGCCGGGCGCGCGCTGGAGTGGGATATCCGCAACGGCGTCGTCTCTCGGCTCGGCCGCGTCCACGGCATCCCCACGCCGACCAGCGACGTCGTCACCGCGCTGCTCGCGGCGACGAGCGACGGGCCGCGCTGAGGGGCCCGACTTCGTCGTGACGCGCAGGTTCGACGATCTTGCCCGGTGACGGGACCGCACAACGCGGAGGTCGCGGCGAGAAGGGGACTTCGAGGGCTTCTTCCGTCCCGCGCCGAACCACGTCAACCCCCTCGTGGCCGCGTCACGGGCCACGTAGCCTCGCCGGATCGAACGAAGGAGAGAATCATGAGCGATCCGAAGAACACGCAGGGAACCCCTGGTCCGGACGAAGAGGCCGACACCGCATCCGGCGGTGCACCCGACAGCACCGAGGAGATCCTCGAGCGGGAGACCACCGACGACGACGGCACGCCGGTCGAGAACCCCTCGGGAGGCTGACTCCGCGCTACGGCGCCACGTCTCCCGGCTTATGCCCGCGGCCGACCCAGCGCATGTCGGACTCGTACAGGTCGAGGAGATCACCCAGCCGCTCGCGCTCCTGCGCTCGTCGCACGGCACCTTTGGAGCTGGCTGAAGCGAGTCGTGCGAGCAGGCGAGTGGCCAGGACGACGGCGGTGGCGTCGTCCTGCGCATCGCGGGTGGCGTGCTCGATGATGATCTGCTCAGACGCGAACGCGCTCAGAGGGGAGTCGGCGCTGTCGGTCAGCAGCATCAGCGTGCCTCCGGCTGCGACGTAGAGTCGTCCGATCTCGACGGTGTCGCGCCGGTAGGGACGGTTGCAGATCGCGATGAGCACATCGCCCGTCCGCACGTCGGCGAGCAGGTCGAGGTGGTCGAGCCCGGGAGGTGCCACCAGGAAGACCTGACTGAAGCTGGCCTTCAGCGATGCGCCCAGCAGCATCGCGTGCTCCTGGGCGTCGCCGCGTCCCAGGACGAATCGGCGACGGCTGCGCGCGATCATGGCCGACATCCGCTCGAACGCGGGGTTCATCGCGAACGAGCGCAGCGCGGTGTCGAAGGCCGTCTGCTCCTCCTTGAGCAGGCGGGACTTCAGCAGAGACGCGCTCCTGCGCGCCTGCGCCTTCCGGCCGGGCGCGGACTCGTCCGAGGCGCGCTCAGGCATGGGCAACATCCGCGGTGATCATGGCCACGTCCCATCTCTGGATCAGCGGAGGTTCCGTCGGCGTCAGCTGCAGCGAGATGTCGAACGCCCCGGAGGACCCGAAAGCCCGCCACGACGCGCGCGCCGGTGTCGGGAACGACGCGGGACCGTGGATCAGTGGCGCCCCGACCTCGGCGACGACGCGTGACAGCCGACTCCGGCGCTCCGACACCGACACATCGAGATCGATGCACCCATCGAACAGGTCGCGGCTCGCGCGGTCCCACAGCGTCATGTTCCCATGATCGCTCACCAGCTCCGAGATTCGCGCAACCGCAGCTCGGGTCTCGGCCCAGGGCTCCGTCGCAGCGCCCGTTCGCGTCGTCGCGATCGCCTGTTCGAGGGCCGCGTCGAAGGCGGGCCGCACGATCTCGTGCACCGCGGAGTAGCCGGCATTCTCGAATCCGCAGACCGCGACCGCGTGCTCGGTGCTCCACCGCATGTGCGCCGAGAACCCGGGGTAGCCGCCGGAGTGCGAGACCACATGCCCCTGCGCCGTGGAGTGCTCGACGATGAGTCCGTATCCGTAGCCGCGCGCCACCGTACTGCCCCCGCCGGGAATGGCGCGATGCAGCTGCTGCATCTCGCGCCGACTCGCTGCTGCGAGCACGGGATCCGGGTCACTCGGCCCGTCTGCGAAGGCACTCGCCAGCCACCGTGCCCAGGCCAGGAGGTCGGCGCAGGAGGCGAAGAGTCCTCCGATCGCGGAGAACGCGCCGGGCGCCGTGACCTCCTGCTCCTCCCAGGACCCGTTGTGCCGGGCGTAGCCGGTGGCGAGGAGCCGTCCTGCCGGCGGTGCGAACCGCACGCCGGTGAGACCGAGCGGATCCAGGAGGTCCTGTTCGATCTGGTCCTGCAGCGGGCGTCCGTCCAACTGCTCCAGGGCCCGTCCGAGGATCGCCCAGCCGAGGTTCGCGTACTCGTACTCGACCCCTGGCGCTCGGGTGAACCTGATGCCCCGGCTGAGGAGGGCATCGAACTCCGTGCGCGGCAGTGACTCCAGCCGGTCCGCCCAGGCATCGTCTGTCGGCAGCCCTGCCGACATCGTCAGCAGGAGCCGGGGAGTCGGCGGCGTCGCCTCCGCTCCGGGAATCAGGAACCTCGGCGGCCGGGGGAGCATCTCGGCGACGGGCCTGTCGAGATCGAGCATCCCCGCGTCGCGCAGCTGCAGCGCGCGAGCCGCGGTGAAGGACTTCGTGCACGAGGCGATCCGGAACACGGTGTCGACATCCGGCGTCGATCCGTCGCCCGCATCGCCGGACCCGCCGACTCTGAGAGGCCCCGAACCGCTCGATGAGGCCAGCACCGCGGCGAGGCTCGTGCCGGAAGCGACGCGCCCGTCGGTGAGGCTCAGGAGTGCAGGATCGACCGCGGTCTCCTGCTCAGACATGGGTCAGGAACTGTTCGAGCACGCGCTGGCCGCCATCGATCGCCTCCACGGGGTTCCGCTCGTCCGCACCGTGGGCGCCACCGGGGCGACGTCCGGCGCTGTCGGCCGTCAGCGGGGCGAAGCCGTAACAGGCGATGCCGAGTTCGGAGAACGCCTTCGCATCGGTGCCGCCGCCCAGCCAGACCGGCGGAGTGATGGCGTCTGCGTCCTGGGTGAGGATCGCCGCGCGCATCGCGTCGAACCAATGAGAGGGGTACGGCGCGGTCACCGGAGAGCACCGGGAGAGGAACTCCCACTCGACGTCGTCGCCGATCAGGTTCACGAGGGTCGCGACGACCTCGTCCTCGGTGCCGGGCAGACACCGCACGTCGAGTTGCGCCTCGGCGGAGGCGGGGATGACGTTGACCTTGACCCCGGCGTTGAGCACGGTCGTCGTCGCCGTGCAGCGGGTGATGGCCTCGGCGACCTCGCCTGCGGACCCCAGCCGCTGGATCGAGGAGGCGATGCCGGTGGCGGTGTCGAGCTGCGGGTCGTTGCCGAGCGCGAGGTCGATGGTCGCGATGTACTCCCGGACGGTGTCGGTGAGTCGGAGCGGCCATTCATAGGCGTTGATGCGCTGACAGGTGTCGATGACGCGGGTCAGGGCCTGGTCGGCCTGCGGTCGGGAACCGTGGCCTCCGGTCCCTCGCGCGTGGATGCGCAACTGCAGGGTTCCACGCTCGCCGGTGGCGATGGGGTAGACCCGCAGTGGAGTGCCGTCGTTCGCCACGAGTTCGATCGCGTCGCCGCCTGACTCCCCGATGGCGACCTCGACGCCGGTGAAGAGCTCCGGCATGTGCTGCACGAGCCATGCGGCGCCGTGCTCACCGCCGGACTCCTCGTCGGCGACGAATGCCACCACGATGTCGCGTCGTGGACGGATGTCGTGTTCGGCCCAGTTCAACAGCGTCCGCAGGATGCTGGCGACCATGTCCTTCATGTCGGTGGCGCCCCGACCCCACACATAGCCGTCGGCGATGTGCCCGGCGAATGCGGGGACCGACCACTGCGACGGTTCCACGGGCACGACGTCGGTGTGCGCGTGGACGAGCAGCGCGGGAAGGGTGCGATCCTCGCCGGGCACCCGCAGCACCACAGAGGCGCGGGCGGGTTCGGGCCCGACGATCTGCGCCGCATAGCCCGCGTGCTTCAGTGCGCTGTGGATCCACGACGCGATGTCATGTTCGCCGGCGCTGCGCCCATCACCGTAGTTCGACGTGTCGAAACGGATCAGCCGGGCGCACAGTTCTGCGGCGCTCAGGCGTGTGGCGGTGCTCGGGTGCGACATGGGACTCCTTCGTGCATTCCGTCTTATGAATCATAAAAACGTAAACGTCACCCGGCGTGACCCCCCATAAGTGAGGGAACTTGGTCATCCTTCCCTTTTATCTGGTTAGAGTTCGACCGGGTCGGTGGAATCGGTTCTCCCCACGCACTCACACTTACGAGACATAACACAAGGGAGTGGATGTTGATGCAGTCACACTGGGATGGTCGGGGAAGACGATCCATCCGCACGAGCAGCCGGTGCATGGCCCTGATCGGAGCCGGAGCGATCGTGCTCGGCGGCACGGTGGCGGGCGCGGGAGCGGCAGCGGCCGACGAGGATGACGCGCAGGCGAGGATCTCGCTCACGGGCGATGTCGAGACGCTGAATCCCTTTCTCTCGGTGCTCTCCACGAGCGATTCGATCCTCATGTACCAGTACGAGCCTCTCGTCGCCTGGGCGGCGGAGGACAACAGCGAGTACCCGGCGATCGCCGAGTCCTGGGAGGCGAACGCCGACGCGACCGAGTGGACGTTCCATCTCGAGCCCGACGCGATGTGGTCGGACGGTGAGCCCATCGTCGCGGATGACGTGATCTGGACGATCGAGGCGATCCAGGACAACGATGCGCTCAAGATGGCCAAGGGGTCGCTCGTCGAGAACATCGCGAGCATCGAGGCACCCGACGACCTGACCGTCGTGATGACGATGGAGAACCCGCAGGCGCCGAACCCCGGAGCCGATCTGCCGATCGTGCCGAGCCATGTGTGGGCCGCGCTCGATGATCCCGCCGCGTACGAGAACGATGCCGACACCGTGGGTTCCGGCCCGTTCATCATCACCGAGTCCTCGAAGACGAGCGGCGTGACGATGACGGCGAACCCCCACTACCGGCACGGCGAGGCGAAGATCGATTCGCTCGTCTGGGTTCCGTACAAGAGCTCGGACGCCGCGGTGCAGGCGCTCAAGACCGGTGAGGTCGATCTGGTCGACGGCCTCACGATCGCCCAGTTCGACTCCCTGGACGGTGTCGACGGCATCACCACGATCTCGGCGAAGGGCAACTCGTTCTCCGCCCTGGCCATCAACCCGGGCGCGAAGGACATCGACGGCAACGACCTCGGAGACGGCAACCCGGTGCTGCAGGACAAGGTCGTGCGGCAGGCCATCGTGAGGGCGATCGACAACGAGACCCTGCGCGCCAAGATCCTGCAGGGTCTCGGAGACCCGGGGACGGGCACGGTCCCTCCGCGGTACCCGGCGTTCCACTGGAACATCGCCCCCGAAGATCTTCCGCTGGCGTACGACGCCGACGAGGCAAATCGGATGCTCGATGAGGCCGGCTACGAGCGCGGCGCGGACGGAGTACGACTGGACAAGTCCGGCAACCCGATCGACCTGCGCATCATGGGGCGCTCCTCGAGCTCGAACAGCCAGCAGGCTGCCGACTTCATCGGCCCGTGGCTGGAGGAGATCGGTATCAAGACCACCGTCTCGATGCTCTCCGACGCCCAGGTCAACGACGAATCGGTGCTCGGACGCTACGACATGTACTTCACCGGATGGGGGATGGGCCCCGATCCCGACTTCATGATGTCGATCAATCTCTGCAGCTCGCGACCCAACGCGGACGGGTCCGGCGCGACGAGCGAGTCGAACTGGTGCGATCCCGCGTTCGATGAGCTCTACGCCCAGCAGCACTCCGAGACCGATCCCGACAAGCGTGCAGCGCTGGTCCTGGAGATGCAGCAGCTGAAGTACGACGCGGCCGTCAACAACGTCATGTTCTTCGACGCCCGCTTCCAGGCGTACCGCTCCGACCGTTTCACCGACGCGCAGCTGCAGCCGGCCGAGGGCGGAGTGCTGCTCCGTCAGAACGGCCCCTGGGGCGTCTACTCGCTCACCCCGGTGGCCGGTACCGGCGACGAGACTGCCGCCGACGGCGGAGCGGCGGGCTGGTGGATCGCCGGAGGCATCGGCGCCGTCATCCTGGTCGGCGGAGGGATCCTCCTGAGCCGCCGCCGCGCGCAGGCCGGCGACCGGGAGTAGTCGACATGGCTGACAACGTGGTGACCGGAGGGGGCGACACGCTCGTCCCCTCCGGGGCGCCCGCTGCCGAGATCGACGAGCCGCGCCGGGGCACCTCCTGGGCGCGGTATGCGCTCGGCAAAGCCGGGGGTGCGCTCGTCTCGCTGCTCATGGTGATCGTCCTCGGATTCTTCGCGTTCCGGATCCTCCCGGGAGACCCGGTGCGCTCGCTGACACACGGCCGTCGCGTGAGCGTCGACCAGCTGGAGGCCATCCGTCGCGAACTGGGGCTCGACCAACCGCTCCCGAGCCAGTTCTGGCGATACCTCACGGATCTGCTGCGCGGAGATCTCGGGTACTCCTACACGAACAACGAGGATGTCTCCCAGCTGATCCTCGAGCGGATGGGACCGACTCTCCTGCTCACCGGAACCGCGTTCGCGATGTCGCTTGCGCTGGGACTGTGGCTCGGTCAACGCGCGGCGTGGCGACGGGGCAGCCTCTTCGATCGCGTGCACACCGGGATCGCGCTGACCCTGTGGTCGGTGCCCACCTTCTGGTTCGGGCTGCTCCTGCTGCTGTTGTTCGCCGGAACGCTCCACTGGTTCCCCACCGGCGGCATGGTGACGGCGGGGACACGCCTGGAGGGCATCGCCTACGTGCTCGACGTCGCCCACCATCTCGTCCTGCCCGCGATCACGATGGCAGCCGTCGTCTACGCGCAGTACCTCCTGGTCATGCGCGCCTCGCTGCTGGAGGAGATGACGGCCGACTACCTGGTCACCGCGCGGGCGAAAGGTCTGAACGAGGATCGCGTGCGTCGTGTGCACGCTGTCCCGAATGCCCTGCTCCCGACGGTGACGTTGATCTTCCTCGCCATCGGCGGTCTCATCAGCGGAGGCGTCTCCGTGGAGACCGTCTTCTCCTGGCCGGGGCTCGGCTACCTCACCTTCCAAGCGCTCAGCGCTCCCGACTTCCCTGTGCTGCAGGGGACGTTCGTGGTCTTCTCCGCCATCGTCATCGCGATGAACTTCATCGCGGACCTGGTCTATCGCGTTCTCGACCCAAGGCTGCGTACCGCATGACTCAGATCCTCGAATCCCCGCGTCCCGCCGCCCGCAGTGTCGCAGCGGCCCGACGACGAGCCCGACTCGCGGAGGTCTGGCGCGAGTTCCGCACCCACCGATCCGGTGTCATCGGTCTCGTCATCCTGATCATCGTGATCGCGCTGGCGGCCCTCGCCCCCGTGCTGTTCCCGGCAGAGATGCTGGACGTCACGAAGATCGACAACCCCCTGAACGCGCCCCCCAGCGTCGGCCTCCCGCTCGGCACCGATCCGTCCGGTCGCAGTGTCCTCGCGATGCTGGTGTGGGGCGCCCGCGCTTCGCTGTTGGTCGGCTTCGCCGCCACGCTCGTGTCGATGGTGATCGGCACAGCCGTCGGGATGGCCTCGGGACACTTCCGGGGCGCGACTCAGGCCGTGCTGCTGCGCATCGTCGACTTCTTCCTCGTCGTGCCCTCGCTCGTGCTGGCGATCGTCCTCTCCAGCGTCCTGGGGGCGGGAGTGACGACCATCATCGTCGCGATCGGCGTGACCTCCTGGGCGTCGACCGCGAGGTTGGTGCGCTCTCAGACGCTCACCGTGGAGTCGCGCGGGTACATCGAACGCTCCTGGGCACTCGGCGCCGGGGACGGACACATCCTATGGAAGCACGTGCTCCCCGCCGTCCTGCCGCTGGTGCTGGCGAACACCACGCTCACCGTCGGATCGGCGATCATCTCCGAGTCCACCCTGGCCTTCCTGGGGCTCGGGGACCCATCGACGATCTCCTGGGGCTCGATGCTGAAGCTCGCGCTCGATACCGGAGCCGCGACCGCCGGGTACTGGTGGTATCTGCTCCCCCCTGGCCTCGCCATCGTGGTCGTCGTGCTGGCGTTCACGCTCGCGGGCCGCGCATTCGAAGCTGTTGTGAACCCGACGTTGCGAGGTCGATGATGCCGAGTCTGAAGTTCGAGGATGTCCGAATCAGCTACTCCACGTTCGAGAAGGGCGGCCGAGGCACCGTGGAAGCGGTGCGCGGTGTCACTCTCGACGTGCCGGAGGGGTCGACGATCGGACTCGCCGGTGAGTCGGGATGCGGAAAGTCCACGCTCGCGATGAGCGTGCTGCGGCTGTTGCCGCGGAACGCCCGCATCGACGGGCGCATCCTGCTCGGGGAGGAGTCGGTCGCCGATATGGGGTGGCGGCGGCTGCGTGCGGTCCGCTGGACCGAGGCGGCGATCGTGTTCCAGGGAGCCATGCACTCGCTCAACCCCGTGCAGCGGGTGGGCGATCAGATCGTGGAGGCTCTCGTGCTGCACGCGACAGGGAGCCGCGAGAAGTACCGTGAGCGCGCCGAGCAGGACCGGCGTGTGGCCGAGTTGCTGCAGCAGGTCGATCTGCCGAAGTCGAAGGCGCGGTCGTACCCTCATGAGCTCTCCGGCGGGCAGAAGCAGCGCGTGATGATCGCCCTCGCACTTGCGTGCGAACCGGAGATCATCATCGCGGACGAGCCGACGACCGCCCTCGACGTGATCGTGCAGGCGCAGATCCTGAACCTGCTGAAGCAGATGGTCCGTGAACGCGGTCTGTCCCTCATCATGATCAGCCATGACCTCTCCGTGCTCGCGTCCACCTGCGAACGCATCGTGGTGATGCAGCAGGGGAAGATCGTGGAGGAGGGGCCCTCGGCCGAGGTGATGTCGAATCCGCAGCATCCGCACACGAGGGCGCTCGCAGCGGCGTTCCCCACCATCGGCGACTGGTCCTCGCGTCTGGCGCTCCCGACGTACACGTCTCCCGAGGCGCCGGGACCGAACGGCCCCGGCTCGCGTCCGGCTCCCGACCTGACCGAGATCTCGTCGACGCCGACCGGCCTGCTCTCGCTCACGGATGCGGTGATCGCGGTGCGCGGCGTGACGGTCTCCTTCGGCAGGGGCGACCGCGGACACGTGGCCGTCGATGACGTCGACCTCACGTGCCGACCGGGCGAGATCATCGCGCTGGTCGGGCAGTCGGGATCAGGGAAGACGACTCTCGCGCGCACGATCCTCGGGCTGCAGCAGCCGACCAGCGGCGACGTCATGTACCGAGGGCGCCCGCTGTCCACGCGCCGGAAGGGTCTCAAGGACTACCGCTCGCGGGTGCAGTTCGTCCTGCAGGATCCTTCGGCGGCGCTGAACCCGCGACAATCCGTGTACGAAGCCGTCGCCGAGGGGCCGCGGTTGCACCGGCTGCCGGGCGATGAGCGTGACATCGTGGCACAGGCTCTCGCAGACGCCGAGCTGACACCGCCGGAGAAGTACTTCCAGGCGATCCCGCAGGAGTTGTCGGGAGGGCAGCGCCAGCGGGTCGTGATCGCGGGAGCGCTCGCTCTCGGTCCGGAGTTCCTGGTCGCCGACGAACCCGTCGCGAGCCTGGATGCCTCTGTGCGCGCCGGCGTGCTCGCACTGCTGCTCCGCCTGCGCTGCGAACGGGGGCTGGGGGCTCTCGTCATCACCCACGACCTGGGGCTGGCGTGGAACATCGCCGATCGCGTCGCCGTGATGTATCGAGGCAGGATCGTCGAGCACGGCACGGTGGAAGACGTTCTCCTGGACCCGCAGCACGAGTACACGAAGCGTCTCCTCTCCGTCGTCCCTTCGCGGGAGTTGCGCGAGCGTCCGACGGGAGAAACCCGTTGAGCGCGGCCACGCTGCCAGGACCGGTGCGGCACGGCGATCGGGTCGCGCTGGTCGCGCCCTCGAGCGCGATCTCCGAGGAACGGCTGGCGGAGGCGCTCGATCTGCTCGCGACGTGGGATCTGGAGCCGGTGCTCGGAGCCCACGTGCGGGACACGCATCCCCGTGCGGGCACCTACCTCGCGGGCACGGATGCCGATCGTGCGGCGGATCTAATGCAGGCGTGGACGGATGACTCGGTCACCGCCGTGCTCTGCCTGTGCGGAGGGTACGGAGCCGTGCGGATCCTGGACCACCTCGACGTGCAACGGCTGCGGCCCGCGCGCCCCAAGCTCCTGGTCGGGTCGTCGGACATCACCGGACTCCACGAGTTCTGGGAGCGCGAGCTCGGAGTGCCCACCCTGTTCGCGCCGATGCTCGGCACCCACGACCTCATGAGCGACCCGGGGAACATCACCGCGCTGCACCGCTCGCTGTTCACCGCGGTGGAGAATCGCACGCTGCAGGCTCCGGGGGCCGAGGCGATCGTCGAAGGGCAGGCAGCGGGGACGCTCACGGGCGGCAACCTGAGCCTGCTCGCCATGACCACGGGATCTCACACGTCCGGCTCGCGCGCGGCGGGGAAGATCGTGCTCCTGGAGGATGTCGAGGAGAAGACCTACCGGATCGACGGCTTCCTGGTCTCGCTTCTGCGCTCGGGCTACTTCGACGGCGCGGTCGGAATCGCGCTCGGCACCTGGCATGAGTGCGGACCGCTGCCGGAGATCCGTGCTCTCGCCGAAGAACTCCTCGCGCCGCTCGGCATCCCGCTCATCTGGGGGCTCCCCTTCGGGCACGGCCCGAGCGTCGACACGGTGCCGCTGGGGGTGCCGGCGCGGATCATCGCGGATGCCGGTCGGCCGCGGATCGATCTGCTCCGGTGAGCCGCGCCGGAGGTCGCCCGAGCCGGCACGTGGTGGTCGTCGGCGGCGGGCTCATCGGCCTGTGCGCCGCCTACGCCCTGATGAGAGAGGGACACCGGGTCACGATCATCGAGCGCGATCACCTCGGTGCCGGAGCGGCGACGGGCAACGCGGGCGAGCTGACCCCGCAACAGGTCGCTCCGCTCGCCTCGCCGCACACGGCGCGCGATGTGCTGGCCGGAGTCTTCTCGTCGTCGTCGTATCTGTCCATCGCCCCATTGCGGCTTCCGCAGCTCGCGGGCTTCGGGATGGGGTTCCTGCTCTCCTCGACGCATCGGCGACGGGCTCACGCCACTCGGGCGCTCGCCCAGTTCTCCGCGGCGATCTTCCCCGCTCTGGACCGGATGACCGATGACGGCATCGACACGTCGGGTGGCGGCAGCGGGTATCTGATGACGTGCACCGACGAACGCGAGCTGGTCGCGGCGCACACGCGCTATCACGCTCGCGCCTCGGAGCGATGGGGTGAGGCACCCGGCGCGATCCTGCGCGGAGAGGACCTGCGCTCTTTCGAGCCGACTCTGGCTCCTGGGATCGAGGCCGGGTTCCTGCTGCCGGCGGAGCGCTACCTCGATCCGGTCACGTTCGTGGCCAGCCTCGCCCGGCGGATCACGCAGCAGGGCGCTGATGTGCGAACCGGGCTCACCGCCACGCGGCTCGCCGCCGGCGCTTCCGTGGTGTGCCGTGACGAGGCAGGCAGGGAATCCACCATCAGCGGTGATCGGGTGATCGTCGCCGCGGGAGCCTGGACCTCTCCGCTCCTGCGCCGCTCGGGGATACGCGCCACGCGGATCGTGTCGGGCAAGGGATACAGCTACACGGTGCCGGTCGAGCGGATGCCGCGACACCTCGTGCACTCCATCGATCGGCACTGCGTGGTGATCCCGATGAACGATCGACTGCGTGTGGTCGGAATGATGGAGTTCGACGAGCGCCCAGATGCATTCCACCCCGCCCGCCTCCAGGTGCTCACGAAAGCAGCCGGGGGGCTGATCGCCGGCGCAGATTGGGACAGACGGACCGAGGAATGGGTCGGAGCGAGACCCATGACCGCCGACGGGATGCCCGTGCTGGGCTCGCCGGCGGGAAGGCCGGAGATCCTCGTGGCGGCAGGGCACAACATGCACGGTCTCTCCCTGGGGCCGGTGACCGGCGAGCTGCTCGCGGCGCTGATCGGCGGTCGGAGCCCGCAGGTCGCGGGGTCGCCGCTGGATCTCGGCCCGTTCGCGCTCGACCGTTGAGCGACGCTCCGCCCGCGGCGGCGACCCCGCTGCGATGGCCATGCCAGAAGACGAAGAAGATGGGGAAACGATGACGACCGACGTGTCCGATCCGAACGAGATCGACCAGCGGGTCTTCCCGCCGACGGCCCGGCGCGATCCGCGGACCGGAGAGCTCCTGCTCGGAGCGGTGCGCACGTCCGCGTTGATCGCCCAGTACGGCTCACCGCTCTACGTGCTCGACGAGGATGTGGCCAGGTCGCGTGCTCGCCGGATCCGCGCGGCGCTCGAGGCGGAGGCCGAGAGGATCGGCACGACGGCGACCGTCTACTACGCGGGCAAGGCACTGCTGTGCGTCGATGTCGCGCGGTGGATGGCGGAGGAGGGCCTGGCCATCGACGTCGCCAGCGGCGGCGAACTCGCCGTCGCGCTCGCCGCCGGCGTGGAGCCGTCCCGGATCGGATTCCACGGCAACAACAAATCGGAGCAGGAGATCGGCCGGGCGATCGCGGCGGGCGTCGGCACGATCGTCATCGACAGTGAGATCGAGACGGAGCGCATCGCGGCGGCCGCGAAAGCAGCGGGAGTCACGCAGCGCGTTCGGCTGCGGGTGAACAGCGGTGTGCACGCCTCCACCCACGACTACCTCGCCACGGCGCACGAGGACCAGAAGTTCGGTCAGCCCCTGCGCGATGCGCCGCGTCTGGTGGCCGCGATCCTCGCGCATGACGGCTTGGAGTTCGTCGGGCTCCACTGCCACATCGGATCGCAGATCTTCGGTACTGACGGGTTCAGAGAGTCAGCCCGACGCCTGATGCGCGTCTATCCCGAATTGGCGCGGCTCGCCGGACGGTCGATCCCCGAGCTCAACCTCGGGGGCGGGTTCGGCATCGCCTACACGAGTGCGCAGGCCGAGGATGTACCGACGATCGCCACCGTCGCGCGTGAACTCGCCGACATGGTCGCCGACTGCGCGCGCGAGTTCGGGGTTCCGGTTCCTCACCTGGCCTTCGAGCCGGGGCGCGTCGTGGTCGGACCGGCGGGGGTCACGCTCTACACGGTCGGGACAACCAAGCCGGTACCGCTCGCGGGGAGCGATGCGGCCGGTCCCGCCGATCTCGGCTACGGCGAGCGCCTGTATGTGAGCGTCGACGGCGGGATGAGCGACAACGCGCGCCCTGCGCTGTACGGAGCCGACTACCAGGTCCGCATCGCCAACCGGACCAGCGACGCGGCGGCGGCCCTCGTGCGCGTCGTGGGCAAGCACTGCGAGTCCGGCGACGTCGTCGTGCAGCGTGACGTGATCCCCGAGGATGTACGACCGGGCGACACTCTTGTCGTCGCTGCCACGGGAGCATATTGCTGGTCGCTCGCGAGCAACTACAACTACCTGCCGCGGCCGCCCGTCGTCGCCGTCTCCGGTCGCGGGGTGCGCCTCATCGTGCACGGGGAGACCGAAGACGATCTGCTGGCGAAGAGTGTGTCCTGGCGCCCTGGCGGTGCTGTTCACACCGCCTCCTCACAGGACGTGGTTCACCGCCCGTCATCCGGGCGGTGAACCACGTCCGCTCAGTTCGTGTACTTCACGTCGACGGTCTTGATCTCACCGTCGAACGGGAACGGTGCACGGTCGAAGTAGTCGAGGGAAACTGATCCGCCGAGGCAGATGCCGATGTCGAGGCAGTCGTTGGCGCTGAACAGGCCGGGTGCGCTGACCGGGACGATCCCTGTTGCGATCTCCTCGCCGTCGACCGAGATGGCGATGCTGAGTGCGCCGCCGGGCTGGGGATCGAGATACTTCGTTTCGACGATGACCTCGGCGCGGCCTGCGGCCAGTCGCTCACGGGACCGGATCTTGGTGCGCTTGACGATGAAGAGATTGTGTTCGTACCAGAGATATCCGTCGTCCAGGTAGCAGGTGAGCCCGCCGCCCGCGCCCCCCAGGGCGTAGAGCACGCCGCTCGCGTTCTCGGGCACTACGGCGTCGATGGTCACCGTGTTCGCCCGGTTGCCGAGCTGTGGCGCGACGACCTCGGGCATCCGGCGGAGATCTCCGGTGAAGTTCCAGCTTCGGTACGGCGTCGAGATCCGCAGTTCTGGATGATAGATCGGGATCCAGAGTGCGCCGCCGATCGGGAAGACGCTGTTCTTGGCGGCCTCGATGGTGAAGAGCTCCTTCATCTGGGCGAGTTTCTCGGGATGGGAGTCCGCGACATCGTTCGCCTGGGTCCAGTCCTCTGCGAGGTGGTACAGCTCCCAGGAATCGTGGTCGGGTGTCCAGTCTGCGATGCCTTCCGGCACGCCGGGTACCCAGGGCGCCCTGGGCCCGAAAGCCGACGCCATCCAGCCGTCGTGGTAGATCGCCCGGCTGCCCATGATCTCGAAGTACTGCGTGAGGTGCGTTTCCTCGGCGTCGGCATCCGTGAACGCCTCCGCGAAACTGGAACCATCGATAGGGTCCTGTGGGATACCGTTCACGACGCGTGGCGGGCTGATGCCGAGGAGATCGTAGATCGTCGGCACGATGTCGGTGCAGTGCACGAACTGAGCGCGCGGTGCGGGATCCGGGGCGATCCTCGCCGGCCAACGGACCGCCATGGGGTTGCGTGTGCCGCCGAGGTGCGAGGCGAGCAGCTTCATACCTTTATAGGGCGTGCTGCCCGCCCACGCCCACCCTGCGTGATACATGTTGTCGGACTTCGGCGTCCCGAGCACCTCCACACCTCCCATCTCGTTCATCGCCTGGATGTGCATCGGGACGGTGGAGGGGATGCCGTTCTGGGCGAGCAGTTCGCTGATGGTGCCGTTCTGCCCTTCACCTGATGAGCCGTTGTCGCCCCAGATGTACATGATCAGAGTGTTGTCGCCGTAACCGAGGTGCTCGATCTCGTCGACCACACGGCCGGCCTGCACATCGGCGTGCTCGGCGAAACCCGCAGCAAGCTCCATCAACCGGGTCTGGAACTCGCGCTCGTCCTCGGGGATGTCGTCCCAGGCGGGCATGCGCGGGTCGCGGTCCGTGAGGGTGGAGTCGCCGGGAATCCAGCCCTTCTCCTTCGCCTGCTCGAACACGAGCTCCCGGTACTCATCCCAGCCGCCGTCGAACCGGCCTGCGTACTTGTCGGCCCATTCCTTCATGATGTGATGCGGACCGTGGATGGCCCCGGGCGCCCAATACATGAAGAAGGGCTTCTCGGGGGAGAGCGCGCGGTGATTGCGGAGCCAGCCGATCGCGTCGTCGGCCAGGTCCTCACTGAGGTGATAGCCGTCCTCGGGAGTTCTCGGGGGCAACACGCTCGTGGTGTTGCGTACCAGGTTGGGCTCGTACTGCGACGCCTCGCCTGCGAGGAAGCCATAGAAGTACTCGAAGCCGATGCTCGTCGGCCAGTTGTGGAACGGACCCGTCACACCGGTCTCGATCGCCGGGGTGTTGTGCCACTTTCCGAAAGCCGCCGTCGCATAGCCGTAGTCCTTGAGCACCTCCGGAGCGAGGGCGCTCGACTTCGGTATCTCTCCCGCATAGCCATCCCAGTCGTTCGCCAGCTCGGCGATCTGTCCGTTGCCGATGCGGTGGTGGTTGCGGCCGGTGAGCAGTGATGCCCGTGTCGGTGAACACATCGCGGTCGTGTGGAACCGATTGAACCCGATTCCCTCGTCGATGACACGGGACAGGGTATCGGTCGCGACCGCGCCCCCGAATGTGTCGGGCAGGCCCGGCCCTGCGTCGTCCATCAGGATGATGAGGATGTTCGGAGCATCATCCGGAAGCCGCGAAGGCGCGACCCGCTGTTGATACACCGATTCCTGCATGGTGCGCCCGGCGACGCTCGCGGTCGGCGTCGGAGGGAAAGGGAGTACGTCCTGCGGGTTCACGATATGCAGCCACCTTCGTCTGGGGAACGTCGCGACCGGCAGAAGGCGCACGCGACAGCGGAACCCCTCACACTAGGAGCGACCGCCGGCGGCTGCCGTGGCCTCATCCTCTTCGGATGAGACACAGGTGTCGAAGCTGATCATCGTGCTGCCACCACGACAGTCCACGGCGGCGGCGCAGAGTCGTGCACGACCTCCGAGTCAACGTGGCTCGTGGGCGATACGGCGAAGAGCCTTCGGGGTGGTGCGATACACCTCATCGAGTGCACGGCGGAGACTCATCGGTGAACGAAAACCTGCATGTTCGGCGATCTCACCGATCGTCAGCGGGCGGTAGCGGTCGTCGGTGAGCAACGAGTGCGCGAGACGTGTTCGGTGACGGCGGATCTCCCTCGCGATGCTACTGCCGCTTTCGGCGTAGGAGATTTGGAGGGTACGCAGCGCAACTCCGACTTCTTCGGCCACAAGCGCGGGTGTGAGGTTCGGGTCGCGGCATTGCTGGCTGATCACGGCATCAGCTCGATCGCATAGCCGCTCAGCCAGCGGGTGGGTTGAATTCAACGCTGTGCGGTCAAGAACCACCGCCGCGCACATCTCCGTCACCAACTGGCTGATCGCGTATCCCTCGATGTTCGACGTCTCCGCGTCAGTGGCAAGCGCCCCTTCGACGAATTGTTCAACGGACCGGTCGAGAACGCGACGCTCTGTGAACCTCATCGGATGCGGGGGGAAGTCCGGTGCCATCGTGACGACTCGATCGCGGGGCGCCAGTAGCAGCAGTACCCTCCAGTTCCCGGAGCAGCGGAAGCTGGGCACCTTCCCGAATTGAGTCAGGACGAGGGAACTCGCGACCTCTACCTCGCGCCACGGTTCCGGCCATGCCCGCTTCTGTGTGGCCCTGCTGGATATGCACAGCAGCAACGCATGATCCGGGTGAGCGGTCGCCGTGTCAATGGAGAACTCGATCGGAGAGTCGCCTTCGATACGCAGAAGAACGACGTCGCCTGTTTTGCGAGCGCGAGCTCGCCGAGGAGTGCTTCGGCGCGCCTGCACGCCATGAAGTGCAAGGTCTATGGGGTGATGCTCGGGTGCGGGCTGCTTCACGTCTCTCCGACTCGCGACTAGAGGGGATCATCGAAATCATGTCTTGCGGGTGCATGCGACAGGCCCATCTCATCCTTGAAGGATGAGACGGGCTGAGTAGCTCCGGTGCGTCTCGGTACCTTTCGAGAACAGATCGGTCAATGGCTATCCGGGGAGGGACGCCGATGACGGAGGTGCTGAAGCGCAGCCTCAAACACGGTTGGAGCTACGACGCTCAACCGCACGTCTACGAATATGACGAGACAGCGAGCGACGAGTTCGGGTTCGCCCGGTTGTGGAGCGGTGGGATGAGCACCGTCCTCCAGAGCCGCGAAGGAATCGTCCATGTCGCTGTGATCGTCGAAGGATCCGCGGAGGTGATGGTCGACGGCAGCAACGTCCAGATCGAGACGGGTCAGATCATTCTGCTCGACGGTGACTGCGAACTTCATGCCCACTCGCCGAAGCCATGGGCGCGTTACGGCTGGTTCTTCCGCAACAGCATCCTTCGGGGACGGGAGTATCGCCCCCTCCTGGGTGAGCCGCGTTCGATCACGCGCGAGTCGCTCCTCGCCATGACCTCTGTCGCCAACACGTCGCTCGACGCGAACCGAGCCGGGGTGAAGCCGTCCATCCATACGCGGATCGCCATGGAGCATCTTGCTGCCGCTGCAGCCTATGATCATTCAGCCCGCCTGCGCACTGATCCTGTTCACAGAGACGGCCTTTTCCTTGCCGCGCAGAGCCTCATCTCCGAGCGGTTTCGCGACCCGGCGCTGACCGTCGAGGTGTTGAGCAGAGACCTCGCCGTGAGCGCCAGCTCGCTGCATCGCGCCTATCAGCCGATGGGCACGAGCCCGCGGAGAGAGATCGAGCGTCATCGCGTCGCGGAAAGTCTGCGCCGGCTCGCGCTGGACGTCGGGACTGGCGCTCCCCCGATGGTCGACATCGCCGCCGAGTCCGGATTCACCTCGGTCGTCACGATGCGGCGTTCGCTCACGAGGGCAGGACACCGCTCGCCACGCGGGTACTGACCGATCCCACGCTCGTCGCTGCCTCACGGCTCGAGGACGTCGACAGCGCATTTCGTGTCACGCAGAACCTCTTTGTCGCAGATGCGGCCCACGCTCTTCAGCCGGGAATGCCGTGTCGAGAAACTGGCACTGCTTCACCACCCGCCGCTGAGAAGCCGCGGTGGAGCAGCACCCGAATCCGTGACGAAAGGCAACCAGCGCTGTGAACGATTCACCCTCCGAGTCCACGAGCGACGACACCCAGGCGACCACGAAAGCGGGACTCTCCCGTCGCGTCGTGGTCCAAGGTGCGGCGTGGAGCATCCCTGTCATCGCGCTCGCTGTCGCCACACCTCTCGCGGCCGCCTCCGGAGCCGCCGCTCTGAGCTTCACTCTTCCCACCTACGCCGGGACCGCCTGCACGGAGATCACAAACGTCCAAGCCGCCCTCACGAACTCGTCCGGTGCGCCGGACCCCGGTAAGCCGGTCACGGTCACCCTCTCCGACGGCTACACGTTCGCCGACGGGTCCACGACCTACACCGGAACGACCGACGCGAGCGGCAAGGCCACGCTGCCCGCTGTTCGAGTGCCGGCGACCGGAGGTGCTGCGTCCTTCGTCGCAGCCGCCGGCGCTATCAATGCATCGGCTCCGGTGACGGCGCCCAAGGTCACGGTGGCATTCCGACGCAGCATGACCACGGGTCAGGTTCTCAGCTTTCCCACCGTGCCCCCCGGTTCCACCGCAATCGGCGACACGTTGTTCCTGAGTCCGGATGGCGACTTGCGGTGGGGCGACCTGCTCCTCGCTACTGGCGTGACATCTGCCGGAGTGCCCGCACGGCTGTCGCTCGATGACATAGTCGTGCCGTTCATCTCGTCATCGGGCGTCGCGAGCCGGTGGCGGTCCGCCACCGGCCAGGTCCAGACCTTTCCGAACGTGCCAGCCGGGTCCGTCGCGATCGGTGATACGACTTTCCAGGCGCCCAACGGTGATCTGTGGATGGGAGACGTACGCTTTGCGACCGGCGCCCTGTCTGTGGGAGTGCCTTTCCGAAGCACAGCGAACGACTCATACACATCGTTCGTCTCGTCGTCCGGGATCGCGAGCCGGTGGCAGGCTAGCACCAACCAGACCATTACGTTCCCGAACGTTCCCGTGGGCTCCATCGCGATCGGCGACAACGCCTTCCAAGCGCCCAACGGCGACCTGTGGTTTGGTAACACCCTCGTTGCTACCGGAGTCATCGCGGCGAGTGTCCCTGCGCGAACGAGCGATAACGTGGCGTACATCTCGTACATCTCCTCGTCGGGCGTCGCGAGTCGCTGGCGGAGTGATCCCACTCAGACCATCACGTTCCCGAATGTTCCGTCAGACGCGATCCCCGTCGGTGACAACTCCTTCCTCACCCCGGCCGGCGACCTTTGGTTGGGGAACTTCCTCGTTGCAACGGAAGTCTCGTCCGCGGGAGTTCCGTCGCGGGTTTCCAGTAACGACGCCTTCACCCCGTACGTGGTCGCCCCAACGTGTGCGTGGTGATGC
Organism: Microbacterium saperdae; assembly: GCF_006716345.1. NCBI lineage: Bacteria > Bacillati > Actinomycetota > Actinomycetes > Micrococcales > Microbacteriaceae > Microbacterium > Microbacterium saperdae. The sequence goes on from NZ_VFOX01000001.1 coordinate 857,242, forward strand.
TCGCCGGTCCCGAATGACCGGCTAGAGCGGCGAGGACCTCCGGGAACGATGTTCGGCCCCCAGCCGGACTCTCTTCCTGGAGGTCCTCGCAGTCGCTGGCGCCAGGCGTGCCGGAAGGCGCGACACCGACGGGAGGGGAGATCCGTGAGCGGTGCAGACGGCTTCGACGATGCCTTCCGCTTCAGCAATAACGGCGCACGTTCTGCGAAGGACGGGAGCGGCCTGAAACGGAGCACATATGTGCCACCTCAGCGTCCGGCGACGGTGGAATCACGCAAGGAGCGGCGACGACGCCGCCGGCAGAGACGGCAGCTGCAACGCGTCTATCGTGCCCACCGCCCTGAGCGCCGCTGGACAGCTCGGTTGAAACGAATCGCATTGGTTCTGATCCTCGTGCTCGGTCCGCTCTTCTTTGCGTACGTCCTCTTCATCTATAAGTGAGCCGTGGTCTCGCACACCCGGGCCAGTAGTGCAGGACGCGACTGTGGCTCACCGACTACCCGTACCTGTTCCGAACCAGGTCGCGCTCTGAAACGAAAGGTCCCTCATGCGTGTCCCCACACAGGAGACGGTCACGGTGTCAGTGGTCATCAGAGACCAGCGCGGATTCACCCACATCTACGAGGACTTCGTCACACGCCCAGAGGCGGCTCAACGGGCTCTCCAGGCCTTGGCCGCGGAATCCGTTCCTACAGTCCCCAACGATCCGTCCGGCGATGTGAGTAAACAGGCCCCGAACGCGCAGAGGGTCCCGCGATGACAACGCGTCGCATGGTCGAGATCTTGATCTCGCAGGCGTTTCCATCCGAGGTAGTGCAACCGGATGCTGCTCAGACACTGGTCGCGATCGGTGTCGTTGCGCTGCTTGTGGCCGTGGCCGCCGGAGCAGTATTGGCTGTGGTGCGAGCGGCCCGCCTGCAGCTTTCGTCGGAGTGGCGCTGGATGCTGGCCGGAACCTGGGGCGTGTGCACGCTCGGTTCTGCCATCGCGGCCACCTCAACCTCACAATGGGCCGCCACGATCGCTGCAGCCGTCTCACTTCCTTTGCTGCTGCTGTTGAGCAGCACTGCGCCGGTGCGCTTGTTCCTCGCGGATGCCGGCGTTGCTGCGAACGATCGAGACACTCCCACCAAGACCACGCCGCGCAGCGAGTCTGTCGCGAGCGATCGAAAGGACCACAATTGATGAACTCGAATGCCCCGCTCACCAAGGATCGAGCAGGGATCGACCGGCGAACAGTGCTCCGGGCATCGGTGTGGAGTGCGCCGGTCATCGCCGTGGCCGTCGCCACTCCGCTCGCGGCCGCCTCGATGGAGCAGCCTGCACTCACGTTCGAGGTCAGCCCGCTCGTTGACGTGGATGCCCCGTACGGCACCCGCTCCTTGCGCCTCTCCAACCCGAGCTCGACCGATTTCACCGGACCTCTCACCTTCCGAATGCCTGCGATGAGCGAGGCGACGCCATTCCTGATCCCTGGTGCGGTGCACAGCGGAGACGGCAACGACGACATCTGGACGATCCCTTCGATCACCGTTCCGGCGGGCGAGACGGTCATGCTCGACGTCGCCTGGCCTGGCCCGTTCCCCCTTGCGCCCGAGGCGCAGTCCCTCACCGTCGTTACTGACCCTGCACGCGGAACCATCACCACCACCGGAAACACGGAGATCACATCCCCCTATCAGTACCTCTGGGCGGCAGTGACGCCTGGCGGCGATGGATCCCCGGCAGGGACGACCTCGATCTTCATCGGCAACACGACCGAGACGCCGTATGGCACCCCGGTTTCGCCGCGTTTGCCCCTCTGGACGCTCCCTGTGGTGGCCGCCGTACCGTTGTCCGTGAATGGCACGAGGTACCCGGGGGTCAAGACTCTGGAGAACAACCAGCTGCTCGTGGCCTATCCCGACATCCCTGTCGCTGTCGAAGCGCGCACCGGCAAGCAGCTGTTCACGCTTCTCTGGGGGGCGGGCGGCGTCGGGGTCAACGGGCAGCAGCACAGAGCGCTCATCTCGATGGGAGGCCTGTCTGTCCTCGGCGACATCCTGATTCACTCCAGACACCGCGCTGTATGAGCCTCCTCTTTCGGTGATATCGCCAGCCGCTACTCATCAGGGAGGCGCCCAACAGCGGCTGCCACCGCGTCGACCCTCCCGGGCTCTGTTCGCACCCTAGGATTGCTCCGATGACCGACTCCGCCCTCGACACCCAGGTGCATCGCACCGTGGGGCGGCGTCTGATCCGAAACCCGCTGATCTGGGGTGCGTTGCTGCTCCTGGCCGCGCTCATCTGGACGCTGGCCGGCGATGACCTGAGCTTCTTCCCCTTCCTGTTGATGCTCGTCGGTGGGTGGTGCTTCGGCTTCGCGTTCGTGAACGCGACCCTGCGGATGGTGCCCGCGCGCAACGGGGTCTTCCTCCATGCCGGTGTCGCGATCGTGCTCGGCGCGGCCATCGCCTTCGTGGTCGAGTATGGAGAAGACCTGCTCGCGTCGTTTCCTGACCCGGTGCGCGCGGGGGCCGTCGTCGTGCAGCTCGCGGCGATCCCTGCGGCCGGGTGGATCTGGCTCGGCCTGGTGTCGCGCATCACCGATGTCATGACTCGGCGTGAGGCGAAGAAGCGCCCGGTGCCGGTCACACCGGAGTGGGAGCGTGAGGAGAGCGGAGACGGGTCCGGCGTGCGCTTCCCCGGCATCCCGCTGCGCATGCGCGCGCTCACCGGTGCGATCATCGCGATCGTCGTCGTCTTCGGGCTGGGTGGCACCGCGCTGGTGATCGCCTTCGACGACGTGGTGCTGCGTCTGGGCGCGCGTCTGACGATCATCCTGGTCGGCGTGGTGATCGCGCTGCCCGTCTACTTCATCTTCACCGCCCTGCTGCGCCGCCGGACGGAGTCGTGCCTGGTGGCGTTCGGCAACGACGAGCTTCGCGTCACGGTGGGGGAGTCGACCCACGTGATCCCGTTCCGCAGGCTGGAGCGCCTCGTCTGGCGCACGCGCAGCGACTATGCGCGCATCGAGGTGCAGGGCGACGGCGTCGACCTCTCCCTGGTCGCCGGGCTCGCCAAGCCTCCGCGCGGTCTCACGGCGGAGCTGCCTCCGCTCCCGCGCCGGGTCTTCCGCCGGCTCGAGCTCGCCGGCATGACGCAGGAGAGTTCGCGGCGTCGCGACGTCACCATCTTCACGCGGTCCCCTGAGCAGGCCTGAGGTCAGCGCACGGGGTATTCGCGCTCGCGCAGCGCGCGCGCCAGGTGCGCCGCATTGCCGGCGGCCGTGGTGAGCGCCGCCTTCACCTTCTCGGGGATCTCGTCGAGATCCTTGTAGTCGGTCGTGTGCATCGCCTCGCCGTTCCAGTACACCGAGGACTGGGCAGGGATCGTGTAGCCGACGTCGTTGAGGGACTGGAAGAGGATGGCGGCGATGTGGTGCGCTCCGTCCTCGTTGCCCACGATCCCGGCGATCGCGACCTTGTCGAACAGCGTGGGGCGCCCACGTGCATCCGTCTCGCCGAGTTCGGCATCCAGTCTTTCGAGCACGCGCTGGGCGACGCTGGAGTGCTGGCCCATCCAGGTCGGGGTGACGAACACCAGGATGTCGGCATCCAGGATCCGTGTGCGCAGCGCCGGCCACTCATCGTCGCCGCCCATGTCGGTCTCGACGCCGGGACTGATGACGGAGTCCACCGCACGGGCGATCTCTCCCGTCACGCCATGGGTGGCCAACTCCTCGAGGATCTGGGAGGCGAGCAGATCCGAACTCGACGCGGAGGGGGAGGGCTTCAACGTGCAGGAGAGGGCGATCGCTGTCAGTGGGGTGCTCATACCCACAGATGAGACCAGATCGGGCACCGGGCTCACAGGGGGTTCCGTCATACGGGATCGTGCGCTAGTCGCGGATCGGCACGCGGGCGCGGCCGCCGACGGTATCCTGGATGACGGCCGCTACGACAGGAGATCCCGTGATCCTCAGCTTCATCTTCTTCATGATCCTCTTCCTCGGAGGCATCTACCTCATGGGTCTGGCGCAGTCGCTCGAGGACTTCCAGGCGATCGTGTTCTGCGGTGGCCTCCTCCTCACCTCGCTCTCGCTCGCGTTCATGATGCGTCAGGGCGGCTCGGCAACGCGGCGCTCGAACAACTGGGCAGGCAAGGCCACGGACTGACCTGCGTCCCCTGCCGATGTGCGCGCGATTCCGACGCGCGCATCGGATCTCCAGCCTGTGAGTCGCACAGGTTGCAGGCGTAACGTCAGTACATGAATGCACAACTGAAAATCGTGGGGCAGAGCCCCGAAATGCTGGGTCTGGAGACCGTCCTGGTCGGGTCGCTTCCCGCGACTCTGCTCACGGACGATGCACCGGACCGCTACACCGTGGAAGCGGTGTTCACGCGCAAGACGGACCGCGACGAGGTCGCCGCGATCCAGGGCAGCGAGATGCGCGCCCACCTGTCCGCGAACGGATACCCGACCGTCGAACTCCGCGTCGCGGATCGTCGTCTGGAGATCGCGAACACCAACCTGGAAGAGCTCCGTGACGGCCTCGCTGCCGTCATCGCGGAACGACTCGCCGAGATCAGCGCCGACCTTCAGGCTGACCGCGAGATCGCCGCACATCGCTTCCAGGACGCCTCCGACCGCGAACAGGTTCGCGCGGCATCCGTCGCGGCCCTGGCGGAATCGGTGGTCTTCGCCCGCCGCGCTGCGCCCGTCATCGGCGATGACGATGCGCGCATCGAGGACTGGGTGGAAGAAGGCGGCGCCTCCCGCTTAGCGGGCGACCCGCCGGAGAAGAGGTCGTCATGGGTGACATCCGCCCGACCGTCCGCACACGTCCGCGCGACAGCGCGCCGCGTGCGACGAGTACGTTCACCGAGTTGGCTCAGCAGGTCCGCAGTCGCGGCCTCCTGCGACGGCGGTACGGCTACTACTGGACGAAGCTGGTCGCCGCTCCCGTCATCGTGGCCGCGTCCGTGCTCGCCTTCATCTGGATCGGCGACACCTGGTGGCAGCTGTTCACCGCCGCAGCGCTCGCGATCCTGTTCACCCAGATCGCCTTCCTGGGCCATGACGCCGCGCACCGGCAGATCTTCGTCTCGGGCCGCTGGAACGACTGGATCAGCCTGATCCTCGGCGACCTGCTGGTCGGCATGAGCTACGGATGGTGGCAGCACAAGCACACCCGTCATCACGCGAACCCGAACAAGCTCGGCGCGGATCCCGACATCGAGCTTCCGGTCATCGCGGTGACAGCGGAGACGGCGATGAAGCACCGCGGTCCGACCATCAGCTGGCTACGCGGTCATCAGGGTCTGCTCTTCTTCCCGATCCTCTTCCTCGAGGGCATCTCGCTGCACGCCTCGAGTGTGCGGCGCGTCCTCACCCGTGGGCGTCTGGAGCGGCGGTGGGTCGAGATCGTCTTCCTGAGCGTGCGGATGATCGGCTACCTGGTGCTGGTGTTCCTGGTGCTCTCACCCGGTATCGCTTTCGTGTTCCTCGCGGTGCAGCTCGGACTCTTCGGGTTCTACATGGGGGTGGCGTTCGCGCCCAACCACAAGGGGATGCCGGTGGTGCCGCGCGACATGACGCTCGACTTCCTGCGTCGGCAGGTGCTCATGAGCCGCAACATCCGGGGAAGCCGATTCCTCGACGTCGCGATGGGTGGACTGAACTACCAGATCGAGCATCACCTGTTCCCGTCGATGCCGCGGCCGCACCTGCGGCGGGCCGCTCCGCTGATCGCCGAGTACTGTCAGGACCACGACGTGCGCTACACGCAGACCGGGCTGTTCACGTCCTACGCGATCGTGGTGCGCTACATCAACCGCGTCGGACTGGGGGAACGCGACGTGTTCTCCTGTCCGCTGATCGAACAGCGCGCTGCCCTGACCGCCTGATCAGCGACGCTTGGCCAAGCGAGCCTCGAGGTTCGCCTTCACCGCCGGCCACTCCGGTTCGATGATCGAGAACTCGACGCTGTCGCGCAGGGCGCCGTTGCGGTAGCGCGACATGGCGCGCATCACGCCGTCCTGCTTCGCACCGAGCCGCTCGATGGCGGCGCGCGACTGGAAGTTCACCCACTGCGTCGTGAGCCCGACGCGGAAGACGCCCAGCGTCTCGAAGGCGTGCTGCAGGAGGAGCAGCTTGGATTCGGCGTTCGTGCCGGTGCCGTGCGCCGAGGGCCGGTTCCAGGTGTAGCCGATGTGCAGCCGCGGGACGTCGGCGACGATGTCGTAGTACGAGGTCAGGCCGAGTACCCGACCGGAGGAATCGAACGCCGTGAACGGCACCATCTCACCGTTCTCGCGCAGGGTGATGCGCCGCGCGATCTCCTCCTCGACGCCGTCGGGGGCCGGCACCGAGGTGTACCAGGCGGTCTTCCAGAGATCGCCCTCCTGCACGGCCTCGATCAGGGCATCGCGGTGCGACGTCTCCAGAGGGCGCAGCTCGACGAGCGTTCCGGTCAGCGTGACGGCAGAGGGGGAGACGAGAAAAGCCATGCCCGCCATTCAACCAGTTCGATCTCGACCAGGACCGCAGGTTCAGTCGGCTGCGACGCGATGCGCCCATTGGCCGGATCCCATGCGCGGCGCGACGTAGACGCTCTCTCCGATCCGCTGCAGCAGCCGGCGGTACGCATCGACCAGTTCCACCGTGACGCCGAGCTCGAAGGCCAGACTCGCGCGATGGGTGCCGCGAACCGCTTCGGCAGCCGCATAGGCGGCGGGCGAGATGAGCAGCCGTGCCGCCCATTCGTCCGCGCGGCGCTCCTGGCGGGCGCGAGCCTCGGGGTGCGCCGATACCGTGTGGCCGAGCGTCGCGTGCCCGAGTTCATGCGCGAGCACGCTCGTCGCGGTGCGGACACTCATCCCCGGGGCGAGACGGATGGTCATCGCGGCATGGTCGTATCCGCCTCTGGTGGGACCAGGGCGCTCCACCAATCGGAGGCCACTCTCCTCGACGAGTCGAAGGAGGTGGTCCATGATGCTCCTACTGGTACAGGTCGTCGGTGTCGCGCTCGTGCCCGACGGGGGATTCGAAGGCGACTTCGGGGATATTCTCGTCGGTGCCTGCGACATCGGTCCGGCGGCGGAACGGGGTCAGTGTGCCGGCTCCTCTGGCGCTGTCGGCGCTCAATCGTTCTTCGGCCCTGGCCAGCACGAGATGGGGGGCGACCCGGACCTGCGCACACACGGCGTAGACCACCGGGACGGGGATGGCCCGCTTGCCGGTGACGTAGTTGTCGAGCGCGCTGCGGGCGACCCCGATGTCGCGCGCCATCGCCGCGATGCTGCTCCCCGCGGCGGCGATCTCGCCCCGCAGCTGGCGGCCGACCGCGGCGTTGAACTCCTCGGAGAGTGTCTTCACACGTGTCACGATAGCACCGGCCTGTACCCAATATGCTGTCATGCTGGTCCGGTGATCGCTTGCACGTCGACAAACAGGGCGATAGTGTCTTCGTGTGACGACAGATGATCGACGCCTGGTGGCAGAAGCGGTCGCCACGCAACTCGGCAGAGCAGGGCGCTCTCGACGTTGGCTGTCGGAGCACGCCGGAATCGGCTACTCCACGCTCCGGCGCAGGATGCAGGCGCGCTCCGACTTCACGGTCACGGAGCTCGCCGCCATCGCGCTGGCGCTGGACCTCTCGCCCGCCGTGCTCGTCCCTTCCCCTCGGGGTGCGGGCGCGGATTCATAGGGAAGGCGTGTCGGTCGGGACCCCGCTGGGGCGGCGGTCTCGACCGACATGTCGCTCGTTCCTCCCCGCGTGGCGGGAACGCACCGGGGTATCGTGGCGGGATGAAGACCGTGCCCTTCGGATCCACCACCGCTCCCGCCGTCATCGCTGGAATGATGCGCATCGACGACAAGGACGATGCGCACATCCGCACTCTCTATCGTGCGGCGCGTGACGCCGGAATCGACTTCTTCGACCACGCCGACATCTACGGCGGCAGCATGCACCACTGCGAGACCCGGTTCGCCGACGCCTTGCAGCTGAGCTCTGCCGAGCGCGATGAGATCGTGCTGCAGACCAAGTGCGGCATCGTCCCGGCCCAGGGCATGTTCGACTTCTCGTACGAGCACATCACGGCGCAGGTCGAGGGCTCTCTGCGGGCGCTGCGCACCGACCGCATCGATGTGCTGCTGCTGCATCGGCCCGACGCGCTCGTGGAACCGGACGAGGTCGCCAGGGCCTTCGATGAGCTGGAGGCTTCGGGCAAGGTGAAGGCGTTCGGCGTCTCCAACCACACGCCGCGCCAGATCGATCTGCTCCGCACGGCGGTGCGCCAACCTCTCGTGGCCAATCAGCTGCAGCTCTCCATCACGCACGCGCCGATCATCGCGCAGCCGGTCGCGGCGAACATGGCGGGCTCGGACCAGAGCATCGTCCGCGACGGCGGCGGGATCGTGGAGTACTGCCGCATCAACGGCATCACGGTCCAGGCGTGGTCGCCGTTCCAGGGCGGCTTCTTCACCGGCGTCTTCCTCGGCAACCCGGATTACGCCGAGCTGAACGCCGTGATCGATCGATTGGCCGCGTCGTACGATGTCACGCCGATCGCGATCGCGACGGCGTGGATCACCCGGCACCCCGCGAAGATGCAGGTCGTTCTCGGAACCACCACGCCCCAGCGCGTGCAGGACGCGGCGGCGGGAGCCGACGTCGAACTCACCAGGGCGGAATGGTACGAGCTGTTCCGGGCCGGCGGGCATCTGCTGCCTTAGCCGGACCGCGGAGCCGGTTCGTCGTCTACCCTGAACTCATGTCGTTCCTGCTCTCGATCCTCGTCATCGCGCTGATGATCGGCGCGCTGATCGACATCATCACCCGCGACGACTCGCAGGTGAAGTTCCTGCCCAAGATGGTCTGGATCATCATCGTCATCCTGCTGCCGCTGATCGGCAGCCTCCTCTGGTTCGGACTCGGCCGGGAGTATGGCAGCGAGGGCATCGCGATCCCGCGGATGCGCCGCGCCCCGCGTTCGGCTCCGGCAGACGTGCGCCCCGCGCCGGCGCCGCCGAGGGACACGCGGACGACCGAGCAGCAGATCGCGGATCTCGACCGCGAGATCGAGGAATGGCGGCTCCGTCAGGAGATCGAGAGGCGCAAGGGCGACGCCGACGAGCAGGGCCAGGTCGGCGCGTGACGCGACGAGCGGTGCTCGGCGGCGGCTCGGGGTTCCTCGGCGCTGCGCTCAAGGATGCGCTCGAGGCTGACGGGTACGAGGTCAGCGTGATCGGACGGAACGGTCCGGACGCACGGTGGGACGATCCCGCGGCGATCCTCCGTCTGGTCGACGGCGCGGATCTGCTCGTCGGACTGGCCGGCAAGGCGATCGACTGCCGCTTCACGGATGCGAACCGCGATGAGTTCCTGCGGTCGCGCCTCGACACCACGAGGGCCCTGCATGACGCGGTGGCGAAGGCGGCGAACCCGCCGACGGTCTGGATGAACGCGAGCAGTGCGACCATCTACCGCTACGCGCTCGATCGTGCGCAGACCGAGGCGGACACCGACTTCGACACCGGCTTCTCACCGGATGTCGCGCTCGCGTGGGAGGAGGAGTTCTTCCGCGGCGAGCTCCCCGGCACGCGACGCGTCGCGATGCGCATCACGATCGTGCTCGGAGACGGCCCGGCGACCGACCTCTTCTTCCGTCTCGCCCGCTGGGGGATCGGCGGCCCCCAGTTCGACGGATGGTGGTTCCCGCATCGCCGCTACCGGGGGATCGGTCCGCACCCGACGGAGCCCGAGCAGCCGCTCGGGAAGCACTCGAAGGGGCGCCAGAAGTTCAGCTGGATCCACATCGACGATCTGGTGGGCGCGGTGCGCTTCGTCCGCGATCACCCGTCGATCGAGGGGCCCGTCAACTTCTCGGCGCCGACCCAGACCGACAACCGGGGACTGATGGCGACGCTGCGCCGCGTCGTCGGGATGCCTGTCGGGCTGCCCTCCTGGCGGTTCATGCTGGAGCCGGCGATGTGGGTCCTCCGTAAGGAGCCGGAGCTGGTCCTCAAGAGCCGCTGGGTGGCGCCCCGGGTGCTCGCCGATGCGGGCTACGAGTTCGCGTACCCCGAGCTGGAGCCGGCCTTGCGTGACGTCTGGGAGCAGAGCAGAAGCTGATCAGCGCGCCGCCGCCGCCACTCGTGCATCGACGTTGGCGGGCGACAGCACCTCGCGCGCCACGAGCACAGCGGCGCCCAGCACCGCGGCGCGCTCGCCGGTGGGGGACTGCACGATCGCGAGATGCTGGGTGGCGAGCGGGATCGAGCGCCGGTAGACGACCTCGCGGACTCCCGCGAGCAGGTGCTCTCCGGCGCGGGCGATGCTGCCGCCGAGCACGATGACCGAGGGGTTCAGGAGGTTGACGACCGTGGCGAGCACCTCGCCGACGTCGCGGCCGGCCTGGCGCAGGGCCTCGATCGCTGCGGGGTTGCCGGAGCGGACGAGCTCGACCACGTCGTTGCTCGTCTCGGCGTCGGCTCCTTGAGCGCGGAGGGTGGCCGCGATCGCGCTGCCGCTCGCGAGGTCCTCGAGGTCACGGTCCTCGTCGTTCGCTCGGGGGGAGTCGGGGGAGTGCGGAACCCGCACGTGGCCCATGTCGCCCGCCGAACCCTGGGCGCCGCGCTGCAGCGTCCCGCCGGCGATGATGCCGGCGCCGATGCCGGTGGCGACCTTGACGAAGATCAGGTCGGTGGTCTCGGGGAAACTCGCGGTCTGCTCGCCGAGTGCGAGCACGTTCACGTCGTTGTCGACGAGAACGGGCACGTCGAAGGTCTGCTGCACGTAGGCGGGGATGTCGAAGCGGTCCCACCCCGGCATGATGGGCGGGTTGTACGGCCGCCCGGAGGAGTGCTCCACCGGTCCCGGCACCCCGATGCCGACGCCGACGATCGGGATCGCCCGCAGCGTCGCATCGTCGAGGAGCGTGCGTCCCTCCGCCACCACGCGGTCGAGCACCGCGACCGGTCCGCTCGCGATATCGAGTGCGTGGGTGATCGAGGCGAGGATGCGGCCCCCGAGGTCGGAGACCGCGACCGTGGCGTGCGAGGCGCCGAGGTCGACCGCGAGCACGAGCCCGGCCCGCGGGTTGAAGGCGACACGCGACGGCGGGCGGCCGCCGGTCGATGCCGCCTCTCCGGCGGGGATCACCAGTCCCGAGGCGAGGAGCGCGTCCACGCGGGATGACACGGTGGATCGCGCCAGCCCCGTGAGATGCACGAGGTCGGCCTTGGTGCGGGCGTGGCCATCGAGAAGGAGCTGGAAGATCTCGCCGGCCCCGGTCGAGGCGCCCCCGAAACTGCGGTCGGCGTCGCTCATAGGGTCAGTAAACCACAGACCCTTTCGATCTCTGTGGAGCGAGATTCGTCGATCGAAATAAAACTTCTGACGAAGAGGTAGCAAAAGTGTGCTGACGTGTGTCAGAATCATCGACATGACAACGGACGTCACTGACACCGGGGTCGGAACGATCCGATCCGGCTTCCTCGGCGGAGGATTCATGGCCCAGGTGCACAGCCGCGCAGCACGCGCGGCGGGTGCCACCACGGCCGTCCTCGCCAGCTCCACTCCTGACCGCGCCGCACAGGCGGCACGGGAACTCGGCATCGATCGCGCAGCGCGCGACATCGACGAGCTCCTGAGCGGCGAGGCCGACATCGTGCACGTCTGCACCCCGAACGCGACGCACACCGCACTCGCCCTGCGCGTGATCGATGCCGGCAAGCACGTGATCTGCGAGAAGCCGCTCGCCACGACCCTCGCCGAGGCGCGGGAGCTGGCAGCCGCCGCGGCGGAGCGGGGAGTCGTCGCCGCGGTGCCGTTCGTGTACCGCTACCACCCGATGGTGCGCGAGGCGCGGGCCCGTGTCGCGGCCGGAGAGATCGGTGCGCTGCTCACAGTGGACTGCGGGTACCTGCAGGACTGGATGCTGCTACCGGAAGACGACGACTGGCGCGCGACCTCGGCCGAGGGCGGCCCTTCGCGGGCGTTCGCCGACATCGGTTCGCACCTGTGCGATCTGCTCGAGTTCGTCGCAGGAGAGCGCATCGTCCGACTCACCGCCCGGACGCGGCGGGTGTACGACGAGCGCGGCGGGCACACCGTCACCAATGAGGATGCGGTGTCGATCCTCGTCGAGATGCAGTCGGGCGCCATCGGCACGCTGCTCATCTCGCAGATGGCGGCGGGTCGCAAGAACGCGCTCACCCTCGAGCTGCACGGCGCCCAGTCCAGCATCCGCTTCGACCAGGAGCGGCCGGAGGAGCTCTGGATCGGCAACCGCGCGGGCAACCTGCAGCTGTTCCGCGACCCGACGTTCGCCCACGAGGGCGTCGCACGCTTCTCCCGCGTTCCTGCCGGTCACGGGCAGGGCTACCAGGACGCCTTCAACGGCTTCGTCGCCGACGCCTACGCGGCCATCAGCGGCGAGACCCCCGACGGGCTGCCCACTTTCGTCGACGGCGTCCGCGCCGCTCAGCTCACCGAGGCCGTGTTGGCCGCGGCGCGCGAAGAGCGTTGGATCGACGTCACCCCTGACCAGGCTTGAGCGACAAGGAATCGACATGACAGACAACTACGACCTCGTCATCGTGGGATCGGGCCCCAACGGAGCCGTGATCGCCGCCCAGGTGCACGCGCAGAGCCCCGAGGCGTCCATCCTGGTGCTCGAAGCAGGACGCGAGATCACCCAGGTGCCGGGGGAGCACCTCGTCGAAGCGGACGAGAGCGCGCTGAACGCCTCCTACGAAGACCTCATGCGCCGCGCGCGTCAGATCGAGTACGTCAAGGGCGCCGTCTCGATGAACGAGATCGAAGGGGACGCCTGGCAGGCCGATGTGCCCGGGGTCTTCCCCGCCGCGTTCTTCGGTCACAACTTCGCCGCCTTCCCCGGGGCCTCCGTGGCCTGGAACATCGGAGGCATGGGCGTGCACTGGACGGCGGCCACGCCGTGGCCGTACGCGGAGGAGATCCCCGACTTCCTCCCCCGGGAGGAGTGGGACGCCGACCTCGAGACCGCGCGCGGGCTGCTGCGCACCTCGGTCGGTCCGCTCGTCGACAACCCGTTCACGGAGCCCATCTTCGCGGCCATCCGCGAGGCCGTCCCCAGCCCCGACCCCGCACGAGAGTTCGGCTACATGCCGATGGCCGGCGTCGCGCACGGCGACCGCCCCTTCGCCCGCACCGGTCCCCGCGACATCGCGCCGTTCGTCTTCGACGGCAGCGCGCCGAACGTGACCTTCCGCACCGGCGTCTTCGTGACGCGGCTCGAGAACGACGGCACCCGCGTGACCGGACTCGTCACCAAGGACGTCGAGACCGGTGCCGAGACGGTGTACCGCGGCGCGCAGATCCTCGTCGCCGCCGATGCGCTGCGTACGCCGCAGCTGCTGTGGGCATCCGGCATCCGTCCTGCGGCTCTCGGTGTGCGGCTGAACGAGCACGCCTCGATCGACGGCGACGTCGTGATCGACGCCGCCCGTCTCGGGCTCGCTGACGCCCCCGTACCCGTTCCTCCGGCCGGCGAGCCGTTCATCGGCTCCTACTGGAGCCCCTCGATCGGCGCCGCACGCCCCGCGCACGGACAGCTCATGGAGCGCGAGTTCGACGGCCGGCACGTGCTCGGCGTCGGCTGGTACTGCGCGACCGAGATCCGTCCGGAGAACCGGATCGAGTTCTCCGATGAGATCACGGACGCGCTGGGCATGCCCCACATGACCGTGCACTTCTCCTACTCGGAGAACGATCTGGCCGAGATCCGCCGCACCATGGACGTGCAGCGGGCCGCGGCCAACGCGATCGGCACCTTCCAGGACGCCGAGTCCGAGGTGCTCCCCGCCGGGGCGTCGCTGCACTACACCGGCACCGTCCGGATGGGCCCGATCGACGACGGCACGAGCGTGGTCGACACCGACGGCCGTGTCTGGGGCTTCGACAACCTCTACCTCGCCGGCAACGGCGTGGTCCCCACCGCGTTGACGTGCAACGCGACACTCACGGGAGCGACCCTCTCCGTGCGTATCGCGCGCGCCGTCAGCGCCGCACTCTGACCTGCACTACCCGATGAACACCACTAGGAGATGATCGCGATGCACACATACCCTTCCTCGCGACGCCGGGCAACGATGCTCGGAATCGCGCTTGTCGCGTCGAGCGCACTGCTGCTGACCGGCTGCGGACGCGGCGACGACACCCCGGCTGCGGGAGGCGACTCGACCACGGTCGACGACAAGCCCGCCACCGGCACGCTCGAGGTCTGGACGCAGGGTGCCGACGGCGCCGAGCTGCCCCAGATGTTCGAGAAGTTCAAGGCCGACAACCCCGACGTCGACATCAACATGACGCAGATCCCCGAGGCCGAGTTCGCGTCGAAGATGACCGCGGCCATCACGGCGGGCACCGTCCCCGACCTGATCTACTCGTTCACCGAGACGCAGTCCTCGCTGATCGCGACCGGCGGTTTCGACCCGGTGCCGGACGGACTGGTGAACAAGGATGACTTCTTCGAGGTCATCTGGGACAACTCGGTCTACGACGACGTGGCCTACGGCGTGCCGTGGTACGCGTACTCCGACATGGTGATCTACCGCACCGACCTCGCCGAGGCCGCCGGTGCCGAGGCGCCGAAGGACTGGGACGGCCTGCGCACCTTCGGCGAGAAGCTCAAGGAATCCGGCATCGAGTACCCTCTGGCGCTCTACGCCGCGTACGACTCGTACACCGCGCGCCAGCTGCTGACCTTCGCGGCGCAGAACGGCGGCTCCTTCATCTCCGACGATCTGTCCGAGTGGACGATCAACTCCCCGGAGAACGTGGAGGCGCTGGAGTACTGGTCCGGGCTCATCAAGGACGGTCTGGCATCGCCGGACGGACCCGCGTTCCTCGACACGGTCTCGTGGTCGACCACCGGCAAGAACGCCGCGATCATCGACGGCGGCCCCTGGTTCGTCGGCTGGTTCGACGACGCCAACGGCGAAGGCTGGGCCGACGAGCACCTGTCGCTGTCGACCATGCCGGTCGGCCCCGACGGCGATGCGGCCACCACGGTCGGCGGCGGCAGCTGGTTCGTGCCGACCGACTCCGAGAACAAGGACGCCGCGTGGAAGTTCGCGCGCTTCATGTCGGAGCCGGAGAGCCAGGTCGAATGGTTCAAGATCTTCAAGAACATGCCGGCTGTGAAGTCCGCATGGGAAGACCCGGCCCTGGCCGACGACCGCCTGCTCGCCACGGTCGAGGCCGGTCTCGAGACCGGAATCACGCTGCCGAAGGTCTCCACCTGGAGCCAGGTCGGCACGGTCATCGGTGAGCAGATGGAGAAGGTCGTCCGCGGCGGACTCTCCGCGCAGGACGCGCTCGACGCGGCGCAGCAGCAGGCCGAGTCGATCGGGATGGGCAACTGACACCTGCCATGTCCACCACAGCGACTCGCACCATGGTCACCTCCGGGGCGTCTACCCGACGCCCCGGAGGCACCAGGAAGATGCGCGAGGGAAGCAAGGCGGAGACCACCACGGCGTGGCTCTTCCTCTCGCCGTTCCTCGCCCTCTTCCTGCTCTTCACGGGCATCCCCGCCATCCTGGCCATCGGAGCCAGCCTGACGGACATGACCGCGCGGGACATCCGTGACCCTCTGGGGGTCAACTTCACCGGCTTCGAAGGCTTCGCGAAGGTCATCACCAACCCCGGCTTCCAGAGTGCGTTCTTCAACACGATCATGTTCGTGGTGCTGTGCGTGCCGATCAGCATGGCGCTCGGCCTCGCGCTGGCGCTCATGCTCAACAACGGCATCCGCCGTCTCAAGACGTTCTTCCGTGCGGCGGTCTACGTACCCGTCATCACCAACATCGTGGCGGCGGCGGTCATCTGGCAGTACGCCTTCTCGATCACCGGCCCCGTGAACTCGTCACTGGGAGACCTCGGTCTGCCGGAACCGAACTGGCTCGGCGAGCCGGGGTGGGCCATCACCACCGTCGTGCTGATGGGCGTCTGGCGCACCACGGGAACCTGCATGATCCTGTTCCTCGCCGGTCTCCAGGCCGTGCCGGAGGAGATCTACGAGGCGGCAGCGACAGACGGAGCCGGCACCTGGCGCCGCCTCTGGTCGATCACGCTGCCGCTCCTGCGTCCGACGACGCTGCTGATCACCGTCCTGATGACGGTGTCGTTCCTGAACATCTTCGAGGAGCCGTACCTGCTGACCAAGGGCGGGCCGCTCGGCTCCACCAAATCGATCGCGGTCTGGGTCTACGAACAGTTCGGATTCGGGAACGTGTCGGCCTCGATGGCCGGATCCGTCCTGCTCCTCCTGCTCGTCGGGATCGTCGCGATCGTCCAGTTCCGAATGCTGAGGCCGAAACATTGAAGACTCTGTCTCCGACGCGTCAGGCGCTGAACTACACAGCCCTCATCGTCGTCACCGTGTTCATGCTCCTTCCCTTCGTCTGGGTGTTCTTCGGATCGTTCAAGACGCAGTCCGAGTTCCTGGGCAACCCGGGGGCCTGGTTCCCCGAGTCCTTCCAGATCGACAACTACATCCAGCTGTTCGCCGACCGTGAGTTCGGCACGTACATGATGAACAGCTTCGTCGTCTCCGGCGTCGCGATCGTGGGCAACGTGCTGTTCAGCGCGATGGCCGGCTACGCCCTGGCGAAGCTGCGCTTCCGGGGGAAGAACTTCGTCTTCCCGCTCGTGATCATCTCGATGATCGTGCCGTACGTGGCGCTGTTCGTGCCGCAGTTCGTCGTGGTCGTGCAGATGGGACTGGTGAACTCGCTCGTCGCGATCATCCTCCCGGTCCTGATCCTGCCGCTGTGTGTGTTCATCATGCGTCAGTTCGCGCACGGGGTGCCCTTCGAACTCATGGAGGCTGCTCGTCTCGACGGCGCGGGGGAGGGACGACTGTTCTTCCGGATCTTCCTCCCGCTCACCGGGCCGGGGCTGGCGACGGTGGCGATCCTGTCGTTCCTCACCTCCTGGAACAACTTCCTCTGGCCGCTCGTCGTCGCCCAGTCGCAGGACACCTACACGGCTCCGGTCGGACTGTCCGTGGCTTCCCAGGCATCCAACACGATCTCCTTCGGACTGCTGCTCGCCGGCGCCGTCGTCGTGCTGCTGCCGATCCTCATCCTCTTCCTCTTCCTCCAGAAGTACTTCATCCAGGGTGTCGCCACCGCGGGGCTGAAGTAGAACCGAACGGAACCGCCATGCAGATGAAAGACCTGAAGTTCGCGCTCAACGCGATCCAGTGGATCAACGTCAAGGAGAACCCGGACGATCTCGACAGCGCGAGCCTGTGGCGCTTCGCGGATCCCTCGTTCGTCGCCGAGTACCCGCAGGTGCTGGCGGAGATCAGGAACGCGGGGTTCTCGGCCACGATGCTGGAGGTGCTCGACACCCAGACTCTGCAGAACTACGCCGCGATGGTCGAGGTGTCCGGTCTGGAGCTGGCTCCCGGCTACGTGCAGGTGCCGCTCGCGAGCGATCACGGCGGACGTCTGGAGCGCGGCTCGTTCGAGCGCATCCACTGGTTCGACGCGGTGCGCCGCAAGGCGGAGGAGTCCAACTACTTCGGACTCGACACGATCTTCCTCGCCGCCGAGGTGGACCAGACCGCCATCCGCTGGGAGAAGCCGGCGATCGGCGTCGACTTCTCGCAGGATCGACTCGACGAGCTCACCGACCTGATCGACGAGGCCGTCGACGTGCTCAACGCCGAGGGCGTGCGCCCCGGCCTGCACAACCACGTGGGCACGTGGATCGAGACCGAGCACGAGTACGAGCACGTGCTGAACAGCATCGATGCCTCGCGCCTGGGCGCTTCCTTCGACATCGGTCACCTGGAATGGGCGGGCATCGACGCGAAGCAGGCCATCGCGAAGTGGGCGGATCGCGTGCAGGACCTGCACGTGAAGGACCTGAACCTGGAACTGGCCCGCCGCAGCCGTGAAGAGGGGGTCAGCTACGAGCGCGCGACCGACCTGGGGCTGTACCTCGAACCGGGACTCGGCCAGATCGACATCGTCGACACGCTCTCCGTGCTCCCCGACGGCTTCGGCGGGTGGATCATCATCGAGGTGGACAGGGCCAGCATGGATCCGGTGGCCAGCGCGCGCCACACGGCAGCCTGGGTCGCCGACGTCACCGGTTCCTGACGGACCGGGCCCTGAAGAACGGAGAACAGCGATGGCGCTGACACAGCATCACTTCTCACTCAACACGCTGCAGTGGATCACGGTCTCGCTCGGCGAGTCCACCGGTGAGCCGGGAAGCGTGGGATGGGAGTTCGACCTGTCGACCTTCCTGCCCAAGCAGCCCGTCATCCTCGGGCAGGTGGCCGAGGCGGGGTACTCCTCGGTCATGCTCGAGGTGCTGCCGACCCAGACGCTGCAGAGCTACGCTCGCGTGGTCGCGGACTCGGGCCTGCGGCTGTCGCCCGGCTACGTGCACATCGGGCTTCCCGAGGAGTTCGACCGTGACCACTCCGGGGACCCGGAGGCGCACTTCCGCTGGTTCGACGCGATCCGGCGCCGGGCCGAGGAGACGACCTACATGGGTCTCGACCGCGTCTTCCTGGCGGCCGACATGGCGCCGGGGCGTCCGCGGATCGACGACGCGGCGGCGATCGGGCACGCCTTCGACCGTGCGCGGCTGGATCGCGTGGCGAACGTGATCGGCGAGGCCGCCGAGGTGCTCAGGGCCGAGGGCGTGACGGCCGCGCTGCACAACCACGTCGGCACCTGGGTGGAGACCGAGGAGGAGTACGAGTACGTGCTCGACGCCATCTCGCCGAGCCTGCTCGCGGCCGGGCCCGACATCGGGCACCTGGCCTGGACCGGCGCGGATGTCGTGGAGTGGGTCGCCGCGCACGCCGACCGCATCTCCGACCTGCATGTGAAGGACATGGACCTGTCGATCGCCGCCGAGGCGCGGGCGACGCACACGCCGTACTTCGATGTGATGAGCCGCCGCTTCTTCCTCGAGCCCGGTCGCGGGGACGTGCCGATCGTCGACGCGCTCGCCGGGCTGCCGGAGGACTTCGACGGTTCTGTGATCATCGAAGTGGACAAGCCCAGCATGGAGCCGTTCGCGAGCGCGAAGGCGAGCTGGGCGTGGATCGCCGAGAACTATCCGGAGGCCGCACGATGACCAGCACGCATCCCGTCACGCTGTTCACGGGGCAATGGGCCGACCTGCCCTTCGAGGAGGTGGCCCGGCTCGCGAGCGAGTGGGGGTACGACGGACTCGAGGTCGCCGCGTCCGGCGACCACCTCGATCTGCAGCGCGCCGACGAGGATGAGGCCTATCTGGCCTCGCGCAGGGAGATCCTGGACCGCCATGGGCTGAAGATCTTCGCGATCTCGAACCATCTCGCCGGCCAGGCCGTGTGCGATGCGCCGATCGACTTCCGCCACCAGGCGATCCTGCGCGACTACGTGTGGGGGGACGGCGACGCCGAGGGCGTGCGCCAGCGCGCCGCGGAAGACATGAAGCGCGCGGCCCGCGTGGCGCGCAAGCTCGACATCGACACGGTCGTCGGCTTCACGGGGTCGTCGATCTGGCCCTACGTGGCGATGTTCCCGCCGGTGCCCGCATCGGTCATCGAAGGCGGTTTCGAGGACTTCGCCGCCCGCTGGAACCCGATCCTCGACGTGTTCGACGGCGAGGGTGTGCGCTTCGCGCACGAGGTGCATCCGGGCGAGATCGCGTACGACTACTGGTCGTCCGTGCGGGCGCTGGAGGCGATCGACCACCGCGAGGCCTTCGGGTTCAACTGGGACCCCTCGCACATGATGTGGCAGAACATCGACCCCGTCGGCTTCATCGTCGACTTCGCCGACCGGATCTACCACGTGGACTGCAAGGACACCCGGATGCGACCGCAGAACGGCCGCGCCGGCGTGCTCGGCTCGCACCTGCCCTGGGGCGACCCGCGGCGCGGCTGGGACTTCGTCTCGACCGGGCACGGAGACGTGCCGTGGGAGGACTCGTTCCGCGCACTCGACGCGATCGGCTACACCGGCCCCATCTCGATCGAGTGGGAGGACGCCGGCATGGACCGGTTGCACGGCGCCGCCGAGGCCGTCGGATTCGTGCGGTCGCTGCTGTGGCCGAAGCCCACCGCCTCCTTCGACGCCGCCTTCAGCAACCAGTAGGCCCGGGTGTTCTGGGAGCCCTTGCGGGCTCGATTCACCCGGGAAGCGCTGACCCGCTCCTTCGTCGCGCTGCGCATCCGCGACTACCGCCGATGGAGCATCGCGCAGCTGCTCTCCGGGGCGGGCGCCGCGGCCTCGCAGATCGCGATCGCCTGGCTCGTGATCGAGCTCGGCGGCGACGGCATCGCCCTCGGCGCGGTCACGGCCTGCATGATGCTCCCCACGCTCCTGCTCGGTCCGTTCATCGGGATCCTGGTCGACCGCCACACGCGGCGCGCGGTGCTCCTCGTGACGGCGGTGGCGCAGATGCTCATCGCCGGCGTGCTCGCGGCCCTCACGTTCGGCGGGGCGTTGGAGCTGTGGATGCTGATGGCGCTCTCGCTCGCGCACGGTGTGGCCTTCGCGGCCGACAACCCCGCCCGTCAGCTGCTGGTGATGGACATCGTCGGTCGCGAGCGGATGACGAGCGCCGTGAGCATGAACGAGGTGATCATCAACGGCGCCAGGGTCATCGGACCCGCGATCGCCGGGGTGCTGCTCGTCGTCTCGGACGCGGGCTGGTGCTTCGTCGTGAACGTGCTGATGTTCGTGCCGTCGATCTTCGTGCTGCTGTCGCTGCGTCCGGTCGCCCCTGCCGGCCGTACGGAGCCGGCGGATTCGACCGCTGCCGCCGCGCGCCCGATCGGCGCCTGGCGATTCGCGATGCACACACCCGCCATCCGTGCGACGCTGCTCCTCGCCGTCTGTGCCTCCGCGTGCTACAACATCGCCGTCGTGGTGCCGCTCATCGTCGCCGATGTCTTCCATGCCGACGGCGGAACCTATGGTGCGCTCGCGGTGGCCTTCGGACTGGGCGCGCTGCCCGGTGCGTTCTTCTCCGCGACCGGTCCGACGATGCCCCGCAGCGCGGAGGTGCGGGCGATGGCCGTGGCGATGGCGGCGGCCGTGCTGCTCTCGGCCGGCGCGCCGACGCTGCCGCTGCTGTTCGTCGGCCTCGCGGCGGTGGGCATGGTCGTGATGTGGTTCATCGCCAGGGCGAACGCCTTCGTGATGCTCTCGACGCCCACCGCGATCCGCGGACGTGTCATGGGCATCTGGGCGATGGCGTTGCCGGGATCGACCGTGGTGACAGGCCTGCTGATCGGCGGGCTCGCCGACCTCACGGACCCGCGTATCGCCTACGGCGCCGTCGGACTCGTCACCGCCCTGGTCGTCACGCTGTCGTGGCGGGGGCTGCGCTCAGCGCGTTGACCGAGCACAGCCCGGAGTCTCAGTGGTCGCGCAGGCGCACCAGGCGCTCGTGCCCGGTCTCCTCGAGCTCGGCCATGTCGTCGCGGGACTTCAGGAAGTCCGAGAACGAACGGTAGCCGAGCGCCTTCTCGCTGAACGACGGGTCCATGCGACGCATGTGCGTCTTCACGGCCGAGCTGTGCAGCCATTCGTCGGCATCGCCCTTGTCGTGCCCCAGCCGCAGGGCGCGTTCCAGCAGCTGTGTGGCCTCGCCCTGCTCATCGAGCTTCGGCGGAGCGGCCTCCGCCGGCGCGGACTTCGCCTTGACGCGCGAGCGGCTCTTCGCCTTCGGGGCGTCCGCGGTCGTCTCCGCCGGTGCGGCCGTGGTCTCGACGGGCACCTCGGCGGCCGGGGGCGTGGCGGCCGGGGCGGGTGCCTTGACCGGCCGCACGACGCCGGACAGGGAGTCGTAGGCCTCGAACTCGTCGCATGCGGCGGCGAGGGACTTGGCGGTGGAACCCGCGACGCCCACGCCGATCACATAGCGGCCGAGGCGCTTGCAGCGCTGCGCGAGCGGCACGTAGTCGCTGTCGCCGGCGACGATCACCACGTGGGTGAGGTCGGGGAGGCGGAACATGTCTTCCACGGCATCCACGGCGAGGCGGATGTCGGCGCCGTTCTTGGCATAGGCCGCTGCGGGGAACAGCTGCACCAGGTCGACGGCGCGGGCCACCAGCTGGGAGCGGTAGACCGCGTTCACCGGCGATGACCAGTCCGCATAGGCGCGGGTGAGCACCAGCGTGCCGAAGGAGGCGGCGTAGTCGATGATCGCGCCGACCTCGATCATCGCCTGGCTCAGGCGCTCGGCGACCTCGGGATCGTTGGGCTGCTCGGAGATGCGCTGACGGTCCTTGGCGTAGGCGTTGCGCCCGTGCACCCGGTCGTACCAGGAGATGACGATGTTGTCGAAGTCCAGATAGACCGCGACGCGGGAGTCCGTGGGCTCAGCCATTGTCGGCGTCCTCTCCGGGGTAGCGCACGCCGATCTGGCGGCGGATCTCGTCGAGGGTGCCCATGATCGCGACGCTCTCGGCGATCGGGAGGATGTCGCCCTCGAGAAGGCCCTCGCGCACGAGACGTTCCGCGGCGAGCGCCTCGTACTGCATGCCGCGTCCGTCCGCGTCGGAGGCAGGGCGACCGTCGAACTCCTCGATCACCTCGCCCTGTGGATCGATCACCCGCACGACGGAGGGGGACCACCAGTACCGCTCGATCTCGATGCGCGCCTCGGTGCCGAGGATGACGGCGGTGTTCGGCCCTGCTGCGCGCGAGGACGACAGGCTCGTGGAGACCGCGCCGCCCTCGTGGGTCATGACGGTGGCGACCTCGGCGTCCGCGCCCGTCTCGATCAGGCGGGCGACGCTGTGCACGGAGGTGGGCGCTCCGAGGATGTCCCAGATGAACGAGAGCGGGTAGATCGCCAGGTCGAGCAGTGCGCCGCCGCCGAGCTCGAGCGCGTTCAGCCGGTGCGTGGGATCGGAGGGGAGCAGCTGCGTGTGGTCGGCGCTGACCGCGCGGATCTCGCCGAGCGTGCCGGCGGCGATGATCTCGCGGACGCGGACCATGTGCGGCAGGTAGCGGGTCCACATCGCCTCGGTGACCAGCAGGCCGCGCTCGGCGGCGAGACGCTGCAGGTCCTCCGCCTCGGCGTGGTTGAGCGTGAAGGCCTTCTCGACCAGCACGTGCTTGCCGTGTTCGAGCGCGAGGCGCGCGTTCCGGTGGTGCATCGGATGCGGCGTGGAGACGTAGATGATGTCGACGTCGGGATCGGCCACGAGCGCCTCATAGGACGCATGCGCGTGCGGGATGTCGAAACGGTCGGCGAAGGCGTCGGCCGACTCCTGAGATCGGGAACCGACCGCCACCAGATCGATTCCTGCGGTGCGCAGATCGGATGCGAAGGCGCCGGCGATGCCGCCGGTCGCGAGGATGCCCCAACGAAGACCAGTCATCCTCTCAGCGTAGAGGGTGCGCCCTGTGTGTCGGACTGTTGCGCTCTGTGACCTGCGACTTCGGCCCTCCTCGCCCCGGCCTCGGCGTGCTCCTACCGTGTCGGGCATGACCGAACCCCTCATCGTCGGCGCCATGGTGCGCACTCTCGGCGCATACCCCTCCGGCTGGCGGCAGGACGGGGCGCACCGCGATCCCGCCGGTGACGCCGACATCCTGCGTCGGGTCGCACAGGCGGGAGAGGAAGCGGGGCTGGACTACCTCTTCTTCGGCGACTGGCTCGCGACCGGACCCGATCTCGAGTTCCGCGACCCCTATCTGCTCGCGCGCATCGACCCGGTGAGTGCGGTGCTGTTCCTCGCCGGCGTCACCTCGCGCATCGGACTCATCGCGACGGTCAACACCACCTATGCCGACCCCTATACGACGGCGCGCTCGCTGGCGTCCCTCGACGTGCTCACGCGCGGACGCGCGGGGGTGAACCTGGTCACCGGCGCCGAGCCGCGGGCTGCGGGCAACCATGGCCGCGACGCGCACGCGGACAACGAGAACCGCTACGACCGGGCGGAGGAGTTCGTGACGGCACTCCGCCGGCTCTGGGATTCGTGGAGCGAGGATGCCTGGATCGCGGATGCCGCGCGCGGCGTGCTGATCGATCCGGACGGGCTGCGCCCCGCAGCCCTCCAGGGCGCGCACCTGGGCGTCAGCGGTCCGCTCAACGTCGCGCGGCCGCCGCAGGGGCAGATCCCGATCGTGCATGCCGGCACCTCTCCGCGTTCGCGGGCACTGGCGGCGACCGAGGCGGATCTCGCCCTGATCGCGGCGCCGACGCTGGCAGACGCGATCGAGGTGCGCAGGGTCCTGCGGGCGATCGCCGCGGATGCCGGTCGCGACCCCGAATCGCTGAAGGTCATCGCACCCGTGCTGCCCGTGGTCGCCGACACCGACGCCGACGCGCATCGCATCGTGGAGCGCCTGCTCGCCCTCGTGCCGCTCGCCGAAGGTCATCAGCGCGATCGCACCGCGTTCCCCGCGAATCGCACGGTCGCGGCTCTCGCGGATGCGCTCTCGGTCGCGCCGGATGATCCGCTGCGCACCGCCGCGTTCGACGATGAGGTGACGGCGGACCAGGCATCTCGGCTGGGTGCGATCGGAGCCCAACTGATCGAGCGGCTGGCGCGCATCGCCGGGCTCGGCGTGGCGACGCGGCATCCGCTCACCTGGCGCCACCTGGTCGCGGCGCACGCGGTGCCGGCCGCATTCGTGGTGGGCGGCGCGGCGACCATCGCCGACCACTTCGAGACGTGGCGCGACGGGGGAGCCGCCGACGGCTTCAACGTGCTGTCGGCGTTCCAGCCGGCCCAGTTCGAGGCCTTCACCCGTCTCGCCGCCCCGGAACTGCGGCGCCGCGGACTGCTCGGACGCGAGGGCGAGACCCTGCGCGAACGTCTCGGCGTGACCGCGCAGTCGGCGCTCCAGACCGTGCGCGCGTGACGCCGCATGACGTCAGGAGTCGTCCGGTGACGGGCGGCGTCTGCCCGTGACGGCCCAGTCGCCGTGCTCTCCCCGCAATCCCTAGCGTGATCCACACCTCGCACTTCCATCCCTGCATCCCATCCCTCCAGGAGGCCCCCGCATGAACCGCCGCACTGTCCGCGCCGCAGCCGTCGCCCTCCCGCTCGTGATGGCGGCGAGCCTCGCTGCCTGCGCCACCTCTCCCGCACCGGCGAACGCTCCGGCCGAGGCCGGCGACCCGATCACGGGCGGCACGCTCACCTACCTCGAGCACCAGGCGTACACGAACCTCTACCCGCCGCAGGCCGGCTTCTACCCGAACGGCGGCGTGGTCAACAACATCGCCGCACGACTCACCTGGCAGAACCCGGAGTCGCTCGAGATCGAGCCGTGGATCGCCACGGACTGGACAGTGAACGACGACGCGACCGAGTACACCTTCAACCTGAAGTCGGATGTGACCTTCTCCGACGGCACTCCGCTCGACGCGGAAGCCGTGAAGAAGAACTTCGACACCTACGGGCTCGGTGATGCCGAACGAGGGCTGACGATCTCGGAGGCGATCAACAACTACGCCGGCAGCGACGTCGTCGACGAGGACACCGTGACGTTCCACTTCACGGCACCGTCTCCCGGCTTCCTGCAGGCGACGTCGACGATCAACTCCGGTCTGCTCTCGCCCGAGACGCTCGACGGCACGATCGAGGACTTCGGCGCCGGCAACGCCGAGGAGATCATCGGCTCCGGACCCTTCACCGTCACCGACGAGAAGCTGGGCACCGAGTACACGCTCGCCGCACGCGAGGACTACGACTGGGCGCCCGAGAGCGCGACCAACCAGGGGCGTCCGTACGTCGACGCGGTGCACGTGCTGGTCACTCCGGAAGATTCGGTCCGCATCGGATCGCTGCTCGCCGGACAGGCCGACTACGTGCGCTACGTGCAGGCGTTCGACGAGGACCGCGTCGAGAGCGCCGGGTTCACGCTGTACGCCCCGCAGACCCGCGGCGTCAACAACTCGATCGCCCTCCGCCCGGAGAACCCGCTGCTCGGCGACATCCGCGTGCGGCAGGCGATCATCGCGGCCGTGAACGCGCAGGAGGTCGTCGACACCCTCTTCACCGAGAACTACCCGGTGGCCACGTCGGTGCTGTCCTCGCAGGCCGTCGGATACAAGGACGAGTCGGAGCACTACGTCTACGACGCCGACAAGGCGGCCGAGCTGCTCGACGAGGCCGGATGGGTCCCCGGATCCGACGGCATCCGCGAGAAGGACGGCGAGCGCCTGTCGATCACGGTCTACGAGGCCAAGCCGCAGCCGCTGTCGAAGCAGACGCTGGAGCTGGTCGCGCAGCAGCTGGCTCAGGTCGGCGTCGAGCTCAAGGTCAAGCCGGGTGACGCCGGAAGCGCCGCGGAGGACACCCGCGACCCGCTGAAGACCGGCTTCTACCACTCGATGGTCGGACGTGCGGATCTCGACGTGATCAAGAGCCAGTACTTCACGAAGAACCGCGATGTGCTGATCTCGCAGGACGCGAAGCTCGATGAGCTGCTCCTCGCGGTGGCCTCCGAGCCCGATGCCGACAAGCGCATCGCGGCATCCCAGGCCGTACAGGACTACATCGCCGAGCAGGCGTACGTGATCCCGCTGTTCGAGGAGCCGCAGGTGTACGGCGCCGCCACCTACGTGCAGGGCGTGGCCTTCGAGTCGGTGGGTCGTCCGACCTTCTCCGGCGTCTGGCTCGCCGAGCACTGATGCACACGGATCACTGATGAGTTTCGTCCTCCGACGAGCCGGGCAGGCCGCGATCGTACTGATCGCGGCCTTCACCGCCACGTTCTTCCTGCTCCAGCTGCTGCCGGGCGATGCGATCCTGATCAAGTTCTCGGATCCGAGCCTCGGCCTGTCGCCCGAGCAGCTCGACAGCATCCGCGCCACCTACGGCGCCGATCTTCCCTGGTGGGAGCAGTACGTGCACGCCGGGCTCGGCTTCCTGGCCGGCGACTTCGGGTACTCGACGCAGTTCGGCACGCCCGTGCGGACGATGCTCGCGGAGGCGCTGCCCGCCACGCTCCTGCTGGCCTCGCTCGGGCTGATCGTCGCCTTGCTGATCGCGATCCTCATCGCCGGGCTGTCCTCGCTCGCCCCGTTCGCCTGGCTGCGCGACGGACTGCGCCAGGTGCCGGGACTCTTCGTCGCCGTTCCCGTCTTCTGGCTCGGCATCCTGCTGATCCAGGTGTTCTCGTTCGGACTCGGCTGGGTGCCGATCGTCGGTGCCGATCCGGTGAGCGGCCTGATCCTGCCGGTGCTGACGCTCGCGGTGCCGATCTCCGCGCCGCTCGCCCAGGTGCTGGTGCGCGCGATCGACCAGGTGCAGGCGCAGCCGTTCATCACGGTCGTCCGCGCGAAGGGCGCGCCTCCGCTCTGGGTGCTCACGCGGTCGGTCGCCCGCAACGCGACCCTGCCCACGCTGACGATCGCGGGTGTGCTGTTCGGCGAGCTCGTCGGCGGAGCGGTCGTGACCGAGACCGTGTTCGGGCGTACCGGCATCGGGCGCCTCACCGAGCAGGCCGTGTCGAACCAGGACATCCCGGTGCTGCAGGGCGTGGTCCTGCTCTCTGCGCTCGGGTTCGTGCTGATCAGCTTCGCGGTGGACCTCGTCACACCGCTCATCGATCCGCGGCAGCGCCGTGTCGCACGCGTTTCCGCCCCGACCGCTCCCGCGAAGACGACGACCCTCCAGGAGGTGTCGGCATGACCGTTCCTGTTCTCACACCCCGTCCGGCCACGGACGAGCAGACCCCCGCACCCGGCGAGGCGGCGCCGGCGAGCCCGCGGAGGATCCGCCGCCTGCGCGGCCGCTCCTGGGGCCTCTACCTCGCGGTCGCGGTCGTCTCCCTCGCCGTGCTCTGGGCGCTCATCCCCGGAGTGTTCGCCCCCGGCGACCCGCTGACCGGCACCCCCGCCGACAAGCTCCTCCCGCCCAGCGCGGCGCATTGGTTCGGCACGGACACGCTCGGGCGTGATCTGTTCGGCCGTGTCGTGCACGGGGCGGTGCACTCGCTCTCCGGAGCGCTCATCGCCGTCACCGTCGGGCTCGCGCTCGGCACGCTGCTCGGCGCGATCGCCGGAGCGCTGGGCGGCGTCGTCGACGACGTGCTGATGCGCATCGTCGACGTGCTGCTGGCCATCCCCGGCCTGCTTCTCTCGCTCTCGGTGATCATCCTGCTCGGCTTCGGGACCGTGAATGCGGCGATCGCGGTCGGCCTGGGCAGCATCGCGGCCTTCGCCCGGCTCATGCGCGCCGAGGTCGCGCGTGTGCGACGCACCGAGTACGTCGAGGCCGCCTACGGCAGCGGCGCGACGTTCTTCACCGTGCTGCGTCGGCATGTGCTCCCGAACTCGCTCACCCCGATCGTCGCGCTCGCCGCGTTGCAGTTCGGCAGCGCGATCCTGGCGATCTCCACGCTCGGCTTCCTCGGCTACGGCGCGCCGCCGCCCACTCCGGAGTGGGGCCTTCTCATCGCCGACGGACGCAACTACATCGGGACGGCCTGGTGGTTGACCGCGCTCCCCGGCCTCGTCGTCGTGGCGGTCGTCCTGAGCGCCAACCGCATCAGCCACCGGATCGGAAGGGCGGCCCGATGAGTGTTCTCGCGGTCCAGGACCTGCGGGTCTCCTACGCCACCCGTACGGGGCAGCGTGATGTCGTGCACGGCGTCTCGTTCGAGATCGGCGAGGGCGAGACCCTGGCGCTGGTCGGGGAGTCGGGGTCGGGCAAGTCCACCACGGCGCATGCACTGCTCGGGCTGCTGCCCGCCGGTGGGCGTGTCGAGGGCGGCAGCGTGCGACTGGGCGAGCTGGAGATCGCGGGGTGGACGGATCGCGCGCTGCGCAGCATCCGCGGACCCGAGATCGGCCTGGTGCCGCAGGACCCGACCACCTCGCTCGACCCCGTGCGCACGATCGGTGCGCAGGTCGAGGAGATCCTCCGGCTGCACGGCCATCGCGACCGACGCTCCCGGCGTGCGCGGGCCATCGAGCTGCTCGACCGCGTCGGCATCGACGACCCCGACCTGCGCGCACGGCAGTATCCGCATGAGCTGTCCGGCGGCATGCGCCAGCGGGTGCTGATCGCCACCGCGATCGCCCTGCGGCCGCGACTGCTGATCGCGGACGAGCCGACCAGCGCGCTGGATGCGACCGTGCAGCGCCGCGTGCTCGACCTGCTCGACGAGCTGCGCCAGGAGGAGGGCACGAGCATCCTGCTGGTCACCCACGACCTGGGCGTCGCGGCCGACCGTGCGCAGCGCCTGGTCGTGCTCAAGGACGGCCGCATCGTCGAACAGGGCGCGAGTGCGGATGTGCTGGCCGCGCCGAGCGACGGCTACACGCGGCAGCTGCTCGCCGATGCGCCGGCGTTCACGACCGGTTTCCGTCGCCCGGAAGCACCGCCGTTCCTGCGGGATGCGGCCGCGGTCGCCGCCGAGAACCCCTATGCGATCGTGGCCGAGGGCCTGGTCAAGGAGTTCTCGGTCGCCGGACGCGAGCGCTTCTGCGCCGTGGACGACGTGTCGTTCCGTGTGCGGCGGGGGACGACACACGCGCTGGTGGGGGAGTCCGGGTCCGGCAAGACGACCACGGCACGCCTCGTGACGCGCTTCCACCGTCCGGATGCCGGCTCGATCCAGGTCGACGGCGACGATGTGACCACCGCATCGAGAAAGCAGCTGCGTGCGCTGCGGCGGCGCATCCAGCTCGTCTACCAGAACCCGTTCGCCTCTCTCGATCCGCGTCAGCAGATCGTCGACATCATCGCCGAGCCGCTGCAGAACTTCGGCGTGGGTTCGCGCAAGGAACGGCAGCAGCGCGCACTCGCCCTGATCGATCGGGTGTCGCTGCCCTCCGACGTCGCGCAGCGCACCCCGCGCGAGCTCTCGGGCGGCCAGCGCCAGCGGGTCGCGATCGCCCGCGCCCTGGCGATCGATCCCGAGATCGTGGTGCTCGACGAGGCCGTGTCCGCGCTGGACGTGACGGTGCAGGCCCGCATCCTCGAGCTGCTCACCTCGCTGCAGGACGAGCTCGGACTCACCTACCTGTTCATCTCGCACGACCTCGCCGTCGTGCGGAGGATCAGCCACACGGTCTCGGTCATGCGCCGTGGCCGGATCGTCGAGGAAGGGGTCACGGAAGAGCTCTTCCACGCCCCGCAGCACGACTACACCAGGGAGCTGCTCGCCGCGGTTCCCGGACGAACGGAGGTCTCCCGATGAGCGCACCGTCCATCGCGTTCTTCACGCGCCTGCTCGACGATGCCGCACCCGCGGAGCGCTACGCCCTCGCGACCGCGCAGATCCAGCAGGCCGAGCGCCACGGCATCGGCCGCGCCTGGGTCGCGCAGCATCATTTCCATGCCGCGGAGGGAGGGCTCCCCTCACCGCTGGTGTTCCTCGCGCACGTCGCGGCGCAGACGTCCCGCATCCGCCTGGGCACGGGGGTCATCACGCTCTCGATCGAAGATCCGGTGCGGGTCGCGGAGGATGCGACGGTCGCCGATCTGCTCTCCGGTGGACGCCTGGATCTCGGCCTCGGCAGCGGGGGCACCCCCTCGTCGTTCTCTCCTTTCGGGGAGGACGTGCGCGACAAGGCGGTCACCTACGACCGCAAGCTCGGCGTGCTGCTCGACGCTCTGGGAGGACGCGACATCGGCGAGGGCAACGCCCTCTACCCGGACGCGTCCACGCTCGAGGAGCGCATCTGGCAGGCGACGTTCTCCGTGCCGGGTGGGCATCGCGCCGGCGTGCACGGCCACGGACTGCTGCTGTCGCGCACGCAGCCGCGTCGGGCCGACGCCCTGCACGCCCCCCTCTCGGCGTTGCAGGAGCCGATCGTCGACGCGTACCTGGAAGCCCTGCCCGCGGGCGTGGCTCCGCGGATCACGGCCTCGCGCACGGTGTTCGTGGCCGACGATCGCGCCGAGGCGCTGCGCTTCGCCGAGGTCGGACTGCGCCGCGCGGCCGAGGGCTTCCGGCGGCAGGGGCAGACGATCCCCGGCGACGACAGCATCGAGGAGCTGATCACTGCGCTGGACACGCATCTGGGCACGCCGGAGCAGGTCGCCGAGTCGCTCGCTGCGGATGCCACGCTCGACCGCGCCACGGAGGTCGCCTTCCAGGTGCACTCGGTCGACGCTCCGCATGAGCAGGTGCTGCGCTCGATCGAGCTCTTCGCGGAGCAGGTCGCTCCGGCACTCGGCTACACCGTGAACCCCACACTCAAGGAGAAGGCATGACACACGACATCGTCGATCAGATCGCGGGGGTGACGCCGGAGCTCGACGCTCTGCGCCGTCGCCGGCCGGTCACGAGGGAGCAGCTGCAGGCGAGCTTTGACGCCCTCTTCCGGCCGGTCTCGGCGGAGCACGTCTCGCAGGAGGAGCGCGAGCTGATCGCCGCCTTCGCGACGAGCCTCGCCGGGAGCACGGACGAGACCGCCGCGTTCTACGCGGACCGCGCGCGGCACGCAGACCCCGAGCGCGCGGACGTCGTGCTCACCGAGGCGGCCGCTGCGGTGGGGAGCGGACCGTTCGGCTCCTACACCGAGCTCGGACTGCAGGACGAGAGCACGGATGGCGAACGGTACACGCCGTCGGATGCGGTCACGGCGGCGTTGGGCGAGCGTCTCGGCGCCGCACTCGCGCACACGCACCTGCTCGTGTTGCGGCCCCGTGAGGCCTCCGGTGCCGACCTCGGACGGCTGCTGGCCGCCGGGTGGTCGGCAGACGGGATCGTCACGCTGTCGCAGCTCGTGTCCTTCCTGGCCTTCCAGCAGCGCGTGATCACGGGCCTGCGCGTGCTCGCGGCGGCCGGCATCGCCGCCGTCTCCGAGTCCGAGGAGGAGGCAGCATGACCGCCGCGCACACCGCGCTCCTGCACCAGGACTCCCCGCATCCGCACGCCTTCACCCGCGCCGAGGTCGGGTGGACGCCGCACCTGGCCCCGCTCGCCGAGGAGGAGCTGACCGCGCGCCACTACGACGGGCTGGTCGACGCCGCGCGCGCGAAGAACGACTACTTCCGTCTGCTCGCCCGCGACCCGGAGGTGCTGAAGGCACGGACGCTGGTCGACAAGGACATCTTCTACAACGTCGCCGAAGGGCTGCCGCGCGCCGACCGCGAACTCGCCGCGACCGCGGCCTCTCGGCGCAACGGCTGCGTGTTCTGCGCCTCGGTGCACTCGCGCTTCGCGGCGCACTACAGCAAGCGCGTCGACGAGGTCGATCTGCTGCTCGACGAGGGGGTGGATGCAGAGCTCGGCGAACGGTGGAACGCGATCGTCGCGGCCTCCGTCGCGCTCACCGACACCCCGAGCGCATTCGGGGAGGCGGAGATCGCGCGACTGCGTGCCGTCGGGCTCGACGATCTCGAGATCGCCGACGTCATCCACGGCGCCGCGTTCTTCAACTGGGCCAACCGGCTGATGCTCTCGATCGGACGACCGGTCGCCCCGACCTGATCTGATCAGCTCAGGGGATCAGCACGATCTTGCCCGAGGCGGCGCCGGATTCCACGAGTTCGTGGGCCTGCGCCGCTTCGGCGAGAGGCAGTTCGGGGCCGAGTTCGATCGTGAAGTCGCCGGAGGCGAGCAGGGCGATCGTCTCGGGAAGCGCCTCGGCGCGCCAGGCGAGCTCCTCGGCGGTCAACGGGTGCGGCGATCCTCCGGAGAAGGCGCGGATGCCGAAGGACGCGCCATCCGGCCCGCGCACGATGGTCGCGATGCGGTCGCGGTCGGCGACGAGAGCCAGAGATGTCTCGATCGCCTCGTCCGTGCCCGCACAGTCCAGCGCCACGGTGACGTCCTCGGTCGCGGCTCCGCGCACGCGCTCGAGCAGACCTTCGCCGTAGGCGACCGGGATCGCGCCGAGCTCGCGCAGCTGATCGTGCCGGGCGGGACTCGCGGTCGCGATCACCGTCGCGCCCCAGGCCACCGCGAACTGCACGGCCGCCTGTCCGACGGATCCGGAGCCGCCGTGCACGAGCAGCACATCGTCGGCGGTGACCCCGAGGGAGCGCAGCGCCTGGTACGCGGTGCCGGCGGGGATGCCGATGCCGGCGCCCTCCGCGGCGGTGACGGAGTCGGGGAGGGGCGCGAGGTTCGCGGTCGGGACGAGCAGCAGGTCGGCGTACGTGCCGACCGTGTCGCGGATCGCGACGCGGTCTCCCACCGCGTAGTCGTCGACGCCGGGGCCGACCGAGTCGATCACACCGGCACCGTCGTAGCCGACGGGGCGGGGCTCGGTGATGGGCGGCGAGGGACGCCTGCCGCCGCGGATCTTGGCATCGATCGGGTTGACGCCCGCCGCCTCGATGCGCACCACGACCTCGCCGTCACCGGCGAGGGGATCGGGTACCTCGCTGAGATGCAGGACGTCGGGGGAGCCGATTTCGGTGTAGACGATCGCGCGAGCCATGCAGCCAGGCTACCCGCCGCAGGTCACCGTCCGGCGAGTGCCTTCAGGATGCGCTGGGGCGACACCGGCTGCGCGGTGCCCAGGCGCTGTGCGAACACGCTGATCCGGTACTCCTCGAGCAGCCAGCGCGTCTCGACGAGCGCGGGGGATGCTCCGGGGGAGAGCGGGATCGTGCCACCGGCATCCTCGAACGCCTTCGCCATGCGTTCGTACTCGGTCATGCGCGCACGGTCCTTGCCCGGTTCGCTCGCGAGCATCTTCAGGCGGTCGAGCATGCCGGCGAGGTATCGCGGGAAGTGCGCCAGCCGCTCGATGCCGGCCGCCGAGACGAAGCCGGGATGCAGGAGGCCGGACAGCTGCGTGCGGATGTCGTTGAGCGGCCCCAGCAGAGCGAGCGAGTTCTGCGACTTGATGCCGCGCTCGACCTCGCGCGACGAGGTCAGGATCCGGGCGACTAGCGAGACGCACGCGAACAGGTCGTCGACCAGGGCGGCGGAGACCGCATCGCGCACACGAGCGAAATCGGCCTCGGTGCGGATGACGCCGCCCGGCACGATCCGTTCGATCGCGGCACGCGCGACCGCGGCGCGGCAGTCCTCGATCAATGCCGCGGCGGAGGAATACGGCGAGGCGGCGAGTGCCAGCTTCTCCTGGCTCGTGAGGTGCTCCTGCACGTACGACGAGGGGGACGGCACCGCGAGCAGCACCAGCCGCAGCACGCCGTCACGGGTCGCGGCCGCCGCGGCATCCGCCGTCGACTCCACGCGCACCGACGCGGTCTTGCCCTGATCGACGATCGCGGGGTATCCGCGCACGACGCCGCCGGCGACGCGGGTGCCGAGCACCTCCGGGAGATCGCCGAACGTCCATGCGGTGAGGCCGTCCTGCTCGATGGGCCCGCGGGCCGAGGCCGCCGCCACCGAGGCCGACGCCTCCTTCGCACCGCCGCGCGGACGCGGAGGTGCCGCGATCGACCGGGCCACACTGCTGCGCGCCCGGTCGGACAGCTGCTGCTGCAGCACGGTGAGGTCGCGGCCGGAGCCGGCCGTCCTCCCGCGCTCGTCGACCGCGCGGAAGTTCATGCGCAGGTGCGCCGGCACCCGCTCCTCCTCGAAGTCGGCCGCCGAGACGAGCTGATTCGCGAGGGGCTGGATGAGCCGCGCGAGCGCCTCCTTCAGGGTGCGTGCGGGCAACCCGCCGTGCGACTCCGGGCCCTCGCCCTCGAGCTCGGCACCGAACTTCTCCGCCCAGTCCGCCGCGGGCACCACGTGGCGCCGGATGGCCTTGGGGAGGGCGCGCAGCAGACCGGTGATGAGTTCGGCACGCAGCCCCGGCACCTGCCAGTCGAATCCACGGTCCTCCACCTGCGCGAGCAGTGCGAGGGGGATGACCACGCTCACGCCGTCGTCGGCGGCGCCGGGCTCGAAGCGGTAGGCGAGGCCGAGCACCTGGTCGCCCTGCGTCCAGCGCGTCGGGAATTCGCTCTGATCGGCCCGCTCATCGTCGTCGAGCAGATCGCCCTCGCGCATCACGAGCAGCTTCGGGGTGCTCTGCAACGCCTCGCGCCACCACGCTTCGAAGGAACGGACATCGAACACGTCGGCGGGGATGCGCTCGTCGTAGAAGCGGTACACGGCCTCATCGCCGGCGAGGATGTCGCGACGTCGTTCCCGTTCCTCGAGCTTCTCGAGACGCTTGCGCAGTTCGCCGTTGCTGCGCCAGAAGGCGCTGACGCGCTTGTCGATGCGCGTCGGATCCCATTCGCCCTCGACCAGCGCATGGCGCAGGAACAGCTCGCGTGACGCCGCCCGATCGATGCGCGCGAACTGCACGCGCCGCCGTGGGATGATCTCGAGCCCGAACAGCGTCACCTTCTCGAATGCGACGGCCGCGCCGGCATCCTTCGACCAGTGCGGTTCGGTGACCTGACGCTTGGCGAGGTCGCCGGCGAGCGATTCCGCCCAGGCCGGATCGATCGCGGCGACCGTGCGGGCGAACGTGCGCGACGTCTCGACGATCTCGGCGGCGATCACCGCCGGGGGACTCTTCTTGCGCAGGCCGGAGCCGGGGAAGATCGAGAATCGGATGCCCCGGGCGCCGCGGTACTCCGCGATGCGACGTTTCGGGTCCTTCGCGGGGGAGTGCGACTTGCCTGCGGGCGCGCTGCGCTCATCGAGGATGCCGATCTGCGACAGGAGACCGGACAGGAGGGCGCGGTGGATCGCGTCGGGGTCGCTCGTCCCGGCGTCGCCGCCCTGACGGTCGGGCGACTTCACGAGCGTGCGCAGCTGCCGGTGCACGTCGAACCATTCCCGCACCCGCACGTAGTTCAGGTGCTCGGCGCGGCACAGCCGTCGGAAGGCACTGGATCCGAGCTCGCGCTGCTGCTCGCGCAGGTGATTCCAGAGGTTCAGGAGAGTCAGGAAGTCGCTGGTCGGATCCACGAAGCGCGCGTGCAGCCGGTCGGCCTCCTCGCGGCGCTCCTCCGGACGTTCCCGCACATCCTGGATGGTCATGCCCGACACGATCGCGAGCACGTCGCGCGTCACGGTGGAGGCAGAGCTGGCGCGGCCCGCCTCGATCAGCATGCGGGCGAATCGCGGATCGATCGGCATGCGCGAGATGTCGCGACCGATGCGGGTGAGGTGCGGGGAGCCGTCCCGGCGAGACGGTTCGACGGCTCCGAGCTCGGTGAGCAGATCGAACGCGGCCTTCACTCCGCGGGAGTCCGGCGGGGTCAGGAAGGGGAACGCCGCGATGTCGCCGAAGCCCAGCGACAGCATCTGCAGGATGACCGATGCCAGCGAGGTGCGCAGGATCTCGGGCTCGGTGTACTCGGGGCGGCGGTCGAAGTCCTCTTCGCTGTACAGCCGGATCGCGATGCCGTCGCTCGTGCGGCCGGCGCGGCCGGAGCGCTGGTTCGCCGAGGCCTGCGAGATCGCCTCGATCGGCAGGCGCTGCACCTTCGAGCGGTTGCTGTAGCGGGAGATGCGCGCTGTTCCGGTGTCGATCACGTAGCGGATGCCTGGAACCGTGAGGCTCGTCTCGGCGACGTTGGTGGCCAGGATCACGCGGCGGCGCACACCCGCGACACGGCTGCGCTCGAAGACCCGGTGCTGCTCCGCGGCGGAGAGGCGTCCGAACAGCGGGAGCACCTCGGTGGGGGAGCGGTCGTGGGCGTAGGCGCCGCGCACCGCATCCGCGGCGTCACGGATCTCGGCCTCGCCGGGCAGGAACACCAGCACATCACCGGGCGCCTCGCGGTCCAGCTCGCGCAGCGCAGCGACGATCGCCGAGACCTCGTCCTCCGGCTCTCCCTCGACTCCTTCTTCCGTCTCCTCCGTCTGTCCGCGATAGCGGATCTCCACGGGATACGTGCGGCCCGACACCTCGATGATCGGCGCCGGCACCGGATCCTCGTCGGCTCCTGATCCCGATGAGGGGGCGAAATGCCGCGCGAAGCTCTGCGGATCGATCGTGGCCGAGGTGATGATGACCTTGAGGTCGGGGCGTTCCGGGAGGATCCGCACCAGGTAGCCGATCAGGAAGTCGACGTTGAGCGAGCGCTCGTGGGCCTCGTCGATGATGATCGTGTCGTACCGCGTGAGCAGTCGGTCGCGGTGGATCTCGTTGAGCAGGATGCCGTCGGTCATCAGCGCGATGCGCGTGTCGTCGGAGACCTTGTCGGTGAAGCGGACCTTGTAGCCGACGAGGGTGCCGAGCTCGACCTGCAGCTCCTCGGCGACGCGCTCGGCGATCGTGCGCGCGGCCAGGCGACGCGGCTGTGTGTGCGCGATGCGCGTGCGCCCGAGCTCGAGAGCGATCTTGGGCAGCTGCGTGGTCTTGCCCGAGCCGGTCGCGCCGGCGACGATCACGACCTGGTTGTCGCGGATGGCGTCGGCGATCTCCTCCCTGGCCGCACTGACGGGCAGCTCCGGGGGATACGAGATCACGGGTGTGGACATAGCCCTCCATCGTATGCCGCGAATCGCCCCCTACGATCATCGAGTGACCATCGCCCTTCGCCCCCTCCAGTGGATCCGAGAGTTCGGACGACCACCCCGCATCCTCGGTCTCGACATCGCGCGCGGTCTCGCGATCCTCGGCATGGCCGGCGCGCACATCGGCGAGACCGAGCCGTTCCAGTGGCTCGACCCCACCACGTGGACCGACCTCGTGCACGGACGCTCCTCGATCCTGTTCGCGGTGCTCGCGGGCGTCTCTATCGCCCTGATGACCGGGCGCAGCACCCTGCCCGACCGCGAGCGCATCCCGAGCATCCGCCTGAACCTGATCGGCCGAGGCGCCGTGATCTTCCTGATCGGGCTGGCGCTCGAGATTCTGAACACCCCGATCGCCGTGATCCTCACGCTCTACGGGCTGCTGTACGTGGCGGTGATTCCGTTCCTCCGGTGGCGGGTGTGGCAGCTGCTGGTCGCCTCTGGAGTCCTCGCGCTCGCCGGTCCCGCTCTGCTCGCCCTCCTCGGCGCGGTGACCCTGAACCCCTACGGTGCGGGGATCGGCTTCGTGTTGTACGGCACCTACCCCATCACGGTGTGGATGGCGTTCGTGCTGGGCGGACTCGCCCTCGGGCGCCTCCGCATCGACCAGGTGCGTACCGCCGGCGTGGCACTCGGGGTCGGGGTGCTGCTCGCTGCGGCCGGATACGGCCTCGGCGCGCTGGGTTCCGCGACGGGAGTCACGTGGTCGAGCGCCAGCTTCTCGTGGAGTTCCGGCTCGTCAGGGGCGAGCGACATGAGCATCCTCCCCGGGGAGGACTCGGCCGAGGGGAGTTCATCCGAGGAATGGGTCGAGCCGAGCGGATGGGACACCTACCCGCAGTCGCTCGCCGATGCCGATCCGCTCGGCTCCGCCCTGATCGCGTTCCTCTCCGTCGACCCGCACACCGGCGGCACGGCCGAGATCCTCGGCTCCGGAGGATTCGCCCTCGCGGTCATCGCGCTGTGCATCCTGCTCAGCCGCCCGTTGCGCTGGCCGCTTCTCCCGCTGGGGGCGCTCGGGTCCATGCCGCTGTCGGCATACAGCGGTCACGTGCTCGTGATCGCGCTGCTCTCGGGACCGGGCGGGTACTTCACGAGCAACGTCCTCTGGGCGGTGATGGCGGTCGGACTGCTCGTGGTCACGACCCTGTGGTCGGTGTACGTCGGGCGGGGGCCGCTCGAGCGTCTCGTGGGGTGGAGCGCCGCGAAGATGGCCGCCGTGCCGACGCGCTGACGTCATCCGGCGAGATGATCCGTCACGGTCAGGGCGTGCCTGTCATCACAGGTCGTAGGGTGGATGCATGACCATTCCTGCACTCGAACTGAACGACGGCAACTCCATTCCGCAGCTCGGCTACGGCGTCTTCAAGGTGCCGCCGGCCGAGACCGAGCGTGCCGTGAGCGAGGCGCTCGAGATCGGCTACCGCCACATCGACACCGCCGCCATCTACGGCAACGAAGAGGGCGTGGGCGCAGCGATCGCGGCATCCGGCATCGCGCGTGACGAACTGTTCATCACCACCAAGCTCTGGAACGACCGTCATCACGACGAGGAGCCGCGTGCGGCGATCGGCGAGAGCCTCGACAAGCTCGGCCTCGAGAAGGTCGACCTGTACCTCGTGCACTGGCCCACCCCTGCCAAGGACGACTACGTGCACGCCTTCGCCAAGATCGTCGAGCTGCGCGAGGCCGGACTCACCCGCAGCGTCGGCGTCTCGAACTTCCTGGTTCCGCACCTCGAGCGTGTCGTGGCCGAGACCGGGGTCGTCCCGGCTGTCAACCAGATCGAACTCCACCCGGCCTACCAGCAGCGCGACGTCGTCGCCTGGGCTGACGAGCACGGCATCCGCATCGAGGCCTGGGGGCCGCTCGGCCAGGGCAAGTACGACCTGTTCGGTACACCGGCGGTCGCCGAGGCGGCGGCGGCGCACGGCGTCACCCCTGCACAGGCCGTGCTGCGCTGGCACCTGCAGAAGGGGATCATCGTGTTCCCGAAGTCGGTGCGTGCCGAGCGTCTGCGCGAGAACCTCGATGTCTTCGGGTTCACGCTCACGGATGCCGAGATCGCGGCGATCGACGCGCTCGACCCGCTCGACGGTTCCGGCCGTGTCGGCGCGCACCCCGACGACGTGAACTGACCTCTCAGATCGCACATGACGCCCCGTGTCGCTCCCCGCGACATGGGGCGTCGTCGTGGGTACGGTCGAACACATGACAGCTCGCTACCGCGTCGTGGCCGTGTCGGGATCCCTGCACGAGCCGAGCAAGACCACCGCCCTCATCCGCGCCATCGCCGAGGCGGTGGCCGAGCGTGCCGAGGTCGACGTGGAGATCATCGAGCTGACCGACATCGGCCCCCGGCTCTCCGGCGCATTGCGGCGCGACCAGCTGCCGCCCGAGGTCGAGGAGAAGCTCCAGGCCATCGAGGCCGCCGATCTGCTGATCGTCGGGAGCCCGGTCTACCGCGCGTCGTTCACGGGGTTGTTCAAGCACCTCTTCGACTTCGTCGGCCAGTACGACCTGGTCGGAAAGCCCGTGCTGCTGGCCGCCACCGGGGGAGGAGAGCGCCACGCGCTCATCATCGAGCACCAGCTGCGTCCGCTCTTCGCGTTCTTCCAGGCGCTGACGCTCCCGCTGGGCGTCTACGCGAGCGACACCGATTTCGATCGCTACGAGATCGTCTCCGACGTGCTGCGCTCGCGCATCGCCCTCGCCGCCGAGCGCGCCCTGCCGCTGGTCGGCTATGCGGCTTCGCGTCCGGTCGAGCTCCTGGTCGGCTGACAGCCCGTCACCGCTACGGGCGGCGTAGCGTGAGGGCATGACCAACCGGCTCGCCGACACGCTCAGCCCGTACCTGCGGGCGCACGCCGACAACCCCGTCGACTGGTACCCGTGGGGGCCCGAGGCATTCGCCGAGGCGCAACGCCGCGATGTGCCGCTGCTGATCTCGATCGGCTACTCGACATGTCACTGGTGCCATGTGATGGCGCGGGAGTCCTTCGCCGATCCCGATATCGCCGCCCTCATGAACAGCGGCTTCGTCGCGGTGAAGGTCGACCGCGAGGAGCATCCCGACGTCGATGGGGCCTACATGGCCGCCGCCTCCGCCTTCACGCAGAACCTCGGGTGGCCGCTCACCGTGTTCGCGACCCCGCGCGGAGGCACGTTCTTCGCCGGAACCTACTGGCCGCCGGACGCGCGACCCCCGCTGCCGTCGTTCCGCGAGGTGCTCGCGGCGGTCGGGGAGGCGTGGACGCAGCGTCGCACGCAGGCCGAGGAGTCGGCGGATGCCGTGTCCGATGCCCTGCTCCGGGCTGCGGAGGCGGCGCCGACGGACCTGCCCTCGGCAGCGGCGCTGGTGACGGCCGCCGAGGCGATCGCCGCGCGCGAGGATCAGCAGTTCGGCGGGTTCGGTGGAGCCCCGAAGTTCCCTGTCGCGACGACGCTGCGCTTCCTGCAGAGTCCCTTGCTCGTGCGCGAGGCGCCGAACGCGGCGCGCTCGGCGCGGCGGGCGCTCGTCGCGATGGCGGGTTCCGACCTCCGCGATGCCGATGGCGGGTTCTTCCGCTACGCCACCCGGCGAGACTGGACCGTGCCGCACTACGAGCGGATGCTGACCGACAACGCCCAACTGCTCGAGGTCGCGTTCGACGCCGGTGACGCCGAGACCGCCCGGGGGATCGCGGGCTTCCTCATCACGACGCTGCAGCGGCCGGAAGGCGGATTCGGTGCTGCGCAGGACTCCGAGTCCTGGATCGACGGGCGTCGCGATGAAGGCGGCTACTACCAGCGACCCGTGTCGGAGCGGTCAGGGCTGGAGCCCCCCTCCGTCGACGGCAAGCTCATCACCGGGTGGAACGGCCTGGCGATCGGCGCGCTCGCGCGGTCCGGCGCGCGGTGGGGTGAGCCCTCCTGGATCGATGCGGCAGCGCGGGCAGCCGAGACGGTTCTGCGGGTGAACCGCGGCGCCGACGGTGAGTTCGTGCGGACGTCACTCGACGGCGTCGCCTCGGCTGCCGTCGCGACCGGCGCGGATCTGGCGCTGCTCGCCGACGGGCTGTTCGCGCTCGCGCTCGCGTCGGGCGAGGCATCCTGGGCGTCTGTCGCCCGCGACATGCTGGATCAGGCTCTCGACGGCGGGCGCAGCGATCCTCTGCTCGCGGCGCACGGAATCGCCGCTTCTCCCGACCAGACGGATGGCGACCTGCCCTCTGATGTCGCGGCGATCGCCACCGCCGCCCTGACCGCATGGCGACTCGGGGCGGGGGAGCGGTATCGGGAGGCGGCCGTGAGTGCGGTGCGTGACCATGGCGCCCGCGGGATCGACCAGCCGTTCGCCCACGGCAGCCTGCTGCTCGTGGCGGCGGGCCTGGTCGACCCGCCCCGGCAGATCGTGGTGGTGACGGAGGACGTGACCGGTGCACTGGCGGTGACGGCGCTTCGGGCCGATGCCGACACCGTCGCCGTGGTCACCCCCGCGCAGGCACGTTCGTTCGCGGATGCCGGGTTCGAGCTGTTCGAGGGCAAGGGTGATGTGCCGCCCGGCGGTGAGGGGCTGGCCTACGACTGCCGCGCCTTCGTCTGCCGTCTGCCGGTCGATGATCCGCGCTCTCTGTCGCTGGAGCGCTGACTCGCGCCGGACTCAGCGCGCGTTGCGC
The DNA here is from genome assembly GCF_006716345.1 of Microbacterium saperdae. Classification (NCBI taxonomy): domain Bacteria; kingdom Bacillati; phylum Actinomycetota; class Actinomycetes; order Micrococcales; family Microbacteriaceae; genus Microbacterium; species Microbacterium saperdae. Next base: position 899,275 of record NZ_VFOX01000001.1, read on the forward strand.
GGATGCTGCCGCGCGGTGCGTTCGTTCCCTCGGCGGTAGTTCCCGGTCAGTCGCGCCATCAGCAGCTGCGTGTCGCCGCTCTCGATCTCGGTGAGGAAGTCGCGCGCTCGCGCGCCCCGCAGCACCGTGGCTGTCACGCCGTGGTGTCGGATCACGACGTCGTCGCCGCGCACCACGAAGTCGAATCCGGACGGCGCAGGCATGCAGGAGATCGTATCCCCTGCGGCGCCCGGCGCAAGGCAACGTGTATCAAGGAGTTGACACACAGATGATGCCCTGTGTACCGTTCGAGTGGTACACAAGTGGGAGGTGATCATGGCGGGGATCATGATGGTGGCGTATGCGCTGGGGATCGTGGCTGCGGCGGTCGTGGTGTGGCTCGCGGTGCATCGGCGGCGGGAAGATGCGCCGTCCGCGCGGCTCCTCCCGGTTCTCCGCGCTGCGCGTCGTCGCGCCGTGATCGCCGTGGTGTTCGCGACCGCCGTGTTCATCGCGGGCGCGCTGGCGGGTATCGCGTTGCCCGAGATGCTCGGGCAGCCGTTCGCGGTCGCTCCGCTGGTCGCCGGTGCGGCGGGCATGCTGCTCTACAGTGCCACCCCTCCGCGTCAGGTCGTGCTGCGCGACGACGAGCCGCGGGCCGCACAACTGGTACCGCGCTCCGCCCTCTCCGCCGTGCCCGCGCGATGGGCCGCGGCGTTCCTCCTCTCGGCCGTGGCCTTCCTCGTGCTCGTGCTCTTCTGCGGGATGACGGCCGCGCTCGATGAGCAGGGGCGCTCGCGCACCATCGGCTTCGAGTCGGAGGAGTTCTCCTCATGGTCGAGCCCGTACCCCGGCTGGTTCTACGGCGTACCGGCACTCATCGCCCTCGTCCTCCTGGCGGCGTGCACGCTGATCGCGCTGCAGCGCATCAGTGCCACGCCGGCCTTCCCACGACAGGCCGATGCGCTGCTCGACGGGTTGTGGCGGCGGCGCTCGGTCGAGGTGATCCTGAAGCTCGGTATCGGTGCCGTCCTCTTCTCGTTCGGAGGCATCGCGGCGACGGCCGGGATGGCCATGGGCAACGCGATGATCGCCGGCAGCACGCCGATGGTGTGGTCGATCGCGTCGGGTGCGCTCTGGATCTCGGGTGTCGTGGCGCTGGTGCTCAGTATCGTGAGTGTCACCCTCGCCGGTCTGACCGCCGTGACGATCGGAGAGGCGGCGACCAGGATGGAGAGCGTTCGATGATCACGGTCGACCCGGCCGGCCCCGTCGCCCCGTTCGAGCAGGTGCGCTCGCAGATCGCCGACGGCATCCGCTCGGGCGCACTGGCGGAGGGATTCCGTCTGCCGTCGATCCGGCAGCTCGCCGCCGACCTGCGCGTCGCCGCCGGAACGGTCGCGAAGGCGTACTCGGCCCTCGAGTCCGAGGGACTGATCGAGAGCAGTCGTGCCCGCGGCACACGGGTGCGGGGCGGCAACGCCCATGGGGTGCGCGTGCGCGAGGCGGCTCAGGCCTTCGTGGATGCGACCGACGGCATCACTCTCGACGAGGCGCTCGGCGCCGTGCGTGCGGCATGGGCGACGCGCCGCCACTCCGGCTGAGTGCGCGCTCCAGCTGGACAGTCTGCACAGCGGATGGCGCGCTGCTCGCGTCGGACTGCGCGTGATGCGCACCTTTCGCTGCACCGATTGCCCAGCTGTCGGCATCCGGTCTACTGTTGCGCGACAGCAGGCGTCGCCGCCTGCGCCGCCAGGATCACAGCAAGGATGCTCTGCCGATGCCCCTCCCCACCCGCCGCGGACTCGATGCCGTGCCCGCCTACCGACAGGGGCGTTCGGCTCCGGCCGGTGCGTCCAAGCTCTCCTCGAACGAGTCTCCACATCCGCCGCTTCCCTCGGTGATCGACGCCGTGCACGATCGGCTCGGATCGATCCACCGCTACCCCGACATGAGCGCGGCGGCCCTGCGGGGTCGACTCGCCGAGCGCTACGACGTCGATCCCTCCCTGGTCACGGTCGGCGCCGGATCCGTGGAGATCGCCGCGCAGCTGATCCACGCGGTCGCCGGTGACGGTGACGAGGTCATGTTCGCCTGGCGGTCGTTCGAGGCCTATCCGTCGCTCGTGCGGATCGCCGGTGCCACTCCGGTCGCCGTGCCGCTGACCTCGGAGCATGTGCACGATCTCGACGCCATGCTCGCCGCGATCACCCCGCGCACGCGCCTGATCTTCATCTGCAACCCCAACAATCCGACCGGAACCGTGGTCGGCGCCGACGAGCTCGAGCGCTTCGTGGCCGCGGTCCCGCAGGACGTGCTCGTGGTGATCGACGAGGCCTACGTGCACTTCGATCGCACGATGTACTACTCCGGTGGGACCGAGGGCGCGGGAATCGAACTCTTCCGCCGCCACCCGCACGTGGCCGTGCTGCACACCTTCTCGAAGGCCTACGGTCTGGCGGGTCTGCGCATCGGCTACGCCATCGCGCCGGCGGAGATCGCCGAGAACCAGCGCAAGGTCGCCGTCCCGTTCGGCGTCACCGATCTCGCCCAGATCGCGGCGAGTGCGTCGCTGGATGCCGAAGACGAGCTCGCCATCCGCATCGACGAGGTCGTGCGACAGCGCGACCGGCTGCACACGCTGCTCACCGCGGCCGGATGGCCGGCGGTCCGCTCGCAGGCGAACTTGGTCTGGGTGCCCGCGGGGGAGCGCACCGAGGAGCTCGAGACGCTGCTGCGCGAGGGCGGCGTCATCACGCGTGCCTTCGCGGGCGAGGGCGTGCGCATCTCCTCGGGGTCCGCCGAGGACATCGACCGGGTGGAGGCCGCGCTGGCGGCATCCGCCGCGAACCCCGATCTTTCCGCTCGCAAGGAGGCGACCGTATGACCGAAGTGCCCGTCACCACGACGACGACCAAGGGACTGCGCCCGGGACTCACGCGCCGACAGATCTCGATGATGGGGCTCGGGGGAGCCATCGGAGCCGGGCTGTTCGTCGGCTCCGGCCAGGCGATCGGCCTTGCCGGTCCCGCCGTGCTGATCTCGTATCTGGTCGCCGGCGGGATCGTGATCCTCGTGATGGCGATGCTCGCCGAGATGGTGGCCGCTCGTCCCAGTTCCGGTGCCTTCAGCTCCTACGCGCAGAAGGCGATGGGTCGCAGCGCCGGCAGCGCGGTCGGATGGCTGTACTGGATCCAGCTCGTCGTGGTGATCGCCGCCGAGGCGACGGGGGCCGCGGGTATCGTCGCCGGCTGGGTGCCCGGTGTCCCCGCATGGCTGTGGGTGCTGATCTTCGTGGTCGCCCTCACCGCGGTCAACCTGTTCGGCGTGAGCAACTACGGCCGCTTCGAGTTCTGGTTCGCCGCCATCAAGGTCGCCGCGATCATCGCGTTCCTCGTGGTCGGCGTGTGCGCGATCGTCGGGCTGATCCCGGGGGTGCCGGCGACCGGCATCAGCAACCTCTTCGACAACGGCGGATTCGCCCCGAACGGCATCACGGGCATCGCCGCGGCTCTGCTCATCGTGGTCTTCGCGTTCGGAGGCACCGAGGTCGTCGCGATCGCGGCCGCCGAATCCGATGACCCGGCGCGCAACATCCGCCGCATCGTCCGCGAGGTGCTGGTGCGCATCCTGATCTTCTACATCGGCTCGATCTTCGTGATCGTCGCGGTGCTGCCGTGGGATTCCCCCGCGGTGCTCGACGGACCGTTCTCCGCCGTGCTGGCGACGCTGCACGTGCCCGGCGTCGACCTCGTGATGTCGCTCATCGTGGTGGTGGCGCTGCTCTCGGCCATGAACGCGAACATCTACGGCGCCTCGCGCATGGCGTTCTCGCTCGGTGAACGCGGCCTCGCTCCGCAGGGGATCACGCGCACGAGCCTGAAGGGCGTGCCGTTCGTCGCCGTGCTCTCCTCGGTGGCCTTCGGGTTCGTGACGGTGGGGCTGAACTGGGCGTTCCCCGACGTGGTGCTGCCGGCGCTGCTCAACGTGGTGGGTTCCACACTGCTGGTCATCTGGACCGCGACGGCGCTCGCGCAGATCATCCTGCGCCGTCGGGCCGACCGCGACGGCACTCCGATGCCGATGCGGATGTGGGGCTTCCCGTGGTTGTCGTGGCTGTGCCTCGTGCTGCTCGCCGGAGTCATCGCGTTGGCGATGATCGATGAGGCCGCTCGCATCCAGCTGCTGCTGACGCTCGGCCTCACCGCCGTGCTGCTCATCGTCGCCCGCCTCACGCGGGGCATGGCGCGCGCCGGCGTGGTCAAGGAATAGGCGCGGGCATGCGCATCGATCGCCTCGACGCGGAGCTCATCCGGCTGCTCACCGAGTCGCCCCAGCTGCCGCTGCTGGAGTGCGCGCGGCGGCTGGGGATCGCCCGGGGCACGGCCACGAGCCGACTCGCCCGCCTGCACGAGGGAGGGGTGATCGAGGCGATCGTGCCGCGCATCGATCCGAGCGGCTTCGGCTACGGTGTCGTCGCGTTCTGCCTGGTCGAGATCGATCAGAAGGTCGGGCACGACGAGGTCGCCACAGCCCTCGCCGACGCGGTGCCCGAGATCGTCGACATGCACACCGTCACCGGAGCCAGCGACATGCAGCTGCGCCTGGTCGCGCGCGACGCCACGCAGCTGCAGGAGGTTCTCGACCGCGTGGCACTCGTGCCGGGCGTGGCCAGGACGGCATCGTCGATCGCGATGCGCACGCACCTGTCCGGGCGGGTGCTGCCATTGGTCGAGCACGTCGCCGGGGATGAGCCCGTCACGCGGTGACGCGGATCGAGGCGACGCGGCTCAGACCCAGCCGGGCAGCCAGTTGTGCAGGCGCCAGAACTCGTATGGCACGCTGATGCCCGCCCACAGCGGGTAGAAGAAGGCCGAGACCAGCACCACGAACGCCAGGAAGATGATGACGGTCCGCTCGCCGGATTGACGCCGGTACAGCGGATCCTCCCGGCGTCCGGCGATGACCCGCAACGTCATGGCGAGTGCGATCACCAGGAACGGCACCATGACCACGGTGTAGAACTGGAAGATCGTGCGCTCGGGGAACAACAGCCACGGGATGTACGTCGCAGCGAGGCCCACGAGGGGCACGCTGATCTCCGGTCCGACCGGCTGACGGCGTATCCAGCCGCGCACCAGGAGGAACAGCAGGAACACGGCTGCGGCGACCCCGGCGTACCAGATGAGCGGGTTCGGCACGGCGGAGATCACCGCCATGCAGTGGTCGACGCCGCAGGAGGCCGGATCCGTGCCCACCCACACGGCGGTGGGGCGCAGCAGGAAAGTCCACTCCCACGCGGGGCTCGCGTAGGGGTGCCCGCGGTTCAACCCCACGTGGAAGCCGAGCATCGACTGGTGGTACTTCCACAGCGCGACCAGCGGATTCGCATCGCTCTGCCTGTCGTACCCGCCCGCCGTCACGAACCAACCGGTCCAGCTGATCAGATACACCGCGAGCGCGGGGAACACGAGCAGCAGGAACGACACCGGTCCCTGGCGGAACGCCGCATCCGAGGGCCAGAGGACCACACCGGCGCGGCGGCGGGCGAGGGCGTCCGTCACCACCACGTACAGGCCGAACGCGGCGAGCACGTACAGGCCCGACCACTTCACGGCGCAGGCCGCACCCAGGGCGAGACCCGCGGCGATCAGCCACGGACGGCGCCACAGGATCGGACCCCAGAACGGGTCGGGGGCGTCGGGGTCCGCGCGCTCCAGGAGCGGTATCGTCCGGCGGCGATCGAGCAGGACGAACAGCACCCCGAGCAGCACGAAGAACGTCAGGATGCCGTCGAGCAGGGCGATCCGGCTCAGCACGATGCTGAGACCGTCGAGCGCGATCAAGGTGCCCGCGACGGTGGCGACCACGATCGATCCGCTCAGCAGCCGCGCGATCAGGTACACCAGCAGCACGGAGGCCGTGCCCAGGAGCGCGGTGGCCAGTCGCCATCCGGCGCTGTTGTCCGGTCCGCCGATCGCCATGCCCAGCGCGATCAGCCATTTGCCCAGCGGCGGATGCACGATGAACGAGCCCTGCTCCGACAGCGGCAGCTGCTGCAACGTGACGAAGGCGTCGTTCGCCCCCTCGCCCCAGGTGCCCTCGTAGCCGAGGGTCCATAGCGACCAGGCGTCCTTGACGTAATAGGTCTCATCGAATGCGAGCTGGTGCGGATGGCCGATGTTGATCAGCCGCAGCACGGCCGCGATCGCCGTGACCACGAGCGGGGCGAGCCAACGTACAGAGCGGCGCCAGTCAGGATCGAGCAGGACGCGGTCGCGCAGCTGCCCGTATCGTGTCAGCCGCTCCTCGGGAGCAGGCAGCAGGGGCACGGGCGCGGTCACCGGTCCAGCCTAGACAACGCGCCTATGCTGAGCGGGTGATCATCCTCGCTGCCACGCCGATCGGAAACCTCGGCGACGCCTCGCGCCGCCTGATCGAGGTCCTCGAGAACGCGGAGGTCGTGGTCGCCGAAGACACGCGCACCACCGGACGCCTGCTGCAGGCGCTGCAGATCGCCAATCGGCCGCGGCTGATCGCGCTGCACGACCACAACGAGAAGCAGAAGGCCGCCGAGCTCGCCGCCCTCGCGGTCGAGACCGATGTCGTCGTGATGAGCGACGCGGGAATGCCGACGGTCAGCGACCCCGGCTATGGACTGGTCGCCGAGGCGGTCGCACAGGGGGTCACCGTGACGGCGATCCCCGGGCCGAGCGCCGTGCTGATGGCCCTTGCGATCTCAGGACTCCCCACGGATCGGTTCACGTTCGAGGGTTTCCTCCCGCGCAAGCCGGGGGAGCGGCGCTCGACGCTGCGCGCGCTGGCTGCCGAGCCGCGCACCATGGTGTTCTTCGAGTCGCCGGCCCGACTCGCCTCCTCGCTCGCCGACATGGGCGGCGCCTTCGGCGACGAGCGCCGGATCGCGGTGTGCCGGGAGCTGACGAAGTTCTACGAGGAGGTGCGTCGGGGCACCGCCTCCGAGCTCGTCTCCTGGGCGAAGGACGGCGTCAAGGGTGAGATCGTCGTGGTCGTCGAGGGCGCTCCGCACCGCGACGCCTCTCCGGAGGATGCGCTCGCGCAGGTGCAGCAGCTCGTCGCCGATGGCATCCGCTTGAAGGAGGCGGCCTCCGAGGTCGCCGCGCTCTCCGGGCTCTCCTCGCGCGACCTGTACCAGGCCGCGCTCGCCGCCCGCGTGAAGTGACTGATCCTCTGCGGAGCCGCGCGCAGCGCCGGAAGACGTCGCACGGGTAGCCTGGGTCGACACGCACGGAGGGAGGATGCGATCGTGCCCAAGACAGCCACGGTGTACGACGTCGCCGACCATGCCGGCGTGTCGATCGCGACCGTGTCGCGCGTGCTGCGCTCGCCGGATGCCGTGCGTCCGGCCACGCGCGAGCGGGTGCTGGATGCCGTCACGGCGCTGGGCTACGTGCCCAGCGGCAGCGCGCGCGGGCTCGCGGAGCGGCGCACGGGCGTGCTCGGTCTGTACTTCCCCGGTTTCGACGCCGCGGAAGAGGCCCCGCCGCTCGATGTGCTGACCTCCGGCGCCGCGGCCGCGAAGCCGTTCACGGTCGTGCAGGACGCCGCGGAGCCGGGCGAGGAGCACCACACCCTGCTCTTCCTCGACGAGGTGCTGCGCGGCGCGGAGCTGGAGGCGTGGAAGCAGGGCTTCGTGCTGATGATCGGCGTCGGACGCGATGACCCCTCCCGTGCCACGGTGCGCGACATGGCCGGCAAGGTCGACGGACTGATGGTGCTGGCGGAGAGCGTGCCGGAGGAGGAGCTCGCCGGGCTCTCCCGCCGCATTCCGGTCGTGGTGCTGTCCGGCCCGCCTCGCGGCGACCACTACGACCACGTGACGGTCAGCAACACCGAGGCGATGGCGGAGCTGACGCGCCACGTGCTGGCGCAGATCGGCGACGGCGCGCTCGCGTTCGTCGCCGGCCCTGAGGACTCTCCGGACGGTGCCCAACGCTGGGACGGCTTCGCCGCCGCGCTCGCAGAGGCGGGCAGATCTCTCGATGCCGTGACGGTCGCCAGAGGCGATTTCACCCGCGCCTCGGGTCGGCGTGCGGCCGAGGAGATCCTCGCGCGGACGACACCCTCCGCGCTCGTCGCCGCCAACGACCAGATGGCGCTCGGCGCGCTCGAGGTGTTCCGTTCCGTGGGCCTCCGGGTTCCGGATGACGTGGTGGTGACGGGCTTCGACGGCATCGAGGCGGCGACGCTCTCACGGCCTCCGCTGACCACGATCCGCCAGCCGATGATCGATCTCGGTCGCGCGGCCGTGCAGGTGCTCGCCCGCCGTCTGGAGCGTCCGGACGCCGAGCCGCTCGTGGTGCATCTGCCGCTGCAGATCCTGCTGAGAGAGAGCTCGCAGAGGCCGGATTAGGGGCGCCGTGGCACCGTTCCCACGCCAGTGATGGCAAGGGGACAGGAGGCATCGGCCCGTTGTCAAGGGGTTGCGAGGCAGAAATGTATGCGCTTACACTCGCTCATGCGGCACGGTCCGCAGGGCGTCCCGACCACGTGACGCCCTTCATGACAGAGACGACATGAGGTGGCAGGGTGTCGAAGAAGCACACGCTCCGGCGTTGGCGCAGAGCCGCGATCGTAGGTCTGGCGGCCGCGGCCGTCGTGCTCAGCGGATGCAGCATCCAGATCACATCGCAGCCCGATCCCTCGATCGGCGCCGACACGATGCTCATCAACGCCGACAAGGGCAATCCGTTCTTCACGAAGAACTTCAACCCGTACCTGACGAACACGCGGACGGCCTCGCGGTGGATCTACGAACCGCTGATCCTGGTCAACCCGCTCGACGGCACGCTCAACCCCTGGCTGGCGACCGAGTGGTCGCAGCCCGATGCCCGCACGATCGTGATGACGATCCGCGACGACGTGCAGTGGAGCGACGGCGAGGACCTCACCCCCGGTGATGTGGCGTTCACCTTCCAGCTGCTCAAGGACAATCCGTCGCTCGACATCAAGGGCGCGTGGCAGCACCTGGAGAGCGTCGAGACCGACGGGAACGACGTCATCCTGCACCTGCAGAGCGAGGACGCCCCCTCGCTCTCGATCCTCGGACTGACCATGATCGTGCCGGAGCACCTGTGGGCCGATGTGAAGGACCCGAGCACCTATCGCAACGAGAACCCCGTCGGCACCGGGCCGTTCGTGCTGGGCAACTACAACGACCAGCAGTACTCGATGGACAAGAACCCCGATTACTGGCAGGCGGACTCGATCGAGATCGAGCACATCATCCTCCCGGCGACCAACTCGCAGCTCGACACCGTCAGCCGCGGCTACGACTGGGCCTACGCGTTCATCTCCGACGTCGAGGGCACGTGGGGAGCGGCGAGCGAGCACAACGCCTGGTGGTTCCCGCCGGGTGGCGTGATCGCCCTGATGCCGAACCTCGAGGTCGCCCCGTTCGACGACGTGAACGTGCGCCGCGGCATCGCTCTCTCCCTCGACCGTGAGGAGATCGCCGAAACCGCCTCCGAGGGATACATGAAGCCCGCCGGTCAGACCGGACTCATCCTCCCCAACCAGGAGCAGTATCTCGATCCGAGCATCCCCGATCAGGGCATGATCACTCAGGACGAGGACGCCGCGCTCGCGGCCTTCGCCGAGGCCGGATACACGCTCGACGGCGACCGTCTCGTGAACGCCGACGGCGAGCAGCTCGAGTTCGCGCTCACTACCGCCAACGGCTTCACCGACTGGACCAGGGCCGCGCAGACCGTCCGCAGCCAGCTCGCCGAGGTCGGGGTGAAGGTCACGCTCAAGCTCCCACAGCCGGCGGGATACCAGAGCGCGATCAGCAACGGCGACTTCGAGATGGCGATCGGCGGCATGGGCAACGGCGACGTCTACCAGGCCTACAACAACCTCCTCTCCAGCGAGTTCTACGTGCCGTCGGGAGAGCCCACCGCCAACAACTTCGAGCGCTACAAGTCGGAGAAGGTGGACGGGCTGCTGGCCGAGTACCGCGAGACCGTCGACACCACCCGTCAGGCCGAGATCGTGAAGGAGCTGCAGGGCGTCGTCTACGACGAACTCCCCGTGATCGGGCTCTACTACGGCGGCATCTGGGGGCTGTTCAACGACGCGAAGTTCACCGGGTGGCCCACCGCGGACGATCCGTACATGATCCCGCAGAACTACGACTCGGCGCCGTTGATGATCTTCACGAAGCTCGAGCGAGTGAACGGAGACGACAAGTGAAGTACCTCCTCCAGAAGTTCGGCCTGTTCGTGCTCACCCTGTGGGCCGCGATCACTCTGAACTTCTTCCTCCCGCGGCTCATGCCCGGCTCTCCGGCGGACGCCGCGATCGCGAAGCTCTCGCAGAACGGTCCGGTCTCCGACGCCACCCGCGCGGCCATCGAGGCGCAGCTCGGCGTGCCGACCGGTTCCGTCTGGGATCAGTACGTCACCTACCTCGGTCAGGTCGCCCGGTTGGACTTCGGCGTCTCTTACACCTTCTATCCGCAGTCGGTCGCGAGCATGGTCTCCACCGCACTGCCGTACACGATCGGCCTGGTCGGGATCGTCACGATCCTCGCCTTCGTGATCGGCACGCTGATCGGTGTGGCGGCCGCCTGGCGGCGCGGGACCTGGCTCGACAGCCTGCCCACGCTGACCGGTTCCTTCCTCAGCACCTTCCCGTACTTCTGGACCGCGCTGCTGCTGCTGTTCTTCCTCGGCTACGTGCTCCACTGGTTCCCGACGACCGGCGCCTACTCCGCGACCACGACACCGGGCTTCACGTGGGAGTTCATCTCCGACCTCGCCATACACGCGGTGCTCCCCGCGCTGACGATCCTGCTCACCTCGCTGGGCGGCTGGATCATCGGCATGCGCAACGCGATGATCAACACGCTCGGTCAGGACTACGTGACCTTCGCCGAGGCGAACGGACTGCGCGGGCGCACGATCGCCCTGCGCTACGCCGCGCGGAACGCGATCCTCCCCAACCTCACCGGCTTCGGGCTCACGCTCGGCGGCGTGGTGGGCGGATCCATCCTCGTCGAGCAGGTGTTCGGCTATCCCGGCATCGGATATCTGCTGTTCAACGCCGTGATCGGGCAGGACTACCCGCTCATGCAGGCGCTCTTCCTGATGATCACCGTGAGCGTGCTCATCGCCAACTTCCTCGTCGACATCCTGTACGGCGTACTGGACCCAAGGACCCGCCGATGACTTCCACCATGAACGTCAAGCTTCCTGCCGACCGCATCGCCTCCCCGAGTCCGTGGCGCGCCTTCGGGCGCATGATCGGAACCCTCTGGGGCAACGGCAAGGCCCGACTCGGGCTGTGCCTGCTCGCCTTCTTCGTGCTCGTGGCCGTGTTCGCCCCGGTGATCGCGCCCTACGGAGCCAAGGACAACGGCTTCGAGCGCAATGCCGACGCCTCGGCCGCCCACTGGCTGGGCACCACGGCTGCGGGGGAGGACGTGCTGAGCCAGCTCATCTACGGGGCGCAGATCAGCCTGCTGGTCGGTTTCGCCGCCGGCATCCTCTCCACGATCGTCGCCGTGCTCATCGGACTCAGCTGGGGCTACATGCGCGGCTTCGCCGGTGAGGTGGTCGGCTTCGTGGTCAACCTCTTCCTGGTGATCCCCGGCCTGCCGCTCATGATCGTGATCGCCGCGTACCTGCAGAACGGCGGCATCCTGATGATCATCGCGGTGATCGTCGTCACCGGGTGGGCGTGGGGTGCACGCGTGCTGCGCAGCCAGACGCAGTCGCTGCGCGGCAACGACTTCGTCGCCTCGGCCCAGTTCTCGGGAGACAGTGCGGCGCGCATCGTGTTCCGCGAGATCCTCCCGAACATGACCTCGATCATCGCCGGCACGCTCTTCGGCGCCGCCACCGCGGCGATCCTCGCCGAGGCGGGGCTCGAGTTCCTGGGCCTCGGAGACTCCAGCATCGTCAGCTGGGGCACCATGCTCTACTGGGCGCAGAACTCCAACTCGCTGCTGACCGGGCAGTGGCTGCTGCTGTTCGCCCCCGGTCTGTGCATCGCACTGCTGGCCCTGAGCCTGACACTGATCAACTTCGGCGTGGATGGCATCTCCAATCCGCGCCTGCGAGAGGGGAAGGGCCGATGAACGCCATGAATGCGGATGACGTGCTGCTGGAGGTCGATTCGCTCTCGGTCGAATACGCCTCGCCCGGCGCCGTGCCGGTGACCGCGGTCGAGGACGTCTCCTTCACGCTCCGTCGCGGAGAGTTCGTGGGGCTGGTCGGCGAGTCCGGATCGGGCAAGTCCACGCTCGGCTTCGCGCTCACGCGACTGCAGAAGCCGCCGGCGCGGATCAGCGGAGGCCGCATCCTGTTCGGCGGTCGCGACATCCGCGAGCTGGATGCGGAGGAGCTGCGTCGCCAGCGTCAGGGCGGTTTCGCGATGGTGCTGCAGTCCGGCATGAACGCGCTCAACCCGGTGCGCACGGTCGGTGCGCACTTCCAGGACATCTTCGCCGCGCACGGTCATGTGCCCCGCGACGCCCGTGACGCCAGGGCCCGCGAGCTGATCGGCAAGGTCGGCCTCGATCCCGAGGTGCTCGCCCGTTACCCCGGTGAGCTCTCCGGCGGCATGCGGCAGCGCGCGTCGATCGCGCTCGCCCTGTCGCTGGAACCGCAGCTCATGGTGTTCGACGAACCGACCACCGCGCTCGACGTGCTCGTGCAGCACGCGGTGATGGACACGATCCGCGACCTGCAGAAGGCCGAGCAGTTCACCGCCATCCTCATCAGTCACGATCTCGGGATCGTGCTGGAGGCGACCGACCGCGTGATGGTGATGCATGAGGGGCGCATCGTGGAAGATGCCCGCAGTGAGGACATCCTGCGCGCTCCGAAGGACGAGTACACGCGGATGCTGCTCAGCCACTACGCGGATCCGCGCGCCGAGACCATCTCGATCCCCGGTTTCGTCGACCTCGGCACCCGCCGACGGGAGGGACGGGTCCGCACGGATCTCACCGAGACGCTGCCGACCGTGTCGCAACGCGATCTGCGCCGGGCCGATGCCGCGATCGTGGTGGAGGGCGTGTCGAAGCGCTACCCGGCACCACGCCGCGGTCAGGAGGCCGTGGTCGCTGTGGATGACGTGTCGTTCCGCCTGGAGCCCGGCGAGGCGCTCGCGCTGGTCGGTGCATCCGGCTCGGGCAAATCGACCATCGCGAAGCTGATCACCGGGGTCGAGAAGCCCACCGCCGGCACCGTGAAGTTCGGCGACGTCGACGTGGCCACACTGCGCCGCGGCGGTCTGCGCGACCTGCGCAAGGACGTGCAGATGGTGTTCCAGGACCCCTATGCGGCGCTGAACCCCCTGCACACCGTCGAGTACGCGCTCTCCCGACCGGTGCGCAACTACACGCCGCTGCGCGGGCAGGAGGCCAGGGCGCGCGTCCTCGAGCTGCTGGAGACCGTGGGGCTCACCCCGGTCGAGCAGTTCGCGGCGAAGCTGCCGCATCAACTCTCGGGCGGGCAGCGTCAGCGCGTCGTGATCGCCAGGGCGCTCGCGAGCGATCCTCAAGTGCTCATCGCCGATGAGCCGGTCTCGATGCTCGACGTCTCGTTGCGCGCCGGCGTGCTCGCCCTGCTCGAGGATCTGCGCGAACGCTGGGGCATCAGCATGCTCTACATCACGCACGATCTGCTCAGCGCGCGACTCGTGACCGAGAACATCCTCGTGCTCAACAGCGGGCGGGTGGTCGAACGCGGCGAGACCTCCCAGGTCCTGCAGCATCCGCAGGATCCGTACACGGTCGAACTGCTCGACGCGGTGCCGAACCCCGCCCGCGCCGCACGCTGACTCCCACACCCCGAATAGAAAGGAGCCTCCGTGCTCTCATTCCCTGAAGGCTTCCTCTGGGGCGCCGCGACCGCAGCCCACCAGGTGGAGGGGAACAACACCACCAGCAACTGGTGGGCGATGGAGCATGCGCCCGGCTCGCCCATGGTGGAGCCGTCCGGCGATGCCGCCGACCACTTCCACCGCTACCCGGAGGACATGCGCCTGCTCGCGGAGGCGGGACTCAACTCCTACCGGTTCTCGGTGGAATGGGCGCGCATCGAGCCCGAGCGCGGGTTCGTCTCACGCGCCATGCTCGACCACTACCGCCGCATGATCGACACGGCGCGCGAGAACGGCCTCGACCCGACGGTCACCCTGATGCACTTCACGGTGCCGCAGTGGTTCCAGAAGGACGGATTCTGGCGGGCGGATGACGCGGTCGACCTGTTCGCCCGCTACGTCGAGACGGTGCTGCCGATCCTCGACGGCGTCCGTTACGTCTGCACCATCAACGAGCCGAACATCGCCGCGATGCTCGCCGGGGGAGAGGACGCGGCGAACCTCGTCGCCTTCGGCCTTCCGAATCCGGACCTCGCGGTCGCCGACACCCTGCTCGACGCGCATCACCGGGCATCGGAGATCGTGCACAGCGTCGCCGGAGCACAGGCCGGGTGGACGATCGCCACGCAGGCGTTCCACTCGACGGGGGAGCCGGGTGCGGACGAGATGCTCGCCGAGTACGGCGACCCGCGCGACCACTGGTACCTGGAGCAGTCGGCCGGCGACGACTTCGTCGGCGTGCAGGCCTACACGCGCACCTTCATCGGACCCGAGGGGCCCCGTCCGGTCAGCCCCGACGTGGAGACGACCCTCACCGGCTGGGAGTTCTATCCGGAGGCCCTCGAGCTCGGCGTCCGCAGCGCCTGGGAGCGCAGCGGAGGAGTGCCGGTGCTCGTGACCGAGAACGGCATCGCCACCGCCGACGACACCCGCCGCATCGCCTACACGCAGGGCGCGCTCGAGGGGCTGCACCGCGCGATCTCTGATGGCATCGAGGTGCGCGCCTACCAGCACTGGAGCGCACTGGACAACTACGAGTGGGCGAGCGGATTCGCGCCGACCTTCGGCCTGATCGGCTTCGATCGCGAGACGTTCGTGCGCGCGCCGAAGCCCTCTCTGGCCTGGCTGGGCGAGGTCGCACGGCGCAACGCGCTCTGAACCGGATGCTCCCGCGGCACCTCGCGCGGGGATGTGCGCTTCCCTCGGCCGGATCTCCGCGATTCGGCCGAGGGAAGCGCACAAGGCCGAGCGAAGCGCGCAGGCCGAGTGGGCAACTCCGATGAAACGGGCGCGAACGGAGCCGGGACCACGCGCCGGGGTTACTCTCGGATGATGACGCACGCGATCCGCACGACGCGCGGGGACCGGCTGCGGTCGGCCGCCGCCGGCCTCAGTGCGGCGGTCGTCGCCGTCGGGCTGGCCGAGCTCGTCGCGGCCGTGGTCGAGCCGAGCGCGAGCCCCTTCGCCGTGATCGGGAGCGGGCTGATCGACCTCGCGCCGAGCTGGGCGAAGGACACCGCGATCGCGCTGTTCGGAACCGGTGACAAGGCGGCGCTGATCACGGGGATCGCGCTCGTGCTCGCGGCCCTTGCGGCGGCCGCCGGCATCCTGGAGTCCTGGCGATCCGGCGTGGGCGCCGTCATCGTGGGCGGCCTCGGTGCGCTGACACTGGTTGCGGCGATGATCCGCCCGGGTGCTGGACCCTTCGCGTGGCTGCCGGGCCTCGTCGCCGCCGTCGTCGCGGTCGTCGCACTGCGACTGCTCACCCGCAGGCTGCGCCCGATCGCGGGGTTCGCCCCCGACCACGAGGACCGCCGCCGGTTCCTGCTCTGGACGGCCGGCACGGCGGCCGCGGGACTCATCGCGCTCGCGGTCGGCAATGTTGCGCGCGGCGCGACGCGGTCGATCGACGCGGTGCGCGAGGCGCTGCACCTGCCGAAGGCGGCGGCACCCGCGGCGGCGGTGCCGAGCGCGGCGGAGCTGGCCATCCCCGGGCTCGCCCCTGTCGTCACCCCGAACACGGACTTCTACCGGATCGACACCGCGCTGATCGTCCCTCGAGTCGACCCGGCCGACTGGTCGCTGCGCATCCACGGCATGGTCGATCACGAGGTGACGGTCACGTGGGACGAGCTGCTGGCGCTGCCGATGACCGAGTCGTTCGTCACACTCGCCTGCGTGTCGAACGAGGTGGGCGGCTCCCTGATCGGCAACGCGCGCTGGTTGGGCCATCCGGTGCGTGAGCTCCTCGCGCGGGCCGGAGTGCGATCGGATGCCGACATGGTGCTCTCGACCTCCATCGACGGATTCACCGCGTCCACTCCGCTGGAGGCGCTCACGGACGATCGTGACGCGCTGCTGGCGATCGGCATGAACGGCGAGCCGCTGCCCATCGAGCACGGATTCCCGGTGCGGATGGTCGTGCCGGGGCTCTACGGCTACGTGTCGGCGACGAAGTGGGTGACCGAGCTCGAGGTCACACGCTTCGACCGTGCGATGGGGTACTGGACCCCACGAGGGTGGTCCGATCACGGCCCGATCAAGCTGCAGTCGCGCATCGACGTCCCCCGAGGCGGCCGCGTGATCGAGGCCGGCGATTCCGTGATCGCGGGGATGGCCTGGCAGCAGCACGTCGGCATCGCCGGCGTCGAGGTCCGTGTCGACGGCGGGCCGTGGCGCTCCGCCGATCTCGCGGCGCCGATCTCGGCCGACACGTGGGTGCAGTGGAGCATGCCGTGGGCGGCCGAGAGCGGCAGCCACACGATCGAGTGCCGCGCCCTGAGCGTCGACGGCGACACGCAGGTCGAGCAGCAGGCGCCTCCGGCTCCCGATGGTGCGCAGGGCTGGCACCGCGTCGACGTGACCGTGGACTGAGTGCCGGTCGTGATCGTTTCCGGGCGGCGTAACCAGTCCCTCCATCCCACCTAGAATTGTCCCCATGCCCGCAGGCGAATCGTTCTACATCACCACGCCCATCTACTACCCCTCCGATGTGCCGCACATCGGTCACGGGTACACGACGGTGGCCGTCGACACGCTCGCGCGTTGGCACCGCCAGGCGGGCGATGACACCTGGATGCTGACGGGCACCGACGAGCACGGTCAGAAGATGCTGCGGGCCGCGGCGGCGAACGGCGTGACCCCGCAGGAGTGGGTCGACAAGCTCGTCACCGAGAGCTGGTTCCCCCAGCTGGAGACCCTCGACGTCGCCAACGACGATTTCATCCGCACCACGCAGGAGCGCCACGAGACGAACGTGCAGACGTTCTTCCAGCGGCTCTACGACCGCGGCTACATCTACGCGGGCGAGTACGAGGCGCTCTACTGTGTGGGCTGCGAGGAGTTCAAGCCGGAGTCCGAGATCGTCGACGGCACCGGACCCTTCGAAGGCCTCAAGGTGTGCGCGATCCACTCCAAGCCACTCGAGCTGCTGCAGGAGAAGAACTACTTCTTCAAGCTCAGCGAGTTCCAGGACCGCCTGCTCGAGCTCTACAAGACCCAGCCCGATTTCGTGCGCCCCGATTCGGCGCGCAACGAGGTCGTCTCCTTCGTGAGCCAGGGTCTCAAGGACCTCTCCATCTCGCGCTCCACCTTCGACTGGGGCATCCCGCTGCCGTGGGACGAGTCGCACGTCATCTACGTGTGGGTCGACGCACTGCTGAACTACGCCACCGCGGTCGGCTACGGCTCCGACGAGGAGACCTTCGCGCGCCGGTGGCCCGCCTACCATGTGGTGGGCAAGGACATCCTGCGCTTCCACGCCGTCATCTGGCCGGCACTGCTGATGGCCGCAGGTCTCGATGTGCCCAAGGGCGTCTTCGCGCATGGCTGGCTGCTGGTCGGCGGCGAGAAGATGTCGAAGTCGAAGCTCACCGGCATCGCGCCGACCGAGATCACCGACGTCTTCGGCTCGGATGCCTACCGCTTCTACTTCCTCTCGGCGATCGCCTTCGGGCAGGACGGCTCCTTCTCCTGGGAGGACCTCTCCGCGCGGTATCAGGCGGAGCTCGCCAACGGCTTCGGCAACCTCGCATCCCGGACCACCGCGATGATCGAGAAGTACTTCGAGGGCATCGTGCCCCCGGCCGCCGAGTACACCGAGCAGGACCTCGCGATCCAGAAGATCGTGGCGGATGCCGCAGCGAACGCGGATGCCGCCGTCGAGCAGTTCCGCATCGACGAGGCCATCGCCGCGATCTGGAAGATCGTCGATGCGCTCAACGGCTACATCACCGAGAACGAGCCGTGGGCTCTGGCGCGCGACGAGGACAACCGCGCGCGCCTCGGGACCGTGCTGTACACGTGCGCGGAGGGACTGCGCGCGCTCGCCGTGCTGCTGTCGCCCGTGATGCCGCAGGCCACCGAGAAGCTGTGGCACGCGCTCGGCGCCGTCGCGAGCCTCGGGCGTCTGCAGGACCAGCCGATCCGCGAGGCCGGAGCCTGGGGTGCGCTGCGCCCTGGTGCCAGCGTCAACGGACTCGCTCCGCTGTTCCCGCGGGTGGAGTCCGCCGTCTGAGCCATGGCGGACACCTACGTGCGTGAGCGTTCGGGCGACGGACGCAAGGATCTGCGCTACCCGGCGGCTCCCGAGCCGTTGCGTGTGCCGGTCTACGACAATCACGCGCATCTGGAGATCCTCGACGGTGACGATCCGCTCTCCCTGACCGAGCAGCTCGACCGGGCCGCGGAGGTGGGCATCGCGGGCGTCATCCAGGCATCCGGTGACATCGAGTCGTCGCGCTGGGCCGTGGAGGCGGCAGCGTCGGATTCGCGGGTGCTCGCCGCCGTGGCGATCCATCCCAACGACGCGCCGACCTACGCCGAGGCGGGACGGCTCGACGAAGCGATCGCCGTGATCGACGAGCTCGCCGCGCACCCGCGCGCCCGGGCGATCGGTGAGACCGGTCTCGACTTCTTCCGCACGGAGCCCGAACGGCGGGCACCGCAGTTCGAGTCGTTCGAAGCGCACATCGCGCTGGCGAAGAAGCACGGCATCGCCATGCAGATCCACGACCGCGACGCGCATGAGGCGGTGCTGGAGACCCTGACGCGTGTCGGAGCGCCCGAGCGCACCGTGTTCCACTGCTTCTCCGGAGACGACGTGATGGCGCGTCTCTGCGCGGATGCCGGATATCACCTGTCCTTCGCCGGCAACGTGACGTTCAAGAACGCGCAGAACCTGCGTGATGCCCTGCAGGTCACGCCGCTGGACCGCATCCTGGTCGAGACCGACGCGCCGTTCCTCACGCCGGTTCCGCTGCGAGGACGGCCGAACGCACCCTACCTGGTGCCGATCACGGTGCGGTTCATGGCGGCGGAGCTCGGGATCGAGGTCGACGAGCTCGCGGCACAGATCGCCGCGAACACGCTGCGGGTCTACGGTTCCTTCGACGCCTGACTCTCGTCGGGCATCGGTTCGCTGACGGGTGCCGCACTCACGATCTGCGAGATCGGCTTCCAGACGAAGAGCAGGGTCAGCGCCGCGCCGACGAAGGCGAACCACCACGGGCCGGTGAGGCCCCACACTTCGGCGATCACATCGCCCTACGCCTTCGGCATCCGTCCACAGCAGTAGCGGCCTCGGACACGGCGGTGCCGAGCGGGTCGCCGCGCATAGGCGAGAATGGGGGGATGACCGTCACCCTGCTCGGCGCCACCGAGATCCGCCGCCTCGCCGCCGAGCTCGACGTCACCCCCACCAAGAAGCTCGGCCAGAACTTCGTGGTCGACGCGAACACCGTGCGCAAGATCGTGCATGCGGCCCGGGTGCAGCCGGGGGAGCGCGTGGTCGAGGTCGGACCAGGGCTCGGATCGCTCACGCTCGCGATCCTGGAGGCCGGGGCCGCGGTCACCGCCGTCGAGATCGATCATCGCCTGGCCGCACGCCTCGCGCAGACCGTGGTCGAGCACGGCGTCGCGCCCGAGATGCTGACGGTCGTCGATGCCGACGCGCTGCGCATCACTGAGCTCCCCGGCGAGCCCACGGTGCTGGTCGCGAACCTCCCGTACAACGTCTCCGTCCCGGTGCTGCTCCACTTCCTCGAGAACTTCGACTACCTGCAGCGCGGTGTGGTGATGGTGCAGGCGGAGGTCGCCGAACGCCTCGCCGCGAAGCCCGGCTCGAAGATCTACGGCTCTCCGAGTGTGAAGGCCGCGTGGTACGGAGAGTGGAAGCTCTCCGGCACCGTGTCCCGTCAGGTGTTCTGGCCGGTGCCGAACGTCGACAGCCTGCTGGTCGGGTTCGATCGATCAGAGGGCGAGCGCGGCAGTGAGGACGAGCGTCGCCGCACGTTCCGGATCGTCGATGCCGCCTTCAACCAGCGTCGCAAGATGCTCCGTCAGGCGCTGTCCGGCATCTTCGGCAGCTCGGCGGCGGCATCCGAAGTGCTGATCGCGGCGGGCGTGGCACCCACTGCGCGCGGCGAAGACCTCACGGTCGAGGACTATCAGCGCATCGCCCAGCACGCCGGATCGATCGATGAGGTGGGCATCACCGGCTAATCTGGCACGGTGACCGAGTCTTCGCGCTTCAGCCCCGATGTCCCCGAGCTGCACCGTCCGTACACCGCGGACGAGAGCCGCTACCAGCAGTTCGCCTATCGCCAGGTCGGCTCGTCGGGCCTGTATCTGCCGCCGATCTCGCTCGGACTGTGGTGGAACTTCGGCGACAACATCCCGCTCGACAACCAGCGCGCACTGTTGCGCCACGCCTTCGACCATGGCATCACGCACTTCGATCTGGCGAACAACTACGGTCCGCCCTACGGGTCGGCGGAGAAGAACTTCGGACGCATCTTCGCGGAGGACTTCCGTCCCTATCGCGACGAGCTCATCATCTCGTCGAAGGCCGG